>DGEY01000082.1:28548-37855 GCA_002391385.1 Firmicutes bacterium UBA3914 | reverse complement strand
CCTGTGGAATATCTAGTTGATGCGCTGAACCTGCAGGAGGGCTGTGCCGGCGGGTTTGAGGTCCGCATCCAGTTCGAAAACGGTGCCCAGGACCTCATAGCTGGCGCCATCCTCAAAATGCACTGGCAGGGACTGGTTGAAATAATCTCCAGGTTCGAGGGTGTTCGTTCCCGTTTGAACGTCCACCCAGGCAAAGACCTGGTATTCCCCCTCGGGGATCCCCTGCAGCTGGAAGCTGCCGCCCTTGGAAGGCAGCGCCGCTTCCCGCACCGGGATGATCTCACTTCCTTCCCTCCTGCCCACCAGGAGACGCATGGTGTCCGCACCATTTACCGCCCAGTAGGCGTTGATCAGCCCATAGCCGTATTCGGGGCTGAACTCCTGTGGGCCCAGGGGCATGCTGGTGGCTTGGAGGACTTCTTTTACCTGCTGCGGGGGGATGCCGCTGGCCAGCATCAGGCCCACAACACCGCTCACATGGGGCGCGGCCATGGAGGTGCCGGCCATGTAACTGTAGCTCCCGCCGGTGTAAGTACTCAAGACGCCGCCCATCGACCCGTCTCCCCCTGGAGCCATCACATTCAGCTCTGGGCCGTAGTTGGAGTAGGAGGTCCTGCGGGGTCTAGACCCAAAACCGGAGTCCACAGCACCCACCGCGATCACCCCGGGGTGGGCCGCGGGATGGTAGACAGGAGCTCCGTAGTCATTGCCCGCGGAGGCAACTATGATGCAGCCGCTTTCCCTCAGGATCAGATCTATGGCATTGTCCACATGCCCCATTTTGTCTGGGCTGCCCAAAGAGAGGTTAATCACCTGAGCTGGGCGGGGGTTAAAGGGCTTGCCCGGCTCATCCAGGAGCCCCGCGGCATAGAGCAGGCCTTGGGCCAAAGCCCAGGAGGTGCCGCTCCCGCTTGCCGAGAGGACCTTCACGGGTAGGATCTCCACATCCCAGAGCACCCCGGCCACACCGAGGCCGTTGTTGGTGACCGCGCCGATGGTGCCGGCCACATGGGTTCCGTGACCTCGGTCATCCGCGAAATTCCTGCTGCCCTGGACGAAGTTGTACCCGTACTCCTGGTCCAGCTGCCTAGCTAGGTCCGGGTGATTGGGCTGGATGCCCGTGTCCAGCACCGCGATGCGGATGGCTGTGCTGCCTGTGGTTACCGACCAAGCCTGGGGCAGGCGAATGAGGCGGTAGTGCCACTGATCGGGGTAGCGGGGGTCAGTGGGATGAACTGTGGACAGAACACTGACCCTGGCATTCGGCTCCGCATACTGAACCTCGGGCCGGGCGAGGGCACTGATCATGCCCAGCTGGTCAGGGCTGCTGTCCCTCACTAAGTAAGCATTGAGCACCCGCAGACGATCCAGGATTTCGTAGCCCAAATCGGCCAAGACCTGCAGCTGCTCAGCCTCGCTTAGGCTTGGGTCAAAGGCGATGATCAACTCTGTGGGATCCGCTTCCCACTCGCTTAGCTGGCTTTCCCCCAGGGGCCGGTGGGCTGCCTCCTGCACGTCCACCACCGAACGGGGGAAGCTGTGTTCCACGCCGATCGTTCCCGCGAGGTTCGCACTGCCTCCTACGAATACGGCTGTAACCTGGGTTTCTGAGGTGATGGTGATCTGGGCTGGGTTAGCCTGGCCCGTGAGATCCCCGGTCCAGTGGCTGAACTCGTAGTTAGGCGCAGGCCAGGCGGTGAGCTCCACAGTAGTTCCATGGGGATACTCGACGCCTTCGGCGGAAGCTAGGAGCCTTTCTTTCACTGTGCCTTTCCCTTCAACTGTGATGAACAGGGGGTAGGTTTTCAGGCGTCCCGTGAAGTCCAGATCGCTTCTTTCTCCATCCACCATCTGCGGCTCGGAGAAAATCCAGTTGTCCTTCTGGGCCCGGATGATCGTGGGCCCCGTGAGGCCCGTGAGCTGGTAAGAACCGTCGCTGAGGGTGGTAGATGTCATGGGGTTTTGTCCCTCAGCGATCATCAACACATCTGCTATGGGCGCGCCCTGTTCATCCCTTACATAGCCCGTAACGCTTTAAGGTTCGGGGGTGGGCAGGGACCCTCCCCCTGTGGAGCAAGCGGTAAGCAGAAGTAAAGCCATCAAGAGCGGCAGCCCGCCCGGGCGCATCAGCTTCAAAGAAAACATCCTTCCTTATGGGAGCTTGTCCACTTGTATTCGCAGCCACTTGGCAATATCCTCCATGACCTGGTCTTTGTTCAGCTCATTGAGGAGCTCATGCCTAGCCTCTGGATACAGTTTCAGCTCGATATTGGTGATGCCGTGGTTTTTCAGCAGGCCCACAAACTGCCGGACGCCCCGGCCGTAGCCGCCCACGGGATCCGCTTCGCCGCTCAGTACAAGGAGGGGCAGCTCTTTGGGCATGCCCGCGATCTCTTGGGGATCGTGGATCAGTTGCAGGCCCGTGAGCAGGTCAAAGAAGAAGCCCGAGCTGCAGACCATGCCGCAGTGGGGATCGTCCATATACTTTTGCACTTCCCGCACATCCCTGCTGAGCCAGTCGAACTTGGTGCGGGGGTTTTCGATGCGTTTGTTGTAAGCGCCGAAGCTTAACTTGTCCAAAAAGGCACTGGGCTTGGTGGGGTCCCGGCGCATCTGCCAGCGGGCGATGAGCTTCCCCAGCCGGGCAGCAAAGCCCGGGTCACCCGCGGAACCCATGATGATCGCGCCGGTTACTGCCTGACCATACCTCTGCAGGTAGCGCCGGACCAAGAAGGAGCCCATGCTGTGGCCGAAGAGAAAGAGGGGTAGCCCCTGATGCTCCTCTTTGGTCTTGGTGGAGATGAAGTGGAGGTCATCCACCACCCGGTCAAAGCCCCGCTCTGGGGCGAAATAGCCCATGAGCCCGGCCTTTTCTCCGGTCTGGCCGTGGCCCCGGTGGTCACTGGCAACTGCGATAAACCCCCGCTTGTTGAGGAAGCTGGCCAAGCCCCCGTAGCGCCCGCTGTGCTCAGCCATGCCGTGGGCGATCTGCACCACGCCCTGGGGGTTTTCCACCTCAGCCCATTTACGCACGAAGATCTCGGTTCCATCGTCCACCTGCACGAAAAGCGTCTCCATGACCCGATCCCTCCCGCTGAATGCTTATGGTAGATTTTCCATACCGCGGGCCAGACTCCTTTCCAGGGGCAAAGGGTTTTGCCCTTGGCGGGTGGAATAACAAACCCGACGGGAAGGAGCGAAGCAGCATGATCGATGGTATCTATGTAAGTTACGGACACAAACCCGTGGAGATGGTCCAGGAACTTCTCCAGCACCTCAACCTGGCCAGGTCCATCGCCCCTGGGGCCCGCATCGGGCTAAAGCCCAACCTGGTGGTGGCCCGGCCGGCCTGGGAGGGAGCCACCACTTCACCGCAGCTGGTGGAGGGGGTCATTCAGTACCTGCAGGATCATGGTCACAAAAACATCGTGGTGCTGGAAGGCTCCTGGATCGGCGACAGCACCCGCCGCGCCTTTCAGGTGTGCGGCTACACGGAACTGGCCGAAAGGTACGGCGTGGAGCTGGTGGATTTGCAGAAGGACAGCTTCCACCCCAGGAAGGTCATGGAGCTGGAACTCTTGGTGTGCGACGAGCTCAGCAGGGTGGATTTCTTGATCAACCTCCCGGTCCTTAAGGGCCACTGCCAGACCAAGATCACCTGCGCCCTGAAGAACCTCAAGGGCTGCATCCCCAACCAGGAAAAGCGCCGCTTCCATACGTTGGGGCTGCATAAGCCCATCGCCTATCTGAACAAGGCGGTGCCCACTGATCTGGTGATCGTGGATGGGCTCATGGGGGATCTGGACTTCGAAGAAGGGGGCAACCCCGTGCAGATGGACCGCATTCTGGTGGGAAGCGACCCTGTGCTGGTGGATTCCTATGTGGCGCACCTTTTGGGCTACGACCCCGAGGAGATCGGCTATCTGCCCCTCGCCGCGGAGCTGGGGGTGGGCCGGCTCTTTGGGCCGGACACGGAAGTTGTGGTCCTGCGGGGAGCCCACGCAACCCAGCGCATGCAGCCGACCCGCAAGGTGGCCCGGCTGGCCCGCCTGGTGCAGGAGGATCAAGCCTGCTCCGCCTGCTTCGGCAGCTTGATCCATGCCCTGGCCCGCTTGGATGAGCGGGGGCTTCTGCCTTCAGTTCCCCGGCCCCTCTCCATCGGCCAGGGGTTTAGGGGCAAAACCGGACAGGGCCTCGGCATCGGCAGCTGTACCCGGGGCTTGGGGGATTACGCGCCGGGCTGTCCCCCCAGTGCCAAGGCGATTTTGGACTTTTTGGCAGAGCGGTTGTCATAGATAAAAAGGTGGGGAAGTGAACATGAAAAGGTTTCTCTGCTGTTTAGCGGCGGTGCTGCTGATCGCGGTGAGCTTGGTGCCGGCGGAGGCCCAGGGGGCCGCGGCCACGGGCCGGGGTCTGACCGAACTTTTCTTCCGCGGGGCCTCCGCTGAGCTTTGGGGGATGTTCTCCCCTGAGCTGCAGG
Source organism: Firmicutes bacterium UBA3914 (assembly GCA_002391385.1). Taxonomy (GTDB): domain Bacteria; phylum Bacillota; class Limnochordia; order Darwinibacteriales; family Darwinibacteriaceae; genus DTU010. The sequence goes on along the minus strand of DGEY01000082.1, from coordinate 33,375 downwards.
CGGCCTTCGGCACCGAGGATGGTTTCCGGCAGTTCCAGGCGCAGGTGGTGAGCGCCTTTGGCTCCGGGGCGGAGCTGGTCCATGAGGAAGTCTCCCTCCTAGGGGAGTGGTGGGTGTATCAGGGTCTGCTCCAATTTCCAGGCGTAGAGGTTTATCTAGCCATCCAGTGGGCTTTTGATGATCGGGAAGTGATCGGCGGCCTGTATGTTACCCAAGTTCCCAAGGAGGCTCCCAGCCAGTTTCTGGACTACGAGACCAAGACCGAGCTTTATCTGCCCTTTACCGGTGAATGGTACGTCTATTGGGGCGGGCGCTCCATTGGCCAAAACTACCACGCCGCAGATGCTGCCCAGCGCTTTGCCCTGGACTTTTTGGTGCTGGAAAATGGCTCCTCCCATGCCGGTGCCGGCACCGCCAATGAAGACTACTACGCCTTTGGCCGGCCCATTTTGGCCCCCGCTGCCGGCTTGGTGATCGCCGCGGTGGATGGCATTGGGGACAACATCCCCGGCAGCATGAACCCCGAGCAGCCTTTGGGCAACCACGTGGTCATCGACCACCAAAATGGTGAGTATTCGTTTTTGGCCCACCTTCAGCGGGGCAGCGTGGCGGTGCAGGTGGGGGATTGGGTGGAACCGGGGGATCTATTGGGGCTCTGCGGTAACAGCGGGAATTCCAGCGAACCGCACCTCCATAACCATCTGCAAAACACCCCTGATTTCCCTGGGGGAGAGGGTCTGCCGGCCCTTTTCCGCTCCTATCTGGTCGATGGCGTTTTGGTGGAGCGCGGCGAGCCGCTGCGGGGCCAGTTTGTAGCTCCTGCGGAAAAGTAGCGGGGGATGGGCTGTGGACAAGGGGCAGTTAGTCAGGGAATATTGGCGGGAGGTGGCCACCCAAAACGAGGCTGGCCTCCGCTCCTATTTCGCACCACATGCCGTGATCAACTGGCACAACACCAAGGAGCAGTTCTCCGTGGAGGAGTTCATCTGCGCCAACTGCGGGTACCCTGGGAAGTGGCAGGGCCAGGTGGAGAGGATCGAAGTGGTTTCCGATGATCTGGTTATTACCGCCACTCGGGTGTGGGCTGTGGACGGTGGGTCTTCCCACCATGCGGTCTCCTTCTTCAGGTTTGCCGGCGCCAAGATCGTGCAGCTCGATGAATATTGGGGTGAGGATGGGCCTCCGCCCCAGTGGCGGCTGGAAAAACAGATCGGCAGGCGGCGCTGGAACAAACAGGGACTGCCCCCTGGGAGGCAGCCCCTGTGAGAAATTTGCTCCCTAAACCAGATCGCACGCCTCAGGAGGCATCCAGTGGGCAGGTTTGCCGTCCCATTTGATGTTGCAGCCGATGGGGTTGGTGAGGGGAGTGGTGATGGGTTTCCCGGCGATGAGCTCCTCTAAGGCGTTTTCCAGATCGTAGGTTGTGATCTTTTCCGGCTGGCGGGGGTTATCCACAGCCCGGCCTGTGTACACCAGCCTGCGCTCCTTGTCGAAGACGTAGAAGTGGGGTGTGCGCAGCGCCCCGTAGGCTTCAGCCACCTCCTGGGTGGCATCATGCAGGTACACCCAGGGGAAGCGGTGTTCTTCCATGCGCTTCACCATGTTCTCATAGGAGTCTTCCTCGTAGGTGTTGGCGCTGTTGGAGTTGATCCCCACGAAGGTGACCCCGTGCTTCTGGAATTTCTCCACCGTGCGGCGGGTCACTTCATCGGAGTTCTGCACATAGGGGCAGTGGTTGCAGGTGAAGAAGATGACCAGGTAATCGCTGGTGAAATCACCCAGGCTGTAGTATTTACCGTCTGTGGCTAGAAGTCTGAAATCGGGAGCCTTGCTCCCCAAAGGCAGTGTATACGCCATATTATCAACCTCCTTGGCTATATCTTTCCACAACGGTAAGGATTTTCCTCCCCTAGGGAGCAGCGGGCCGGAAACAGGAACTGGCCCCAGGTTTAGAGAATACCCAGAGGCAGGGGGTGGGCAGAAGATGAAGGGCCAAAACAGAACCAAAGGGTCCATTACCATGGCGGAGCTAGCCAAAATATGCGGCTACTCCAAAGCAACCGTTTCCCGGGCCCTCTCCGATGATCCCCGGGTGAAGCCGGAAACGAAGGCCCTCATATTGGAAATGGCCCGGCGCTACAACTATCGGCCCCACACCGTGGCCAGCAACCTGGCCCGGCGGCGCACGAAAACCATTGGACTGATGTTTCCCTCCGCGCCCCGCACCATCGCCGATCCCTTTTTCCTGGAGTATCTGCATGGAGTGAGTGAAACCCTCTTTGAGCAGGGGTTCAGTTTGCTGATCCCCCAGGTGCGCCAGCAGCGGGTAACCGAGACCATTGAAGAGCTGGTGGCCCACCGGAGGGTGGACGGCATCATCCTCACCGAGCCCCGCCTGGAGGATGAGCGCATCGTGCTGCTCCAGGAATCCAATGTCCCCTTTGTTTTCTTGGGCAGCACGGTCAAGGAGGATGTTTCTTGGGTGGATGGTGATAATAGAGGGGGGATCTGCCAGGGCGTGCGGGCTTTGGGGGCCCTGGGCCACCGCCGGATCGCGGTGATCTTAGGCGAGGAAGGCCTGGTTTCCACAGAAAAAAGGTTCCTGGGCTATCAGGACGGTTTAGCCGCCTTGGGGCTAAAGTTGGATCGGGATCTGGTCTGGCCCGGGGATTTCACCCGCCAGGGGGGTTACCGGGCGGTGGTCAACCACCTGGACCAAATCAAGGCCGGGGATGTCACCGCGATCATGGCCTGCAACGATCTTATGGCCATCGGGGCCATCCAGGCCCTGAATGAAGCAGGAGTGAAAGTACCTGAGCAGGTTTCCGTGATGGGTTTCGACGGCATTGAGGTGGGCAAATACCTCTCGCCGCCCCTGACCACGGTGCAGCAGCCCGTGTATAGCCTGGGGCGGGAGGTGGCCCGGGTGCTTCTGGGGTTGATTGCCGAAGAGCACGGGACCGTGCACCTCACCCTGCCTGTGACCATCGTCAATGAGACCAACACCATCGGGCCGGCCTCTCCCCGGGGAGCGGCTTGAGCCTTCCGCGGCTCCGGACGCATTGGCGCAAATTGGAGCGAATGGTATATTATGCAGCGCAGGGAGATTTGGAAAGGAGGCTTGCCATGAGAAAGGGACTGCTGGTGGCTGTACTCCTCGCGGCTGCCCTGCTCGCGGGCTGCGATGGGCGGCTGCTTTTGAGGATGGACATTCCCATCGTGATTGACCCGGCACCGCGCTATCAAGGTGAGACGTGGGGGTATCTTTCCTACGATCCTTATACCGAGCATATCCGCTTGGACAGCAAACCCCACCGCGGCGGACGCTACCGTCCCCTGACCAACGCCAGCGTGAGCGTGGTGGGAATGGGCATCACGGTGCGCACGGACAAAGACGGCTACTTCTATATTTACGGAGTGCCCTACGGACGCCTGGAGCTGAAGGTCCAGCACAGCTGGATCGGCCCCCGCAGCGGTGTGTACTTCACCACCCAGGGCCGCTGAATCTCGGCGCCAAACCAGCATGAACCTCAGGGTTTCTGCTGGTTTTTGCTTTGGAGCAGGAACTGGGCTGGCAATGGCTAAATAAGAATTATGATGAGCCGCGCCGCCAGCGGCTGGCGCCCTCATTGGTAGAACATCCGTAGTAAAGGAACAGGATAGAATGGAACAAAGTGAAACCATGCAGGCCGAGGGGAAGCTGGAGGGGCAAAAGGGCCCCCGGGCTCTGGCCTTGGTGGAACCTGGAAAAGACGAGATCGAAGTGGAGCGGGTGAACAGAAAGCTCCCCGCGGGCATCACCTCCAAGATGCTCTATGCAGACGTTCTGCGCATTGCCTGGCCGTCGCTGGTGGAATTGACCTTAACTCAACTGACATCCATGGTGGACTTGATGATGGTGGGGGGGTTGGGCCCCTGGGCCATCACGGCTGTGGGGCTGAGCGTACAGCCTCGTTTCTTATCCATGCTCATGTTTGTGGCCATGAATGTGGGTGCCACCGCCATGGTGGCCCGCTACCGCGGCGCCGGAAAGCCCAGACAGGCCAACGAAATCCTGCGGCAGGCTCTGTTTTTATCCCTGATACTCTCGATCATTGCCGGTGCCCTGGGTTATGTGTACGCCGAGCGGCTGATCGCCTTTATGGGCGCCGCTGACCCGGAAACTCTGGCCGGCGGCACCATCTATCTGCGGATTCAGATGCTGACCCTGCCCATCTTCGCCCTCACCGCCACCATCACCGCCGCTTTGCGGGGCGTAGGCCATACCCGGGTGGCCATGGTCTACAATATCGTGGCCAACGTGGTGAACGTGACCTTCAACTACCTGTTGATCCACGGCCACTTGGGCTTCCCCCGTCTGGAAGTGGCAGGTGCCTCCTTGGCCACATCCATCGGCCAGGTGGCAGCCTTCATCATGGCCTTGGCGGTGGTGCTGCGGGGAGATCACTATCTACACCTGAAGCTGAGGGACGGCTTTCGGCCCCAGTGGCAGCACCTGTACAATATCTTCAACATCGGGGTCCCTTCCATGTTCGAGCAGGCGGCCATGCGGGCCGGCGCCATCATCTATGTGCGCACCGTGGCCTCCCTGGGCACCCTGGCCTACGCCACCCACCAGGTGGGCATGAACATCCAGGCCCTTTCTTTCATGACCGGACAAGCATTTGCCGTTTCCGCCACCTCCCTGGTGGGGCAGAGCTTAGGCAAGAAACGTCCCGACATGGCCCAGAGCTACAGCAACCATACCCGCCGGCTGGGGTTAATCATCTCGCTCATCTTGGGTGTCGTCTTCTGGTTTTTCGGGGGACAAATCGTCGGTCTCTACAC
>DGEY01000082.1:26895-28377 GCA_002391385.1 Firmicutes bacterium UBA3914 | reverse complement strand
GTCCGGCCTTCCCTGGCCCTTCTGGCCATCAATAAACTGGGCTGGGGCCTGGACGGCGCCTGGATCGCTTTGGTCGCGGACCAGCTGCTGCGTTCCGGTTTGATTCTGCTCCGCTACCGCTCCGGGCGGTGGAAGAAAATCCGCATAGAGTGAGGCGAAGGGCATGGCAGGTAAAAAGTGGGAGAAGGTTACTTGGGGCCTGCTCCTGCTGGTCCTGGCGGTTTTGGTTACCCTGGCCTGGCCGGGGGAGCAGCGGGCAGGAGAGCCGAAGGCTGACCTGCGCGCCTACCTGCCGGCCTTGGTGGGTACCACCTATCATTTCGCGGGTTCAGGCATGGAGTTTGCCGCCTTCAGCCGGCGGATCACCTTCGCCGGGGAAGGCCTGCTGCAGCTGGAAGACCTCAGCGGAACGAACCTGGCCATGGTGGTTGAGCACGGGCCCCATGAGCTCAAGGCGATCTACGCGGAAGAGGAGTTTTACGAGGAGCGGAGCCTTTTGGATGAAGCGGTCCGCCGGGAAAGGGAACTGGGGCGGGAAGTGGAGCTGATCTGGCTCCAAGCGCCCCTTAAGGTGGGGCACAGCTGGAGCGATGAGAACTTCACCCGGGAGATTGCCGCGGTTAACCAGGTGGTGGAAGTGCCCCTGGGGGTCTTCCACGATGTGGTGGTGGTGAAAAGCCTAAGCCGCGCCGCCCCCGAGACGGTGCTCTATGAGTATTACGCCAAGAACGTGGGGTTGATTAAGCGGGAGTTTCTTCTGGATGTTGGCGGTGAGCCTTACGCGGTAGTCTCGAGCCTGGAGGGCTTGGGCTCTCCTGCGAACCGGTGGTAAAAGGAGGGCTGCCTTTGTACCTGATCGGCATTGATGTTGGAGGTACCCATACAGATGCTGCCCTGCTCAGGGATTCCAGCGTAGTGGCCCTGGCCAAAGTCCCCACTGACCATGGGGACTTGTTTGCCAGTACTAGAAAGGCCTTGGAAGAGATTTGGCACTTCTATCCAGGGGATGGGCCCTGCCGCCTGCAGCTTTCCACCACCCTTTCCACCAACGCCATTGTGGAGGGCAAGGGAGCGCCCACCCAGGTGGTGGCGGTGCCTGGGCCCGGTGTGAACCTGGCCAGTCTCGATCTGCCCTTTACCGTCCACGAGCTGTCTGGGTATATCGACCACCGGGGCAGGGAGGCGTATCCCCTGGATCCCCAGGAGCTCCAGGGCCTCAGGGGCCTTTTGGGCAGGGGAGAAGGGGAGGCGGTGGCGGTTGTGGGGAAGTTTTCCCAGCGCAACCCCGCCCACGAACAGCAGATCGGCGCTGAGCTGAGCAAATGGTACCGGGGCCTGGTTACCCTGGGCCACCGGCTTTCCGGCCGGGCGAACTTCCCCCGGCGCATGATCACCGCTTTTCTCAATGCCAGCGTGGCCCGGCGGCAGCTGGACTTCGTCCAGACCTGGCGGCGGGTTCTGCAGGATCTGCAAATCCCCCTG
>DGEY01000082.1:2358-26738 GCA_002391385.1 Firmicutes bacterium UBA3914 | reverse complement strand
TGGGGGCACCATGACCTTGGAGGCATCGGTGGAGCGCCCCATCGAGACCATTCTTTCCGGACCTGCCGCCAGCACCATGGGTGTCCAGGCCCTAACCTCCCGCCAGGAGCCCAACTACCTGATTGTGGATATCGGCGGCACCACCACCGATCTGGCCGCGGTGGTGGAGGGGGAAGTTCTCTTTGAGCGGGATGGCGCGGTGATCGCCGGCTACCGCACCCTGGTTCCGGCGGTGCTCACCCGTTCCATCGGCCTGGGGGGAGATAGCGAACTGCATTTCACCCCCGAGGGGGGCCTAGTGATCGGCCCCAGGCGGGCCGGCACTCCTTTGTGCCTCGGCGGGGAGCGGCTTACCCCCACAGATGCCGTGTCCGCCTTGGAGCTGGCCCAGGTGGGTTCCAGAGCCAAGGCCCAGGCCGCGCTGGAGGCCAAGGGGAGGGAGCTCGGCCTTTCCTGGCGGGCCTTGGCGGAACAGATCATCGAGGCCTTTGTGCACCAGCTGGCCCAGGCCGTGGAATCCCTCTACCGGGAGCTGGAGGGCATGCCCCTCTACACCGTCCGGGAGGTGCTGAACCCGCCGGATCTCAGGCCCCAGGCGGTGGTGGGTTTGGGGGCGCCGGCTCCGGTGTTCATTCCCAAGCTAGCTGAGGCCCTCCAGCTGCCCCACGAGGTGCTGCCCCACAGCGCCGGGGCCAATGCCATTGGCGCGGCCGCGGCGGCAGCCACCTTGAGCCTTACTGTGCACGCGGACACCGAGCTGGCCAAGCTCACCATCCCGGAGCTGGGCCAGCAGGAGGACATCCCCCGCCCCCTCTTCTTTGATCTGGACAAGGCCCGCAGCCTCGCGGAAGAGCGCCTGCGGGAGCTGGCCAAGGAGCGGGGCCTGGGGGAGAGCGAGGAGATTTACGTTGTGGAAGAGGAGAGCTTCCAGATGGTGCGGGGCTTCCGCACCGTGGGCAAAAGGTTCATGGTGCGGGTACAGCTGCGGCCCCAAGTACGCAGGGTGAGGGGGTGAGGCCGTGGGCAAGACAGAACCAGTGGTGGGTCTAGTCTTTTTCCCCGCCTTCGACTGGTGCATCACACCTGATCATCCCGAACGGCAGGAGCGCCTCTTGTACACCAGGGATCAGATCCAGGAGGAGGGCCTCTTTGATCATCCCCGCATCCGGGAGTTCCGGCCCCGCCTGGCGGACCCTGGGGAAATCCTGCGCACCCACGTGGTCCTGCCCAGTCTAGAGCGGAACATCACCGAGTCGCACCGCATCGCCGCGGGGGGGACCATGGTGGCGGGGGATCTGGTGGTGGACGGAGTGGTTGATCGCTCCTTTGCCCTGCTCAGGCCCCCGGGGCACCATGCCAACCGCATCGTCCACGGGGCGAGGGGCTTTTGCGTGATCAATAACGAAGCCATTATGGTGGACCATCTCCGCTCCCGGCTGGGGCCGGATCTGCGGGTGGCCATTGTGGATACCGACGCCCACCATGCCGATGGGACCCAGGATATCTTCTACAACGATCCCGGCGTACTCCACATCTCCCTGCACCAGGATGGGCGCACCCTCTATCCCGGCACAGGTTTCCTTTCTGAGCGGGGGGGACCTGCGGCCTACGGGCAGACGGTGAACATCCCCCTGCCCCCGGGCACCGGCGATGAGGGCATGCTCATGGCCCTGGAGGAAGTGGTCCTGCCTATCCTAGAAGAGTGGCAGCCTGATCTGGTGATCAACGCGGCAGGCCAGGATAACCACTTTTCCGATCCCATTACCAACATGGGCTTTTCCGCCCAGGGCTATGCCCGCCTGACCGATCTTTTGGCCCCGGATATCGTGGTGTTGGAGGGTGGCTATTCCATCGAAAGCGCCCTGCCTTACATCAACGTGGGACTGCTTTTGGCCTTGGCGGGCCTGGATTACTCCAAGGTGCGGGAACCGGGCGGGGGCCGCCGCAGCCAGAGCCGGGAGATCACCAGGCAGGTGGCGGAGATTTGCCGGCAGGCCAAGGAGCTCTGGGACACCCGAGGGCAGGTGGATCTGAAGGAAGTCTTTGGTTCGGGACCCTTCTTTGAGCGGCGCCGGCAGATCTTCTATGACACAGACCAGATCATGGAAAGTCAGCAGGAATACATCCGCCTCTGCCCCAGCTGTCCAGGCTGGCGGGTGATCTACACCAGTTCCACCCGGAACCGCACCCCCGCGGCCGCGGTGCTGCTCCCCTGGAAACCCTGCGCCTCCTGCCAGGGGGAGGCCCGGGAGCAGTATGGAGAGCTGGAAAAGGATCAGCGCTTCAGCCAGGTGATTTGGCAGGAACCCAAAAGCGGGGCTGGGCAGGCGCCCACGAATCTACGGGGCAGTGAACCACGCTAGGAGGATTGGTATGGAGAAATGGAAGCGCTGGGGTCATCTTGTAGCCATCGATTTGCTCCTGGTCAACGTAGCCTATGTGCTGGCGCTGTTTTTGCGCTATGATCCGGTGCCAGCTTACCAGTGGGAAGTGTTCCTTACCCTTTTGGTGCCCCGCACCACCCTGCGCATCCTGGGCCATTACTTCTTCGGTCTGTACCGCCGGGCCTGGCGCTACGCCTCCATCGAGGAGGCCCTGGCCATTGTGGGGGCGGTGACCGTTGGTTCCATTCTAGGGGCTTTTCTTAATCTGTTTTGGTTCCAGGCCATGCTCCCCCGCAGCATTGTGGTCTTGGACTGGTTCTTGTGCTTAGCCCTGGTGGGAGGCAGCCGCTTCCTGGTGAGGATCCGGGACGGGTGGCAGCGGCAGTCCCTTTTGGAGGACCACGAAGAGCCCCTCAAGCGGGTACTCATTGTGGGGGCGGGGGATGGCGGCGTTTTAGCCGCCCGGGAGCTGCGCAACCACTATGGGCACCAGGTTAAGCTCGTGGGCTTTATCGATGATGATCCCCTGAAGCGCAACCAAACTGTGCTGGGCAGCCCCGTTTTGGGCACCAGAGATGATCTGGCCCGGGTGGTCGCGGAGTACCAGGTGGATGAGATCATCATCTCCATGCCCTCGGTGCCCCGCCGGGTGATCCGGGAGTTTGTGCGGATCGCCCAGGCTACCGGGAAAAAGGTGCTGATCCTCCCGGGCGTCTACGATCTCCTTGAGGGCAACGTGACCGTGAGCAAGATCCGGGAAGTGCAGATTGAGGACCTCTTGGGCCGGGACCCGGTGAAGGTGAATATCGCTGGCATGAGCGCCTATTTGAGTGGGCGGAAGGTGCTGGTCACCGGCGCGGGGGGCTCCATCGGTTCGGAGCTCTGCCGGCAGATCGCCAAGCTCAAGCCGGAGGTTTTGCTTCTGGTGGATCACGGGGAGAACAATCTCTACGAGATCGAAATGGAGCTGAAGGCGGCCCGGGTTCCCCTTGTGGCCTTGGTGAAGGATATCAAGGACGGCCGGGCGGTGCGGGATGTTTTCCAAAGGTACAAGCCCGATGTGGTCTTCCACGCTGCAGCCCACAAACATGTACCCTTAATGGAGCATAATCCTGAAGAGGCGATTAAGAATAACGTGTATGGTACTTACCAGGTGGCCTGGGCGGCCCACCTGGCGGGGACGGAGAAGTTTGTGCTCATCTCCACCGACAAAGCGGTGAACCCCACAAGCGTCATGGGGGCTTCGAAACGTATTGCCGAAATGATCATCATGTATCTCGACCAGAGAAGTGCCACGACCTTTGCCGCGGTGCGCTTCGGCAACGTCCTGGGGAGCCGGGGGAGTGTGATTCCCCTTTTCCGCCAGCAGATTCTAGCTGGAGGCCCGGTGACGGTCACCCACGAAAAGATGATCCGCTATTTTATGACTATCCCCGAAGCGGTGCAGCTCACCCTGCAGGCGGGGGCCTTTGCCGGCAAGGGAGAGATCTTTGTGCTGGATATGGGTGAGCCGGTGCGCATTATGGATCTCGCGGAGCAGCTGATCCGCCTGTCGGGCCTGAGGCCCTATGTGGACATCGATATTCAAATAACGGGGATCAGGCCAGGGGAGAAGCTCTTTGAAGAGCTGTTCACTGCGGAAGAAGGGGTGGATGCCACAACCCACGAAAGGATCTTTGTGGCTAAGCCCACAGCCCTAGACCTACCCCTTTTGGAGGAGACTGTGCAGGCGCTGGAAAACCGGCCTGAGGAAATCCTGCCCGCGGATGCCCATTCCGCCCTGGAGTTTATCCGGCGTTTTCTGCCGGAGTTCCGCGGGGAAGAGCAAAGTAAGCTCGAGGCCGCGGCTGGGCTGGAGGAGTAAGGGAGAATTAGCCATGGAGAAGGCGGCACTCCGCTGCTTTGCCGCCTTTTTTCTGATCGAAGGTTTTGCGCTAAAGGAGAGGGAACGATGAAGCGAGTTGCTGTGGTTGGTTATGGGAATATCGGGAGGTACGCGGTGCAGGCGGTGGAGGCTGCCCCCGATTTGGAGCTGGCCGGTGTGGTCCGCCGCCAGGTGGCAGGGGCCCTTCCCCCGGAACTGCGGGAAGTCCAGGTGGTGGATGACATCCAGAAGCTGGGGAGGGTAGATGCGGCGCTCCTTTGCGTGCCCAGCCGCACGGTTCCGGACAAAGCCCGGGAGGTCCTGGAGCTGGGCATCAACACCGTGGACAGTTTTGACATCCACGGGGAGGACTTGCTGCGCTACCGCAAAGAAATCGACATCACCGCCAAGGAACACGGGGCGGTGGCGGTGATCGCGGCCGGTTGGGATCCCGGCACCGATTCGGTGGTGCGGGCGCTCCTGGAGCTCATGGCCCCCAAGGGCATCACCTTCACGAATTTCGGACCAGGGATGTCCATGGGGCATTCCGTGGCGGCCAAGGCGGTGCCCGGTGTGAAGGATGCCCTGTCCATGACCATTCCCGCAGGTGCAGGCCGGCATCGGCGCCAGGTTTACGTGGAGCTGGAGCCGGGGGCAGATTTCCAGACAGTGGAAGCAAACATCCTGGCAGACCCCTATTTTAACAAAGACGAAACATTTGTGTATCAAGTTTCTTGCATAAAGGATCTCCAGGATGTGGGCCACGGGGTGCTCATGGAGCGGGTGGGCACCAGTGGACGCACGGCAAACCAGCAGTTCAAGTGGGAGATGCGGATCAACAACCCAGCTCTGACCGCCCAGATTATGACTGCAGCGGCCCGGGCCAGCTTCCGGCGGCAGCCGGGGGCCTATACGCTTTTGGAGATTCCGCTAATTGATTGTTTTTCCGACGATCTTGATGAATTAGTCATGCGTCTGGTCTAGAAACCACGAAAGGCAGAAGGGCCCCGGAACGTCGTTGCGGAAACACGTTCCGGGATTTTTGTGATTTTTTTGACATTAGCTTGTTGTTAAATTATCAAGAAATCGACAAGGAATTTCGTACCCCTTTGCGAACACTAGTGGTATAAAAACGATAGATGGAGGATGGGGAATGAAATACCAAGGTCTAACGATTGGGGTTCCCAAAGAGATTTTAGCCGGTGAACGGCGCGTTTCGGCAACCCCCGAAACAGTGTCTCAGTTTGTGAAAGGTGGAGCGAAGGTCCTGGTGGAGGCGGGGGCCGGTCTCGGCGCTTTTTTCACCGACGACGCCTACCGCGCCGCGGGTGCCACCGTTTTAGCCGATGTGCGTGAAGTATACGAACAGGCAGACCTGATCATTAAGGTCAAGGAGCCCCAGTTCCACGAGGGGCTGGGCGTGCATGAAACAAAGCTTCTCCGCCCGGGGCAGGTACTCATCACTTTCCTGCATCCTGCTTCTCCTGCCAATCATAATATGGTTAAGGCCCTGGCGGAGCGGGGCGTGGTGGCCCTCACCCTGGATTCCATTCCCAGGATTTCCCGGGCCCAGAGCATGGACGCCCTCACTTCCATGAGCACCGTGGCCGGCTACAAGGCCGTACTCATGGCCGCCAGCCGGATTCCCAAGTTCCTGCCCCTCATGGGCACCGCGGTGGGCATGATCCAGCCCGCGCAGGTCTTGGTGATCGGCACAGGTGTGGCAGGTCTGCAGGCCATCGCCACCGCTAAGCGCCTAGGCGCAGTGGTCTACGCCGCGGATATCCGCCCCGATGCCCGGGAGCAGGCCAAGAGCCTGGGGGCCCGCCTTGTGGAGCTGGGCATCCCCGACGAGCTGGCGGTGGGGGAAGGCGGCTACGCCAAGCATTTAGAACCCGAATGGCTGGAAAAGGAGCGGGAAGCCCTTAAGCCTGTGGTGGCCGGGTCCGATATCGTGATCACCTCGGCTCTGGTGCCGGGCAAAGAGGCCCCCATTTTGATCACCAAGGAAATGGTGGAGTCCATGCAGCCCGGTTCGGTCATCGTGGACATCTCCATTGACCAGGGGGGCAACTGCGAGCTCTCGGAAGGCGGCGTGATCAAGGAGCATCAAGGTGTGACCATCGACGGTACCAAGAACATCCCCGGCACCATGCCCACCAGCTCCACCGCGATGTTCTCCAAAAACGTGTTCAATTTCGTGGACAACCTGGTGGCTGAAGGCCGAGTCAATTTGAACCTGGACGATGAGATCATCCGGGCCACCTTGGTCACTCAAGACGGGAAGATTGTCCATGAAGGTACCTTAGAATCGATGCGAGCAAGGGGAGAAATCTAGATGCGTGAAGTTGTTCTGGTTCTGGCGTTTGTGGGGGCGGCCGTCCTCGGTTACAAGCTGATCAGCGAGGTACCCAGCCTGCTCCACACGCCCCTCATGTCGGGCATGAATGCCCTTTCCGGGATCACCGTGGTGGGGGCAATTACAGCCACCGGTCTGGCCGTGGCCACCGGCAGTAAACTCGCGGGCTTTATCGCCATTGTCCTGGCCATGATCAACGTGGTGGGCGGCTTTGTGGTCACCGACCGCATGCTGCGCATGTTCAAAAGCGAGCGGGGGAGGAATGCCTAAATGCTCAGCCCATACCTGCTCATGCAAGTGGTCTGTATTGCCCTTTTCATTTACGGCATCCGCCTGATGAACTCGCCCAAGACGGCGGTGAAGGGGAACCTCATCGGTTCCGTGGGCATGGCCGGTGCCATCATCATGACCCTGCTGGAAGCCCAGGTGCTTTCCGTGGGCCTGATCTGGGCTGGCCTTTTGGTGGGTTCTGCCCTGGGTCTGTGGCTGGCCCTGGCCGTGAAGATGATCCAGATGCCCCAGATGGTGGCCCTCTTCAACGGCTTCGGCGGTGCGGCTTCCTGCATCGTGGCGGCCCTCACCGCCCTAGGGGGAGGGCTCGGGAGCTTCACCCTCTTCACCTCTGGACTGGCCATGGTGGTGGGGGGTGTAACCTTCAGCGGCAGTCTCGTGGCCGCCGCCAAGCTCCACGGCGTGATCAACCAGCGCCCGGTGCACCTTAAGGGCCACAACGCTTACCTCTGGTGGAGCGGCGTGGTGATGGTCTTGGCCACCTTGGGCCTCACCTTCCAGGTGGGGGCCCCGGCCTGGCCTGTGCTGCTTTTGGTCATCCTTTCCCATCTGTTCGGCTATGTGTTCACCATCAGGGTGGGCGGCGCGGACATGCCCATCACCATTTCCCTTCTTAACTCCTTTTCCGGCGTGGCCGGCTCTGTGGCGGGCTTTGCCCTGCCCAACGGCGCCCTCCTGGTTGTGGTGGGTTCCATCGTGGGGGCATCGGGCCTGATCCTCACCCAGATCATGTGCCGGGCCATGAACCGGAGCCTGTTGGATATCCTCTTGGGCAAAACCACCGTAACTCCGGCAAAGGTCTCTGAACAGCAAGCCAAAGAAGTGGCCCCGGCCGAGCCGGAGCCCATGCCGCCCCAGGGACCTAGCTGGCAGGCGGCACTGCGGGATGCCAAAAAAGTGGCCATCATCCCCGGTTACGGTATGGCCCTGGCCCAGGCTCAGCTCCAGGTGAAGCAGCTGGGCGAGCTTTTGGAGAGCCAGGGGAAAGAGGTGCGCTACGGCATCCACCCCGTGGCGGGGCGCATGCCCGGGCATATGAACGTGCTCCTGGCGGAAGTGGATGTCCCCTATGACAAGCTCTGTGAGCTGGAGGAGATCAACGCCTTTTTGGCAGAAGCGGATCTCGCGGTGATCGTGGGGGCCAACGATGTGGTCAACCCCGCGGCCATGGAGCTTCCCGGCACGCCCATCTACGGCATGCCCATCATCCGGGCGGATCTGGCCCAGCACGTCCTGGTGTGCAACTACGATACCAAACCGGGCTACGCCGGTGTGGACAATTCCCTTTACCAAATGGAAAAGGTCCACCTGCTTTTGGGCGATGCCAAGGACAGCTTAGCCAAGCTTTTGGAGGCCGCCAAAGGTGAACTGGCGGAAGTGATCCCCCTGCCGGAACAAGAGGCACCGACGCAGGATCCTGGGGCCCTGCTCCGGGCGGCCCAGCGGGTGGTGATTGTGCCCGGTTACGGCATGGCCGTGGCCCAGGCCCAGGGACACGTAAAAGGGCTGGTGGACCTGCTGCAGAGCTACGGCAAGCGGGTGGAGATCGCCGTGCATCCCGTGGCGGGGCGCATGCCCGGTCACATGAACGTGCTCATGGCGGAGGTGGATATCCCCTACGAGCTGCTTCTGGAGATGGACCAGATCAACGACCAGTTCAAAGAGGTGGATGTGGTGGTTGTGGTTGGGGCCAACGATGTGATTAACCCCGCGGCCAACACCCATGAAGGCACGCCCATCTACGGCATGCCGGTGTTGAACGTGGCCGAAGCCCGCCACGTGATCGTCTACAACCTGGACCGCTCACCGGGCTATGCCGGGGTGGAAAACACCCTCTACGACATGGAGCACTGCATCTTCGTACCCGGCGATGCCGCGGTCACCCTCCAGGCCCTCCTGCAGGCTCTGCGCCTGGCGAGCTGATTCAATAGGCAGGAAGCAAGAAACAAGAAGAGGGTCGCTCCTCCAGGTATTGCCCTGGGGGGCGGCCCCTTTTGCTGCATTGACGGACAAACAGCCCTTCGGTAGAATGGAGCTGGAAAAGGAGGCTTCTCCGTGGAAGGGATGCATTTGGTCAGCAGGGAGTACAAGCCAGAGGATACAGTAGTCACCGTGGGGGAAGTGCGGATTGGTGGAGGGCACCGCGCCTACATCGCCGGACCCTGCTCGGTGGAGGATGAGGGGCAGATCATGGAGATCGCCCGGCTCATTCAAGGCCGCGCCCATATCCTCCGGGGCGGAGCCTTTAAGCCCCGCACCTCCCCCTACAGCTTCCAGGGCTTGGGGGAGGAGGGCCTGCGCCTTTTGGTCCAGGCGGGACGAGCCTTCGGCCTGCCGGTTGTTACGGAGGTTTTGTCCGAGGAAGAAGTGGAGCGGGTGGCGGAGCAGGTGGACATGCTCCAGATCGGCGCGCGCAACATGCAAAACTACGCCCTCCTAAAGAAGGTGGGCGCCCAGAAAAAGCCGGTCCTGCTCAAGCGGGGCCTGGCCGCCACCATCGAGGAACTGCTCCTTGCCGCGGAGTACATCTTAGCCGCCGGCAACCCCCAGGTGGTCCTCTGCGAGCGGGGGATCAGGACCTTCAGCGGCTCCCTGACCCGCAATACCCTGGATTTGAGTGCCGTGCCTATCCTCAAGCAGCTCACCCACCTGCCGGTGATCGTGGATCCCAGCCACGGCACGGGGCGCTGGAATCTGGTGGAACCCCTGGCCAAGGCGGCCCTGGCGGTGGGGGCGGATGGGGTGATGATCGAGGTGCACACCCATCCCCAGGAAGCCCTCTCCGATGGACCCCAGTCCCTCAAACCAGAAAGGTTTCGGGCCTTGGCCGCGGAGCTGGATGCCCTGGCGGAATTCTTGGACGGCCGGAGCCGGGGTGGAGCAAATGGATAGGCTAGTAGTTAAGGCTCCTTCCGGGACCTATACCGTAAGCTTCGGGCCGGCTATCTGGCGGGAAGCGGCGCAGCTCGCCAGCGCTTACAGCCAGGTTTTGGTGGTGAGCGACACCAACGTGGCGCCCCTTTATGCTGAGCGCCTGCCCTTTCAAGTCTTGGAGCTTTGGCCAGGGGAGGAGAGTAAGAGCTTGGAGATGGTGGCGGCCCTGGTGGATGATTGGGCCCGCAGGGGTTTGGATCGCTTCAGCCTAGTCATTGCCCTGGGGGGCGGAGTGATCGGCGATCTTGTGGGCTTTGCCGCCTCCATCTACCGGCGGGGCATCGACTATGTGCAGATCCCCACCACCTTGGTGGCCCAGGTGGATAGCGGCATCGGAGGGAAGACCGGTGTGAACACGGCCTGGGGCAAAAACCTTGTGGGCACCTTTTACCAGCCCCGGGCCGTTTTCGTTGACCCCTCCGTTTTGGAAACCCTACCGGAGCGGGAGATCACCGGCGGTTTAGGGGAGGTGTTGAAATACGGGGTGGTGCAGGATGGGAAGCTTTTCGCCCAGGTGAGCAGGGACATCTCCGCCTTTTACCAGCTGGATTTGGAAGTTGCCGCCCCGGTGATCCGGCGCTGCGTGGAGATCAAGGCGGAGATCGTGGCCGCGGATGAACGGGATCTGGGCCTGCGGCACATCCTCAATCACGGCCACACCTTCGGCCACGCCCTGGAACGGGCGGGGGGCTTTAGCTTCTACCATCACGGGGAAGCGGTCCTCCTGGGCATGCTGCTGGAAGCCCGCCTGGCGCACCTTTTGCGTTTGCTCTCCAGGGAGGATTTGGTGAAGATTGAAGCTGGCCTGAGGCGGGTACCGCTGGAATACCGCTTCAGCCACCTGGACAAGGGCGAGGTGCTCAGCGCCCTGCAGCAGGATAAGAAGAACAAACAAGGCAGGATTTCGTTTATCCTGCCCCGCCAGATCGGCAGCGTGGAAGAAGTGCTGCTTAGCTTGGAAGAAGTGGAAGAATACTGGGATGAGGTGATCCGCGCATGAAGGTATTGGTCCTCCACGGGCCCAATTTGAACTTGCTGGGACGGCGGGAGCCGGAGATCTACGGCTCCAAGACTTTAGATCAGCTCAACGAAGAAATCGAGGCCCTCGCCAGCCAGCTGGGGCTGGAGGTGGACTTTTTCCAGTCCAACCAGGAAGGGGTGCTCATCGACCGCCTGCACCAGGCGGCAGGCACCTACCAGTGGATCGTGTTCAACCCCGGGGCCCTGAGCCACTACAGCTACGCCCTGCGGGATGCGGTGGCCGGGATAGGTGTACCCACCATTGAGGTGCACATGAGTAACGTCCAGGCCCGGGAAGAGTTCCGCGCCCGTTCGGTGATCGCTCCGGCCTGCGTGGGCCAGATCACCGGCTTCGGCGCCGCCTCCTACTTCTTAGCCCTTTACGCCATCTTCGAGCGGGCCGGCATCTAGCCTGAGGATCAGCTCACTCGCGTCCAGAAGGCTCCGGCAGGTATAATCAGGCTCTTCCTTGGTCTTTTCCCGGGACTTGATCAGGATGGTGCGGGTGCCCGCGGCTTTGCCCGCTTGAATATCCACATCCCGGTCGCCCACCATGAAGCTGGCCGCCAGGTCCACATTGTACTTTTCCGCCAGGTCTAAGATGAGGCCTGGCTTTGGTTTACGGCAGGGGCAGCCCTCCTTGGGCTTGTGGGTGCAGGCCGCGATTTCCGTGAACTGGCCGCCGCCCTGGGCCACTTCCTGAACCAGCTTGGCGTGGATGGCCTCAAGCTTTTCCAGGGTCATATACCCCAACCCTACGCCCCCTTGGTTGGTGACCACAAAGACCAAAAAGCCCGCCTCGTTCAGCCGGCGGATGACTTCGGGCACGCCCGGTAGGAGGATCAGCTCCTCCGGGCTGTTGGGGGGCCTGAACCCATATGATTTATTGAGCACTCCATCACGATCCAAGAAAACTGCCTTTTGTTTTGGGGACATGGCTGCATCCTTTCCTCGTTAGTTTTATCCTGTCCGCCGAGGGTTGAAAAAATGGCACAGGGGGTCCCTGTGCCATTTTTGATCAGGTGCCAAGGCCTAGAAGCGCTCGCTGAGCATCTCCTGGATGGCCTCTTCCACCAGCATCCGGCCTTCGGCCAGAGCCAGGTCGATATCCTCACCCAGGAACACCTTGGTGACCATCTCGTAGATGATGCCGCGGCACTCTTCCCAAGCGGCGATCTTGGGCTGCCAGTAGCCGAATTCGAAGGCCTCACGGTTGGCGATGGCGGCCTTGTGGGGGTTGGCCTCCAGCCAAGCCACGTATTCCGGATGGTCCAAACCGGAGTACGTCACCGGGAGGTAACCGGTCTTGATGGCGAAGTAGACGGTGTTCTCGGTGTTGGTGAGCCACTTGACGAACTTGGCTGCAGCCTGCCGCTCCTCTTCGCTGGCGGAGGCGAACATGGCGATGTTGGTGCCCATGAAGGGGGCGCCGGGCCTTACGCCAGCGGGCAGGGGAGTGGTGCTGAACTCAAACTTGCCGCCCACCGAATTCTCCGCGTAGGTAATGCCCGCGGAAGAACCGATGTACATGGCGATCATGCGATCGCCAAAGGCCCCATCTTCATAGCCGTCGATCTGCAGAGCTGAGCCATCTTCCAGCATGGCGATCATCTGCTGCAGGGCCAGCTTGCCTTCGGGGCCGTCAAAGGTGACGTTGAGATCTTCATCGAAGAAGTCTCCGCCGTTGAGCCAGAGGAAGGCGTGGAAGAGCTCCAGGGTGGGCCGGATGCCGAAGCCCCGGGTCTCGCCGCCGGTCTTCTCGCTCACTTCCTTGGCGATCTGGAAGAACTCATCGAGGGTCTTGGGCGGCTCGGGGATGAGCTCTTTGTTGTAGTACATCACCCAGTTGCTCTTGTTGAAGGGGATGGTGTATAGCTTGCCGTCCCAGGTGTTCATGTGGCGGAACACTTCGATGTAGTCGTTGTACTCTTCCTCGGTGAGATCCATGTAGTCTTCTAGAGGAACGATGACTCCATAGCGGTAATAGGCGTCGGTCCAGTTCTCATAGACCTGGGCGATGGTGGGGGAAGTCCCCGCGGAGAAGGATGCCACCAGCTTGGTGTTCAGATCGCTGTAGCGTCCTTGGTAGATGGACTCCACGAAAATTTCGTCCTGCTCTTCATTGAACTTCTGCGTCAGGTAGTCCACAGCTTCACCCAGCTCCGCACCCATGGCATGCCAGAAGGTGATGTGCACCTTGGCCAGGGCCGGGCTGCTCAGGGCGAGGCAAAGCACGAGAGCCAACAACACCAACTTGGTCGAACGCATGTCAATCCACTCCTTCTATTTATTGATCTTTTCCACACCGCTGAAAGAAGCTAACCTCCCGCTTTTCACCTCCCTATCCCTTCAGCCCTGTACGGGCAATACCTTGGATAAACTGCTTCTGCAGCAGCAGGAACAGGATCAAAATCGGCGCCATGGCAAAGGTGGAGGCAGCCATGAGGTAGTTGTACTGGGCCCCCACGTCGCTGACGAAATAGGTGAGGCCCACGGGGATGGTGCGCATCCTGGGCGTGTTGGTCATGATCAAGACCCACAAGAAGGCGTTCCAGCTGCCGATGAACTTAAAGAGCATCACCGTGGCCAAAGCCGGCTTAGAAAGGGGCAGCATCACCGTGAGCAGATACCTGAACTTGCTGCAGCCGTCCAAAACCGCAGCTTCAAAGAGCTCATGGGGGATGCTCATGAAAAACTGCCGCAAAAGGAAGATGCTAAAAACGCTCACCGTCCAGGGGACGATCAGGGCGTAGTAGGTGTCGATCCAGCCGAAGTTGACCATGGTCATGTAGTTGGGGATGAGCATCACTTCCCCGGGGATCATCATGGTGCCCAAGAACAGCACAAAGAGCACGTTCTTCCCGAAGAAGTTCATCTTGGCAAAGGCGTACGCCGCCAAGGAGCTGAAGGTTACTTCAATCAACATGCACACGGTGGCGATGAAGAAGCTGTTTTTGAAGTACATGGCAAAGGGCGCCGCTTCCCAGGCGATTTTGTAGTTCTGCCACTGGGGGCTTTCCGGCAGCCACTTGATGTATTTAAGCGAAATCTCATGGGGTGCCTTGAGGGAGCTGGAGAGCATCCAGACAAAGGGTGTGATCATGATCAGGGCACCGCCGATGAGCACGGCGTACAGGAAAAAGCGCTTAATAAAGTGGCTTAAGCGGTAGCGCCACTGTTGATCTTCGGCTAACATTTCGTAGCGTGCCATAACTCTCCCTCCTTAGCCCTCGTAGTGCACCCGGCGCCTGGATGCGTACATCTGGATCAGGGTGAACACAAAGATGATGGCAAAGAGAATGTAAGCCGCCGCGGAGGCATAGCCCATGCGGTAGCGCTGGAAGGCGTTGCGGTAGACGTAGTACACGATGGTAAGCCCGCTGCTTAAGGGGCCCGGATTGCCTGTGTAAAGCACGTAAATCTCCGTGAAGAGCTTAAAGGCCCCGATAATGGCGATGATGGAGATGAAAAAGGTGGTGGGGGAGATGAGCGGCAACGTGATCCGCCAGAAGCTCTGCCAGGCGGTGGCCCCATCCACCTCGGCTGCTTCGTAGAGCTCCGTGGGGACATTCTGCAGGCCCGCGAGGAAAATCACCACGTAGTAGCCGATGCTCTTCCAGACGCTGATAATCACCACGTTGATGATGGTCCAGCGGGGTTCCATCAGCCAGTTGATGTTGGTGAACTCCCAGATCTGGGCCACGTTGCCCAAGGTGGCAAGCTCCACCAGCTTGTTCACAAACTGGGCCAATTCCGCCAGGGCCATGTTCAAAAGGCCGTAGTGCTGGTTGTAGATCCAGCGCCAGACCATGGAGATGGCCACGGAGGAGGTGACCCAGGGGAGGAAATAGGCTAGGCGCAAAAGACCGCGCCCTTTGATCTTGTTGTTCAAGAGCACGGCAATGATCAGGGATAAACAGATGGAGATGGGCACAAAACCAACCACATAGCGGAAGGTGTTGGAGATGGCCATTAGGAAGGTTTTGTCGCTGAGCAGCTTCTGGTAGTTCTCTAAACCCACGAAGTACTGCTCTTTGCGGAGCAGATGCCAATCATAAAAGCTGATGATGACGGATTTAACCACCGGGTAAAAACTGAACATGCCTAAGATGACGAAAGCGGGCAAGAGGTAGAGGTAGGCTTCCAAGGTTTCCTTCCAGTATTTCTTGCGCTTCATCTCCGCAGGTATCCTGAGCAATACGGGGGTCCTCCTTTCGCTCCGGCTGCCAGATGCAGGCAGGAATTCGCCGGGCCGCTTGCGAAATGGTTGGATTAGATCACTTCTCCTTACCCTCGGCAAAAACCTCTTGTCTGGGTACAAGTTGAACAAGAATTTTAGGAAGGAGCTTTGGACATGGAACGGAAAAGTTGGGGAACCGCCGCTGGACGGCAAGTTGAGCTGTTTACTCTGGAGTTAGGCCAGGGCCACCGGGCACTGATTACCAATTACGGTGCTGCTCTGGTCAGTTTGTACGCCCGGGACAGCCGGGGCGAGCTGGCCGATGTGGTCTTGGGCTACGACAGCCTGGAAGAATACCTCCAGGATACCAAGCACTTCGGAGTTGTGGTGGGGCGCCACGCCAACCGCATCGAGGGGGCCCAGTTCAGCCTGGGCGGGAAGGTGTACAAACTCGCGGCCAACGACGGCCGGAACCACATCCACGGCGGGCCAGGCGGCCTGGGTCGGCGGGTGTGGGATGCGGAGGTGATCGCAACCGCCACCGGCCCCGCCCTCAAGCTCAGCTACTTCAGTCCCGATGGGGAAGAGGGCTATCCCGGCAACCTCCAGGTGGAAGTGATCTACTCCGGAACCGGCACAGGGGGCCTGCGCCTGGATTACTCCGCCACCTCCGATCAGGACACCATCCTCAATCTCACCAACCACGCCTACTTCAACCTGGCGGGCCAGGGGCAGGGCCTAATCTTAGACCATGAGCTTCAGCTCTTCGCTGATTTCTTTACGCCAACCGATGCAGAATCCCTGCCCACAGGGGAGGTTCTCCAGGTTGCCGGAACTCCCTTAGATTTCCGGGAGCCCCATCCCATCGGCGCCCGGATCGCTGCCGACCACGAGCAGCTGCGCTGCGGTAACGGCTACGATCACAACTGGGTGGTCCGCCGCAGCGAGCCGGGGCTTGTGCCCGCGGCAAGGGTGAAAGAGCCCACCACAGGCCGGGTGATGGAAGTGCTCACCACCAAGCCCGGTATCCAGTTTTACACCGGCAATTACTTAGATGGCGTCCGGGGCAAGGGCGGGGTGAGCTACCCCAGGCGCAGCGGCTTCTGCTTGGAGACCCAGTTCTTCCCCAACAGCACGCGCCACCTCCATTTCCCCAGTCCCGTTCTGCGGGCCGGTGAGCGCTACGCCCACAGCACCATCTACCAGTTTTCCGCTGAATAAGGGGGCTTGCCAGTGAGAATCCAGTTTTTGGGTGCCGCCGGGTGTACCAGCGGCTCCTGCTACCTCCTGGCCTTTGGGGACAAGCAGGTCCTGGTGGACTGCGGCCTCTTCCAGGGGCCGGAGGAGCTGAAGCAGCGCAACTACGGGGACTTCCCCTTTGTGCCCGGGGAAATAGATGGGGTGATCCTCACCCACGCCCATATCGATCACAGCGGGCTTCTGCCCAAGCTCACCAGGCTGGGCTTCCGGGGGCCCATCTATGCCACCGGGGTCACCGCGGATCTCTGCGAGATCATGCTGGCGGACTCGGCCCACATTCAAGAGATGGAAGTGGAGCGGAAAAACAGGAAGCTGCGCCGGAGGGGCCAGCCCCTTTTGACTCCCATCTACACCGTGGCCGATGCCGAGAGGACCATGGAGCAGTTTGCCCGCATGGTCTACGACGAAGAGATCGAGGTCTTCCCCGACCTGCGGGTGCGCTTCCGGGATGCCGGGCATATCCTGGGCGCCGCCATTGTGGAACTTTGGATCACGGAAGGGGAGGAGACCACCAAGTTTGTGTTCTCCGGCGATCTGGGTAATTTGGATCAGCCCATCGTCCAGGATCCCACCTTCCTGACGGAGGCGGATGTGCTGGTGATCGAGTCCACCTACGGTACCCGGCTCCATGAAAACAGGGAGGAGCGCCTTAAGCGGCTGGCTGAGGTGGTGAACCGCACCATGGAGCGGGGGGGCAACCTGCTCATCCCCGCCTTTGCCCTGGGGCGCACCCAGGATATCCTCCACAGCCTGCGGGTGCTCCAGGATCAGGGGCAAACCCCGCCCCTGACCATCTATATCGACAGCCCCCTGGCTTCCAAAGCCACGGCGGTGTTCCGCCGCCACAGCCAGGTGTTTGACTACGAAACCCGGGAGATGATCCGGGAGCAGCGCTCCCCCTTCCAGGGGCCGGGCGTGCACTACACGGAAAGCGTGGAAGAGTCCAAGCGCCTCAACAGCATCAGCGGCGGAGTGGTGATCATCTCCGCGAGCGGCATGGCCGATGCGGGGCGGATCAAGCACCACCTCAAGCACAACCTCTGGCGGAGGGAAGCCGCGGTTTTGCTTGTGGGCTACCAGGCGGAAGGGACCCTGGGCCGGCGCCTCCAGGATGGCGCGCAGCGGGTGCGCATCCACGGGGAAGAGGTGCAGGTGGCCGCTGAGATCGAGACCATCAGCGGCTTTTCCGCCCACGCGGATCAGGCGGGGCTGCTGAGGTGGCTGCGGCGTTTCCGCCACATCGGGCAGGTCTTTGTCACCCACGGGGAAAAGGAGAGCAGTGAAGGATTTGCTGAGCTGATCCGGGGGGAGCTGGAGGTGCCTGTGCTCGTTCCCCAGCTGGATGAAAGCTTTGAACTGAAGGGCACCACAGCTTTGAGCACCTGGGACACCCACTACCGGGGCTTTTCCGTGGAGGATGATTTCTCCGGGGTGTGCCAGGTGACCAAGAAGGCCAAGGTGCAGTTCCGGGGGGCCTTCGGCTATGCCCACAGAAGGTTTAAAATCCCCAACAACCCCTACACCGCCTTCAACTTAGGCTCCGCCCGGCAGTTTTTCGCTCAGGTGGCCCTGGCCCGGTTGGGGCAGCTGGAAGGGGCGGAAGAGCCGGAGCGTAGGCTCGCGGCCATTACAGGCGAAAAGGCCTGGGAGGTAGTGGAGCGGGAGGTCCTCCTCCCGGGCAAGCTGGGGCGAACCTCCTACCTCTACCTGGATCAGCTCCCCGCCTGGGCGGCCACAGGTTACACCATCAGCCCTGCGGGGCGCCCTGTGGAAAACATCTACGCTTTGCCAGGGGATGAGCCCCAGCTTTTTGCCGGCGCGCCGGATCTGGTCCGCTTCTGGCAGCTTCTGGCCCAGGGCCAGCTGCTGCCCGCGGAAACGGTGGAAAGGCTTCTGGCACCTTACTGGGATGCGCGCCTTAGGGTGTATAAGATCGAAGGGCGGGCCCCGGGGGCCCATGTCCTCTTCGGGGGAACGCTGGAGGAGCCCATGGAGGTTGTGGTTTTGAGCAACGGCGAGCAGGGGGCCCTGCACGCCTTTGAGCAGCTGGCGGCCCTGGGCAAGGGAGGTGAACTCAGTGGCAGTGCATCTGGGCAATGACTGGGATGAGCTTTTGGCGGGGGAATTTAGCAAGGAATACTACCTGGCCCTGCGGCAGTTTTTGATCCAAGAGTACCGCTACCGCACGATCTACCCCGATATGTACAAGATCTTCGAAGCGCTGAAGCGCACTTCCTACGCCCAGACCAAGGTGGTGCTCTTGGGGCAGGATCCCTACCACGGGCCGGGGCAGGCCCACGGCCTGGCCTTTTCCGTGCCCAGAGGGGTGCCCCAACCTCCATCGCTGCAGAACATCTTCCGGGAGCTGGTCCGGGATCTGGGCATCCCCGTCCCGGCCCACGGCTGTCTGGAAGCCTGGGCGGATCAGGGGGTGCTGCTTTTGAACACAACGCTGACCGTGCGGCGGGGCCAGGCCGGGTCCCATCAGGGCAAGGGCTGGGAAAGGTTCACGGACAGGGTCTTGGAGCTGCTCAACGACAAAGAGACACCGGTGGTCTTTCTCCTCTGGGGCCGGCCCGCCCAGAGCAAGCAGCGGCTGATCACCAAGCCCCACCACCTGGTGCTCACCGCTCCCCATCCCAGTCCCCTCTCGGCCAGCCGGGGCTTTTTCGGCTGCGGCCACTTTTCCAAAGCCAATGCCTTCTTAACGGAAACGGGGCAGGAGCCCATTGACTGGCGCATTGCCTAGTCCTGGGCTGCCCCATCGCTTTCCAGGGCAGCCGCGGTGAGCTGGGCGTCCAGGGATTTGCTCGCGGCCGCGCCCAAGGCCCGCAGGTTTTCCGCCCTGGAGATGAGGTTGCCCCGGCCGGTTTTCAGCTGGTTGACGGCTTGGTTGTAGGAGTTTTGGCAGCGTTCCAGCTGGCGGCCGAGCTCTTCTAAGGTGCCCACAAAGCCCACGAATTTGTCGTAGAGCGCCCCGCCCTGGCGGGCGATCTCCAGGGCGTTGGCGGTCTGCTGGGCCTGCTGCCAGATGTTGGCGATAATCCAGAGGGTGGCCATGAGGGTGGTGGGGGTGGTGAGCACCACCTTCCGCTCCCAGGCATACTGGAAGAGGGCCGGGTCAGCCTGGAGGGCCAAGGCGTAGGCCGGCTCCAGGGGCATAAACATGAGCACAAAATCGGGGCAGTTGAGTCCGCTGCCCTGGTAGTGGCGCTCCCGCAGCCCGTCGATGTGGTTTTTCAAGGAGCGGACCAGGTCCTTTTCTAGGCGCTTTTGCTCTTCGGGATCGCTGCTGGCCGCATGGCGCTCGTAGGCGGTTAAAGAGACCTTGGAGTCGATGATCAGGTGGCGATTTTCCGGCAGGATCACCACCACGTCGGGGCGGATTTTGCTCCCCTGTTCACTGCGGAGATCTAAGCCTACGCCCTGCAGCACGTATTCATGGCCTTCCCGCAGGCCCGAAGCTTCCAGGATGCGGCTGAGGATCATCTCGCCCCAGTCCCCCTGAGTTTTCACTTCGCCCTTGAGGGCTTTGGCCAGGCGCTCCGCCTCTTCGGACATGGCCAGGCCCACCCGCTCCAGGGTACCGATTTTGATCATGCTCTCCCGGTGGGTCTGCTCCACCCGCTCTTGAAATTCCAGCAGGCGCTGGCGGAGGGGCTCCAAGAGGCTCTGCAGCTGCTGGGAAGTCTGGGTGGACAAGCTGGAGGCTTTGGCCTCCAGGATTTCCTGGGCCAGGTTCTGAAACACGGTGCGAAACTCCTGCTGGATGGCTTTTAAGTACTCCTCTTCCCGGGCCCGCTGCTCCCTCACCGCGCTGAGCTGGGCCTCCAGTCTGGCCTTGCCCTGGCTGAGCAGGGCATAGGCGATGAGGAATCCCAAAACCAGGCCGACGGCTGCACCTAGGAATAGGTAACTTATCATCTGCATCTCCCCTTTTCTAGAACTACAGTTCGAGGCCGCATTTGCTTTTCCTGTTTACCCCCGAAGGCAGGGAAACGGGGGGAGACTGCGAATTAGTACTCGAGGGGTGATCGTGTGCAAAGGAGAATGATGGGGCAAACCAAGGAAGAAGTGAGCTTGCTGGGCTTCGGCTGCATGCGCCTGCCCACGCTGCCCACGGGGGAAATCGATGAGGCTGAGGCCATTGCCATGATCCGCTATGCCATCGATCATGGTGTCAACTACCTGGATACCGCCTACAGCTACCACGACGGGCAGAGCGAAGTGCTGGTGGGCAAGGCCGTCCAGGACGGCTACCGGGAGAAGGTGAACATCGCCACCAAGCTCCCCATGTGGCTGGTGAAGTCCCCCCAGGACTGCGCCCGCTACTTCAACGAGCAGCTGGAGCGCCTGGGGGTGGAGTGCATCGACTTCTACCTGCTCCACGCTTTGAACCGCAGGTCATGGCAGCAGGCCTTGGAACATGAGGCGCTGGAATTTTTGGAACAGATGCAGATGGAAGGGCGCATCCGCTACGCGGGCTTTTCCTTCCACGATGATCTGCCGGTCTTCCGGGAGATCGTGGACGCCTACCCTTGGGATTTCTGCCAGATCCAGTTCAACTACATGGACGAATGCCACCAGGCCGGCTTGGCGGGGCTGAAGTACGCCGCCAGCAAGGGGCTGGGTGTGGTGATCATGGAGCCCCTGCGGGGAGGGCGGTTGGTGCGGAACCTGCCGCCGGAGGTGGAGGAGCTCTTCCGCACGGCGCCCATCAAGCGCAGTCCTGCGGAATGGGCCCTGCGCTGGGTGGCGGATCATCCGGAGGTTTCGGTGATCTTAAGCGGGATGCATCAAATGTCCGATGTGGAGGAAAACGTGCGGGTGCTCTCGGAAGCCAAGCCCCATTCTTTGAGCAAAAAAGAACTGGGCATTATCGCCCAGGCCCGTGAGCTTTATACCCAGCGCATCCAGATTCCCTGCACAGACTGCCGCTACTGCCTGCCCTGTCCCCAAGGTGTGGAGATCCCCAGGCTGTTCCGCCTCTACAACGAAGCCAGCATGTACAACAGTTTTGCCAGCGATCGCCCGCAGTACGAGTATTTAGCCAAGAACGGCAAAGATGCCAGCCAGTGCATTGCCTGCGGCAGCTGTGAGGCCGCCTGTCCGCAGAATCTGGAGATTATCGAGCTTTTAAAGGTGGTTGACCGTGCCTTTACCGCTAAGGTCTAAACGTACGCCCGCTTTACTTAAGGCCTGAAACACAGCGGAGGTGATGGCGCCATCCGCCAGGTGGTGCAGCGCGGTGCCGAGGCCGATCACCAAAAGGGCCTGCTGGAAGCTGAAGCCAAAGGGGAGCACCACCAGGGTCTCACCTAGGGCGTGGATGGGTAAGGTCAAAAGCAGCGCCTTCCAGAGGGTCTGATCCCTGGCGTAGAGCCAGGCCCCCGCGACGCCAAAGAGGATGTGCACCGCCGCCCTGAGGGCCACCACCGGCCCTAGGGTGAGGAGAAAGCCCAGGCTGGAGCCTGCCCCCACCAGGGCCGCGGTCCAGGGACTGATGGTCATGGCCAGCATGGTGGGAAGATGACTAGCTAAGGTGGCGGAAAAGGGCGGGATGGTCACCTGGAGCCAGCCCTGGAAAGCCAGGGGAATGAGGAGGGCTAAGCCCGTGAGCAAAGCCCCGTAGAGCAGTTCTTTAGTGGTCAAGCGCATGGGCAGTTCCTCGCAATCTATACAGGTGTATATACACCTGTATAGTATACTACTAAGCAGCTTTTGGCAAGATCTGTGGGGGAATGGGAGTGAAGCAGGAAGAGCGCCGGGAAAGAATACTAGCCCTCCTGGAGGAGGCGGAGGAGCCCATCACCGGCTCCACCTTGAGCAGCCTCTTCGGGGTGACCAGACAGGTGATCGTGGGCGATGTTGCGGTGCTTAGAGCCCAGGGCGCGGGGATTATCGCCACCCCCCAGGGTTATCTTTTGCCCAAGGCCGCGGCCCGGGCGGCCCACCGCAGCCGGGTGGCGGTGCGCCACGGGGCGGAAAACGCAGAGCTGGCCCGGGAGCTGAACTTGATCGTGGATCTGGGGGGCACGGTGGTGGATGTCTCGGTGGAGCATCCCCTCTACGGCGAGCTCACCGCCAATCTGCAGCTCAGCTCTAGGCAGGATGTGCAGCGCTTTATCGAAAAAATGCAGGAGCTCCAAGGTGAGCCCCTGCTGGTGCTTACGGGGGGCTATCATCTGCATACAATCGATGCCCCCAACCAGGAAGTGATGGAAGAAATCCGGGCCGCATTGCGCCGGGCAGGGTATCTGGTGGAATAGCGGTGCAGGCAAGAAAGTATAGGTGATCTCTGTGATTATTGTGGGCATAGCCGGGGGGACCGGCTCAGGCAAGACCACCTTTGCCCAAGCCCTGCAGGCGGCCATGGGCGAAGAGTGCGTGATTATTTCCCAGGACTCATACTACGTGGCCAACTGGGACTTACCCTTTGAGGAGCGTTTGAAGATCAACTACGATCACCCCGACGCCCTGGAGGATGAGCTCCTCATCGAGCATTTGAAGCGGCTCAAGCGGGGCGAGACCATCCAGGTGCCGGTGTATGATTTTGCCCAGTATGTGCGGACGGACCGCACCATCACCGTGCAGCCCCGCCGCATCGTGATTGTGGAGGGCATTTTGGTTTTGGCCGATCCCGAGCTGCGCAGCCTGTTTGATCTCAAGGTGTTCGTGGATACCGATCCCGATGTGCGCATCCTGCGCCGGCTGGTCCGGGATGTGCAGGAGCGGGGGCGCAGTTTGGACTCCGTGCACAAGCAGTATCTTTCCACGGTGAAGCCCATGCACGAAGCTTTTGTGGAACCCTCGAAAAAGTACGCGGATCTGATCGTGCCCGAAGGGGGCTTCAACCAGGTGGCCCTGGAGACGGTGGCCGCCCTCTTGCGCCAGTATTTGGAAAGCGGCATCAGTCCCCGGGCGGCGCGGCGGACCGAGGGAGGATGAGCAGATGGTAGCGAAGCAGCTGGAATTCGCGGAGGATGTGCTGGAGCTTTTGGCCCTGGATGGCGATGTGCTGCCGGTGGTTTTGCTCAACGGCCCCGTGGTCACCAGCACCGGGCTTTACCGGGTACGGGAGGTGGATGTGGAGGAGGCCAGGCGGCTGGTGCGCCTCTACGGCTGGGTGTCCGCGGTGGGCCATGCCGCCACAGCCGCGGTGTTCTCCAGGATTTTAGCTGTGGATGTGCCCATGAACCGGGTGGAATACACGCAGCAGGCGGGCCAGCTGGCCATCGCTTTGAAGCTGCACCAGCGGGCCCCGGAGGGCCAGGTGCTCAGTGTGGAAGAAATGCTGAAGATCGGCTTTAGCCTGCTGCTGCTGGAGCGGTTGGAGTAGAGGAGCGTTTGCATGGCCAAGGAGAAACTAATCACGTTAGTTTTAGTGGGCGGCGTTGCCGCCATTTCCACATCTGCTGTGCTGATCCGCTTGGCGGAGGCACCTCCCTTTGTCATCGCCTTTTACCGCATGCTTTTTGCGGCTTTGTTTTTTCTGCCCCTGGCCCTAAGGGAGGGGCGGGGCTTAAGGCTAGAAAAACAGCAGCTCAGACTGGCCCTGGGGGCTGGGGTGATGCTGGCTATGCACTTCGCCCTGTGGATGACCTCCCTGGAGCATACCAGCGTGGCCAGCTCGGTAGTGCTGGTGACCACCCAGCCCCTCTGGGTGTTTTTGCTTTCTGTGCTCTTTCTGGCGGAAAAGCCCACGCCCCGGATGTGGCTGGGCTTGGTGGTGGCCCTGGCGGGAAGCGTCCTGGTCACCTTCACGGAAGGTGCAGGGGGCGAGTCCCGGCTTTACGGGAACCTCTTAGCCTTAGGCGGCGCGGTGGCCATGGCCTGCTATTTCCTCTTAGGCCGCAGGCTGCGCCCGCAGCTGCCCCTGGCCCTTTATTCCCTCTTGGTCTACGGCGGCGCGGCCCTGGTTTTGGGTTTTCTGATCCTGCTGCGGGGCCTGCCCCTGAGGGGCTTTAACAGCTTCACCTGGCTCATGTTTGTGGCCCTGGCTTTGGTGCCCACGGTTTTGGGGCACAACAGCTTGAACTGGGCTTTGAAGTACCTTCCTGCTACCATGGTCTCCGTCACCATCCTGGG
>DGEY01000082.1:0-2157 GCA_002391385.1 Firmicutes bacterium UBA3914 | reverse complement strand
GAGCCCTTGGGGGCCAGCATCATGGCGGTGTTCATCCTGAAGGAAGTGCCTGCCCCCTTGGAGGCCTTGGGCAGTGTGATCACCCTTTTTGGCATCTATTTAGTCTGGCAGGGAAACGCCCGCCGGGAAAAGGCCTAGCCCAAAACGCCCACAAGCTCCAGGAGCGTCATGCAGGTGGAAAAGACCACTCCCCCCGCCGCGCTGCGGGGCCAGGGGAGCTTGGTGAAAAGGGGCGTGAGGCCGAGATACAGCAAAAAGCGGCTCAGCCAGCGCAAGAAGGTTCCAAGGGGACCCGCCTGGGTTTGGCTGAGGCTCCCGGCGGCCAGGATCAGGCCTGCTCCAAGCACGGCCAGGCCCACCACCTGGGCGCTTAGGGGGCGGCCCTGGCGCAGCTGGCTCCCGGTGAGGGCTGCGGCCAAGACCAGCCAGAAGATGGCAGATGGCAAGAGCGGCATTGGATCATCCCTTCTAGAGTGAGAGTGAAGTTAAGCCCAGGTTGCCCTGGGCTTTCTGTGTAGGGGTGGGGGCTAGAAGAAGCTGCCGAAGAAACCGCTTACGGCACCGGCGACCACGTGCCTTAAGCAGTCTCCCAGGTTCCACTGGGAAACGGGGGTGGTGATTAAGTAGCAGACGCCTCCCACCGCGGCGCCCACCACGGTCTGGGCGGCCCAGGCGCCTTCCACTTCCTCCAGCTCCTCCAGGGTGAGGGGGACCACCTCACTGCCAAAGGGCGGGGAAGCGGGGGCATTGGCCAGGGCCGCGCTGCTGCCCAGACCAAGGAGGAGCACCACCAAGAGCAGCAAGGCGGCGGATCTTTTGCGCACAACAACCCTCCTTTCTGTGCGGGCCCGATCTGTTTGCTAGCAATTATAGTATAAACAATGCAGACAATTCAGTCGATAGGCGAAATCATTTCCCCCGGTAGGAATTATAATCTGCCTGAAGAATACGCATAATATTTACAGAAGGAAGGGAAGTGATCGCGTTGGTTAATGAATTGTTATCCCAAAAGGTGCAGGCCATTAAGCCGTCGGGTATCCGCAAGTTCTTCGACATTGCCGCCACCATGCAGGATGTGATCTCCCTGGGCGTGGGCGAGCCGGATTTCCCCACCCCGGAGGTGATCCGGGAGGCGGGTATCCGCTCCATCGTGGAAAAGGGCACCAGATACACCTCCAACTCCGGCCTTTTGGAGCTGCGCCAGGCCATCAGCCGCTATTTGGCAAGCCGCTTTCAGGTGGAGTACAACCCGGAAAACCAGATCCTGATCACGGTGGGGGGCAGCGAAGCGGTGGATCTGGCCTTAAGGGCCCTGATTAACCCCGGCGATGAAGTGCTGGTCCCGGAGCCCACCTACGTCTCCTACGGCCCCATGACCATCATGGCGGGAGGGGTGCCGGTTCCTGTGCCCACCTACGAAAAGGATGATTTCCGCCTCACCGCGGAGGCCATCAAGCCCTTGATCACTGACAAAACTAAAGCCATCGTTTTTTGTTATCCCAATAATCCCACCGGTGCGGTTATGGAAAAAGAGGACTTGGTGGCTATCGCCGAGGTTCTGCGCCAGCACAGGATCGTGATCATCTCCGATGAGATCTACGCGGAACTGGTCTACGGGATCGAGCATACTTCCATCGCGGCGCTCCCGGGGATGTACGAGCGCACCGTGCTGGTGAGCGGCTTTTCCAAGGCGTTTTCCATGACCGGCTGGCGTTTAGGCTACGCCTGCGGTCCTGCGGAGATCATTGGTGCGATGCGGAAGATTCATCAATACGGGATCATGAGCGCCCCCACCACGGCCCAGTGGGCGGCCATTGAGGCTTTGGAAAAGGGCCTGCCCGCTGTGGAGAAGATGCGGGGGGAATATGACCGGCGCCGGCAGTTCATCGTCCAGGGTTTCCGGGCCCTGGGGCTTTCCTGCTTCGAACCCAAGGGCGCCTTCTACTGCTTCCCCCGCATCTCTGATCTGGGGATGAGTTCCGAGGATTTCTGCACCGCCCTCCTGGAAGCAGAGAAGGTCGCGGTGGTGCCCGGTTCCGCCTTTGGCGATTCGGGGGAAGGGTTTGTGCGGGTGTCCTACGCCTATTCCCTTGAAGAGATCAAAGAGGCCCTTGAGCGCATTGACCGCTTTGTGCAAAGGGCTGCTGGGGAGAGTGG
>DGEY01000033.1:14649-17875 GCA_002391385.1 Firmicutes bacterium UBA3914 | reverse complement strand
GTACAATGAACGCAGCTCATGGCTCCTCCCTGAACAATGATTTCGTTTTGCACCCTTACATTGTATCAGAGAGCCGTGAGCTTTTCTTTCACTTAATTCTGCAAGTTGCCCCTGGTCCTGATAGGGATTCCGGTTAAGAAATCGTAATAGTGTTAATAAGGATCGGGCAAATCTGGGGAACTGGAAGGGAGTTGTAGTATGTATCAACCGGAACCGTTTAAGATCAAGATGGTGGAGCCCATTACGCTCTTAGCTCGGCCGGAACGGGAAAAGTGCATAGCTCAAGCGGGGTATAACCCGTTTTTATTGCGCAGTGAACAGGTGTACATCGACCTGCTCACCGACAGCGGCACCGGGGCCATGAGCGATCGCCAGTGGGCCGGCTTGATGCTGGGTGATGAGGCCTACGCCGGCAGCCGCAACTTTTACCACCTGGAGGAGACGGTACAGAGCATCACCGGCTACCGCTATGTCCTGCCCACGCACCAGGGCAGGGGAGCCGAGCAGATCATCTTCCCCCATCTGGTGCGGGGAGGGAAGAAGTATGTTTTGGGGAATATGCACTTCGACACCACCAAAGCCCATATTGAGCTGGCGGGAGCCCGGGCGGTGAACTTCATCACCCCCGAGGCCCTGGACACCACCACCGACTACCCCTTTAAGGGTAATTTTGATCTGGAGGCCCTGGAAAGGTTCATCCTGGAGCACGGGGCCGAGACCATAGCGGCCATTGTTACCACCGTGACCTGCAACAGCGTTGGCGGCCAGCCCGTGTCCCTGGCCAACATGCGGGGGGCCTACGCCCTGGGGCAGAAGTACAAGATCCCGGTGATCATTGACAGCGCCCGCTTTGCGGAAAACGCCTATTTCATCAAGCAGAGGGAAGAGGGCTACGCCCAAAGGAGCATTCTGGAGATTGTCACGGAGATGTTCTCCTGCGGCGATGCCCTGACCATGAGCGCCAAAAAGGATGGGCTGGTGAATATCGGCGGGATTTTGGCGGTGAAGGAAGATGAGGAGCTCTTCCGGGCCTGCCAGGCCTTGGTTGTCCCCTATGAGGGCTTTCCCACCTACGGGGGCCTGGCAGGTAGGGACATGGAAGCTTTGGCCATCGGCCTGAAGGAAGTGGTGCAGGAAGAGTATCTGCGCCAGCGCATCGGCCAGGTGGAATTCCTGGGCAGGCAGCTGCAGCAGGCGGGCGTGCCGGTCCAGTCCCCCGTTGGCGGCCATGCCGTGTTTGTGGATGTGGGCCGCATCCTGCCTGAGATGCCGAAAACGCAGTATCCGGCCCATGCCTTTGCGGTGGCGCTGTACATAGAAAGCGGTATCCGCGCCGTGGAAATCGGCTCACTCCTCTACGGCCGGGATCCCCAGACGGGGGAAGACGGCCTGGCGGAGCTGGAGCTGTTGCGCCTGACCATCCCCAGGCGCACCTACACCGACAACCACATGCGCTATATCGCCGATGCGGTGATCAGGGTATGCGAGCAGAAAGAAAAGATCAAAGGCGTAGCCTTTGAATATGAGCCGCCCATTCTGCGGCACTTTACCGCCCGCTTTAGACTAGTGGATTGAGAAAGGGGATAACTATGGACAAAGCGAAAGTGAACTGGGATTTGGAGAGCATCTTCCCTGGGGGCAGCTCTTCGCTTGAGCTTCGGCGGCAGCTGGAAGAAATCAAGGAGCGCCTAGCGAGGTTGGGACAGTGGGTGGAAGGCCTCATCCCGGAGCTGGACGCTCCGGAGCTTAAGCGCCTGCTGGACGAGGTGCAGGATCTGGTCATGCACTTCAGCCAGTGTTCCGCCTTTGTGGGCTGTTTGACTGCCCAAAATGTCCACGATGCCCAGGCCCGCCTGTTGGAAGGGGATCTGGGGCAGATGGGGGCAGCCCTGGGAGCTGTGCAGACCCGCATCCATCACCTCTTTGCGGACATCCCCCAAGACCGCTGGGAGGAGCTCCTTTCCGACCCTGACCTCAAGGAGCTGGAGTTTTACCTCAACGAACGCAGGAAGCTGGCCCAAAGGCAGATGGATCCCCAGCGGGAGAATCTGGCCATCGATCTGGCCGTGGACGGCTACCACGCCTGGTCCCAGCTCTACTACACTTTGGTGGGCCGCATGGGCATCGAAGTGGAGCGCGATGGCTCCGTGCAGAGGCTTTCCATGGGCCAGGCCGCCAACCTGCTGGCGGATCCCGACCCGCAGCTGCGCAGGGAGGTCTTTGCCAAGTACGAGCAGGCCTGGGCGCAGGAAGAGGAACTTTTCGCCAGCGTCCTCAACCGCCTGGCCGGTTTCCGCCTGAACCTGTACAAAAACCGGGGCTGGGACGATGTGCTTTCCGAACCCCTGGAGATCAACCGCATGCGGCGGGAAACCCTGGAGGCCATGTGGTCAGCGGTGGAGGGGGGCAAGCCCCACCTGGTGAAGTACCTGAAGCGCAAGGCTGAACTTTTGGGCTTGGAGGGCATTGCCTGGTGCGATCTCAACGCTCCCCTGGCCGCCGCGGGAAGGAAGCTCTCCTTTGCCGAGGGTGCCTCCTTTGTCCTGGAACAGCTGGCCAAGTTCAGTCCGGAAATAGCTGAATTCACCCAAAAAGCCCTGGACAGTCGCTGGGTGGAAGCGGAGGACAGGGGCGGTAAACGCCCAGGTGCTTTTTGCACTTCCTTCCCTGTGACCAAGGAATCCCGGGTGTTCATGACCTACGCGGGAACCATGGACAGCGTGGGCACTCTAGCCCATGAACTGGGCCACGCCTACCATGGTTATGTGCTCAAAGACCAACCCATGGTCCTGCGGCGCTACGCCATGAACGTCGCGGAAACGGCCTCCACTTTCAACGAGCTTTTGGTGGTGGACGGGGCCATTCAGGCTGCGGCCCCCGGGGAGAAGCTGGCCCTGCTCGATGATAAGATCGGCCGCAGCGTGGCCTTTTTCATGGATATTCATTCCCGCTTCCTCTTTGAAACCAGGTTCTACGGAGCCCGCCGCCGGGGCATGGTGAGCGCGCCGCAGCTGAATGAACTGATGACCCAGGCCCAGAGGGATGCCTTCTTAGGGAGCCTAACGGAGTACCATCCCCACTTCTGGGCATCCAAACTCCATTTCTACATCACCAGAACTCCGTTTTACAACTTCCCATACACCTTCGGCTTCCTCTTTGCTTCCGGGGTGTATGCCCGGGCCAAGGCGGAAGGGCCGAGCTTCGCGGGGAAATACAAGGCGCTTCT
>DGEY01000033.1:13811-14413 GCA_002391385.1 Firmicutes bacterium UBA3914 | reverse complement strand
GCACCGCCAACTAGTTCAGGAGGAGGACCGTTAGTGGCTGGAACGCTGCGCCGTTACGGGCTGATCGGAAAATCCCTGCAGCACAGCCTTTCCCCTTTCATCCACAGGCGGCTGATGGAGGCCGCGGGGATCAAGGGGGAGTACAAGCTCTACGAGCTGGAGGAAGGGGAACTGGACCGGCAGCTGCCTCAGCTCCTGGCCGAACTCGATGGCTTCAACTGCACGCTGCCCTACAAACAGAGGATCATTCCCTACCTGCGGGAGCTCGCCCCTTCTGCCCGGCTTTACGGGGCTGTGAATACTGTGCACCAAGGTGTGGGGCACAATACCGATGGGGTGGGTTTCCGCAGCTGCTCTGTGCCCATGGCCGGAAAAAAGGTGTGCATCCTCGGCGCCGGTGGTGTGGCCAGGGTGCTGGCCTGGGAAGCGGCCAGGGCCGGGGCGTCGGAGATCGTGATCCGCTCCCGCCGGCTGCAGCAGGCCCAGGAGCTGGCGAAAGCCTTACAAGCCCAGGGCTATGACCAGGTGCGCGGCGCCGGCTTTGGCTCCAGGGAGGCCTGTGAAGTGCTGCTGAACGGCACGCCCCTGGGCATGTGGCCCCA
>DGEY01000033.1:0-13556 GCA_002391385.1 Firmicutes bacterium UBA3914 | reverse complement strand
GCTCCTGGAGCAGGCGGTGGCCGCGCAGAGGATCTGGAATCCGGAGGTGGACTTGGGCGCGCTCCAGGGAGAGCTGGAGCTTCTCCGCAGGGAGCTGGCCTGGCAGGTGCTTAAGGTGAGCCCAGTAAAGCTTGTGCTCTGCGGATTCATGGGGGCGGGGAAAACTTATATAGGCCAGCGCTTGGCCCGGCGCTTGGGCGTGCCCTTTGTGGATCTGGATGAACGAATTTCATCCCATGCCCAGATGAGCATCGCAGACATCTTTGCCCGCTGGGGTGAAGCGGCTTTCCGGCGGTTGGAGCGGGAGTGCCTGGAAAAGGAACTCAGCCAGCGGGGCCCCTTGGTTTTGGCCGCCGGCGGAGGCGCGCCCATCCAGCCGGGGGCCGCGGAGCTGATCCACGCCTTGGGCGCCCTTGTCATCTATTTGGACGTGCCCTTGGAGATCGCCCTCCAGCGCTGCGGCGTCTCAGGTGGACGCCCCCTCCTGAGCCAGGGGGTGGAAGCGGCTGCCGCCCTCTACCACCGGCGGCGGCCCCTCTATGCCGCGGCCGCGGATTTAAGGGTGGATGCCGCGGGAACCGAGGCCGAGATCATCGGCACCATTTTCCGGGCCTTTGAACTGGAGGTGTGAAGGCGTGCAGGAAGTGTTCGTGGGCCCGTCTCGCTTAGCGGGCAGGGTGACGCCCCCGCCTTCCAAGAGCATGGCCCACCGGGTACTCATCGGGGCGGCTTTGGCAGGTATCTCCTTGGGGGAGCTGGAGCGCTGGGGGATCACTGGCGAACTAGGCGGCGACATCCAGGCGACCCGCTCCTGCCTGCAGGCGCTCTTGGCGCCCGGGGGGGAGCCGGCGGTGTTGGACTGCCGGGAGTCCGGCTCCACTTTGCGCTTTCTGCTCCCGGTGGCAGCTGCCTTGGGCCGCCGGGCCCTTTTTGTGGGGGCAGAAACCCTGGCCCGCCGCCCCCTGCGTGACTACGTTTCCATCCTGGGGGAGCGCGGCGTACGGCTGACCTTCCCGGGGGAGGCGAATCTGCCTGTGCAGGTGGAAGGGCGCCTGCAAGCTGGGGTTTTCCAGGTGCCTGGCCACATCACTTCCCAGTACATCACCGGCCTGCTCTTGGCTCTGCCCCTCGTGGCGGGGAAGAGCACCATTCAGCTCACTTCGCCGCTGCAGTCGGCGCCCTATGTGGAGCTCACCCAGGCAGTGCTGGCACAGTTCGGCGTAGCTGTGGAAACCATCAGCCAGGGAGATGGCACTCCAGCGGGATGGCGGGTATCGGGCCAGCAGCGCTACCGGGTTCCTCAGCGGCCTGTAGCCTTGGAGGCGGATTTTTCCCAAGGGGCCTTTTGGCTGGTGGCTGCATTTTTAGGGCATGGGGTGGAAGTGCAGGGACTCACCCCCCAGAGCCTCCAGGGCGATCGGGCGATCGTGGCCCTCCTGGCAGAGCTGGCCGCGGCGGCGCCAGGTGAAGAGCTGCGGATTAGCGCGGCCCAGACCCCTGATCTGGTACCCATTTTGGCCGTTGCCGCCTGCAGCCGCCCTGGCGTGACCATCATTGAAGATGCCCAGCGCCTGCGCTTTAAGGAAAGCGACCGGCTCCTTTCCACCAGCGCCATGCTGAACAGCCTTGGCGGCTCGGTGGAGGTGCGGGGCGGCTCTCTATTCATCCACGGGGGAGGGCAGCTAGCTGGGGGCACCGTCCAGGCCCAAGGCGATCACCGCATAGCCATGGCCGCGGCCATCGCCGCCCTGAACAGCCAAAACGGAGTGCGGATTGTGGGCAGTGATGCGGTGGCCAAATCCTACCCCCATTTCTTTCAGGAACTCAAGCGCTTAGGAGGAGATGTGCGTGGCATCTAGCTGGGGCGAACATCTGAGGGTCACCATCTTCGGGGAATCCCATGGCCCCCAGATCGGGGTGGTACTTGATGGTCTCCCTCCGGGGGAAGCTGTGGATGTGGAGGAAATTAGGTCGTTTTTGGGCAGGCGCGCGCCGGGTAGAGCTCCGTGGTCCACAGCCAGGCGGGAGGACGATGCCTTTACCATCGTATCCGGCCTTTACCGGGGCCAAACCACAGGTACTCCCCTCTGCGCCCTGCTGCCGAACAAGGACCCCCGCCCGGAAGATTACGCCGAGCTCAGGCGGCTGCCCCGGCCGGGCCATGCCGATTACACAGGTTGGGTCCGCTACGGGGGAGCCAACGACCCCCGGGGCGGGGGACATTTTTCCGGCCGGCTCACCGCCCCGCTTTGCTTGGCGGGCGCCATCTGCCTGCAGATTCTGCGGCGGCGGGGGGTGAGCATTGCGGCCCGCATCGCCCAGATCGGGCCGGTTCAAGATGAACCCTTGGATTTAGCCCAGCCCGATCCGGAGATTCTCCTGAGTCTGGCCGGGAAAGGGCTGCCTGTAGTGGATGGGTCCAAGGGTCGGGCGATGCTGGAGGCCGTGGCAGCGGCCCGGGCTGAAGGGGATTCCCTAGGGGGGATGGTGCAGGCCTTTGTGCTGGGCCTTCCTCCGGGATTGGGAGATCCCATCTTCGGCGGCGTGGAAAGCCGTGCTGCGGCCCTCCTCTACGGCATTCCCGCGGTCAAGGGGGTTTCCTTTGGCGCAGGCTTCCAGGTGTGCGGGCGGCGGGGCTCGGAAAACAACGATGCCTTCTGCCTGGAAGAAGGGAAGATCCGCACCCGTTCCAACAACGACGGAGGCCTAAACGGCGGGATCACAAGCGGTATGCCGGTAGTGGTCAACGTGGCCATCAAGCCCACCCCTTCCATCGCCAGGCCCCAGCAGACGGTGGATCTGAAGGCGGGGCGGGAAACGGAGCTGGCCATCACGGGGCGCCACGACCCTTGTATCGTGCCCCGGGCCGTTCCCGCGGTGGAGGCGGCCTTGGCCCTGGTTGCCCTGGATCTGCTGCTGGGAACCTATGGAGTTTTGGGAAAACCTTGGGGAAGTGTAGGTGAGGGGCAGTGAAGGAACTGGAAGAACTGAGGAAGGAACTTACCGCCATCGACCAGCAGATCCTGGACCTTTTCCGCAAGCGCCTGGCTGTGGTGGAGAAGGTGGCTGACTATAAGCTGAAGGCGGGCAGTCCCGTCTACGCCCCGGTGTGGGAAGGGGTGAATGTGGCCAAGGCCCGCAGCGGCATGCCCGGGGGGCTGGAGGAGTATGGCGCTGCCCTTGCCCGGACCTTGATGCGCCTTTCCCGGGAGCGCCAATATGAACTGATCCTGGGGGAAGAGCCCCGCTGGCAGCTACTGCGGGCCCTGCGGGAGGCCCGGGATAGGGAGAGTTCCCTGGAAAGCCTCGTGGCCGTTAAGGGCGCGCCGGAGCAGGCGGCCCGGGAAGCCTTTCCCCAGGTGAGAATTACCGCCGCGCCGGATGCAGGCACCGCCTGTGCCAGTTTGGCCGCGGGCGTGGTGGATGGGGCGGTGCTGACCAGGGAGGCAGCCCTGGACGCCTTAGCCTTTGAGCCCCTGTATATCCAAGCCAGTCTGGTGGGGGATGGCACCTTTCTGGTCCTGGGCCGGAAGCTCGAGGCCAGTGCGGGAACAGGAAGGGCAGGCCTTTTGGTGGAATTGGCACCTGAACCGGCAGCTTTGGCTTTAGTTGCCGGCGTCTTTGCCGATCTCGACGTGCAGGTTGTGCACCTGCAGACCCTCGATGCGGCCTCAGGACGGCTGTGCTTTGTGGAGTTTGCCGCTGAGGCTCTAGACCGCAGGGCTCTGCGGGCCCTCTACCAGTTGGAGCAGGAAACGGCTGGCCTGCGCTTTTTGGGCTGGTATCCTGTCCTGGAGTTAGACTAAGATTTTTTTGGGGCGGACTTTTTAAGGATAACGGATTCTCCGCACCTCCAGGTGCTCAACTTTCGTGAGGGGGTTTCT
Organism: Firmicutes bacterium UBA3914; assembly: GCA_002391385.1. Taxonomy (GTDB): domain Bacteria; phylum Bacillota; class Limnochordia; order Darwinibacteriales; family Darwinibacteriaceae; genus DTU010. Next base: position 9,672 of record DGEY01000033.1, on the reverse strand, counting down.
CCGCGGATGCGCAAACCGGCAGCCCCTGCCCTGAGGGCAGAGGCTGTCCATTTTTGCACGGCAGGAATTGAAAACGAAAACCGGAAGTAAATAAATGCAGAAGTAATCTTAGAAGGAGTGTTAACCTGTGGAGATTACCCTGGTAAAAACTACTAAGCCAAAGCCCAAGCCCGATCCGGAGAAGCTGGGGTTTGGAAGGGTTTTTACAGACCATATGTTCATCTGGGACTACAGCGAGGGCAAGGGCTGGCACAATCCCCGCATCGTCCCCTACGGGCCTTTGGAGATGGATCCCGCCTGTGCGGTGCTCCACTACGGGCAGGCCGTCTTCGAAGGCATGAAGGCCTACAAGGCGCCCGATGGGAGGATTCTTCTGTTCCGCCCGGAGCAGAACATGGCCCGGCTCAACCGCAGCAACGCCCGTTTGAGCATTCCCCAGTTCGATGAGGAATTGGCCCTTCAGGCCATCAAGCAGCTTGTGGCTTTGGAGAGGGACTGGATCCCAACCGCACCTGGCACCGCCCTCTACATCCGCCCGTTCATCATCGCTACGGACAATATCTTAGGAGTGCGGCCCAGCAGTAGTTACAAGTTCATTGTTATCCTCTCGCCGGTGGGCGCCTATTACGAAGAAGGTCTCAACCCCGTGAGCATCTATGTGGAACCGTATTACGTACGGGCGGTACGGGGTGGTACCGGCTTCGCCAAGGCCGCCGGCAACTACGCGGGGAGCCTCTTGGCCCAGAAAAACGCCCAGGCCAAGGGCTACTCCCAGGTGCTGTGGCTGGACGGTATTGAGCGCAGGTACGTGGAGGAAGTTGGGGCCATGAATGTGTTCTTCAACATCGGCGGCGAGCTCATCACCCCCGATTTGGGGGACAGCATCCTGCCGGGTGTGACCCGGGACTCCATCCTGCAGCTCCTGCGCTCCTGGGGGGTTCCCACGGTGGAGCGGCGCTTGAGTGTGGATGAGGTCTTTGAGGCCCATGCCCAAGGCCGCCTGGTGGAAGCCTTTGGCTGCGGCACCGCGGCGGTGGTCAGTCCCATTGGCCGCCTGGGCTACAGGGAGCAGGTCATTGAGATCAGCGGGGGCAAGATCGGCGAGCTCACCCAGAGGCTCTATGACACCCTGACGGGCATTCAAACCGGGAAGCTGCCCGATCCCTTTGGTTGGGTGGTGGAGATAGACATCTAGACTTCCAGCCCTGAAAGAAAACCCGCTGGAGGGTGCCAAGCCTTCCGCGGGCTTTCTTTTTTGGGTGAACTGTATTGTTCGAGCTTAGAAAATCAAAAACAGCAGAAGCAGGATGAGCAAAAGGGGTGCCGCGCCGGCCACGATGGCCACCAGCACCTTGATAAACGCCCAGCCCAGCTTAAAGAAGAGGACAAAGGGGATAAACAGCAGAGACAGAAGGAAGAGCGGTCCCAATACGCCCAGCAGGATCAAGGCCACTACGCCCACGATGAAGAGGATGGGCACGACGATAATCGCCTGGAACAGGGAAGGGATACCTTTCACTTCGTAAATCACCTCGCCGGTTTCGCTGTCGGTCTTCTTCGGCTTAGAACTGGCCTGATAGAGCGCGATCAGGCCAAGGACAACCAATAGGACGGGCCAGATCACACCGGGACGGGGGATGAAGCCCAGGTTCTTGCCGAGGAAGTAAGAGCCAAAGAGAATCAAAGCCAGTGCTCCCAGGTGTTTCGCTTCCATACTATGCCACCTCCCTCTAGGTTTAGTATAGCAGCGGGGTGGTGTGGGGAGCAATTCGCCTGGGGACCGTATTCACCTCCGTCTTGAGGCGGAGTTCCCTGGGCTTAGCCAAAGGCTTGACAAATGCCTGCCAGGGGTGATAATAGGGTCAAAAGGCCGGGCAGAGGAGTTGTACACATGGAGGAACTAATTGAAGTTTTACAAAGGCACAAAGCACGCTATCCCCAGGCCACTGCGGTGGATTTGGTCAAGCTGGTTTACCAAAGCGAATTCGGTCCGGGCCACTTTATCACCGATGAAGGGGCGAGCTTGGCGCGCCTGGAAGAGGAATGCCGCAGTCTCCAGACAGATGGAGTCGAAGATGAGCTCTTTGAACCCATCGGCAGAGGGCTTGTGCGGCTGCACCTGCGGGCCTTGCCCCCGGGGGTTTCTCTCTTCACTGTGAATAGATTCTTCGTGCTCACAGCCCAGAAGGTGCGGGGAAGCAGGGAGGGCCTCAGGGGCAAGCTGGAGGTGCTCCGGGAGTTTCTGCAAGGGGATGAGCAGGATCTCGCCTTCCTGGAGGAGTATGAAAAGGCGGGCTGCCCACAGCTCAGCCACAGCCCGAGCTTTCGGGCAGCCTATGCTCCAGCTTACCGGGTGGTGCAAAGGGAGTTTGCCCTCTTTTTCCCTGTGTTTCGGGAAATAGAGGGGCTGCTCCGCGGGGAGCAGCCCGTTGTGGTGGCCATCGATGGGCGGAGCGGTTCGGGCAAGAGCTCCCTGGCCCGGCTCCTGCAGGAGGTCTACGGCTGCAGCGTCATTTCCATGGACCACTTCTTCCTCAGGCCCGAACAGCGCACCCCGGCCAGGCTCCAGCAGCCCGGGGGCAACGTGGACCATGAACGCTTTCAGGAGGAAGTGGCCCCTAACCTTAGAAGCGGTAAAGCTTTCCGCTACCGCATGTTCAACTGCCGGGACGGAAGCTTCACTCCTTCACCCGTCATTGAGCCTGGGCCCCTCACCGTGGTGGAGGGCTGCTACAGCCTGCACCCCGCCCTGGGGGAGCTCTATGATCTCAAGGTCTTCTTGACCGTTCCCCCGGAGGTCCAGAGGGAAAGAATCCTCAAGCGCAGCGGGCCGGTGATGCTGCGGCGCTTTGTGGAGGAGTGGATTCCCCTGGAAGAGCTCTATTTTTCCTCCTTCAGGATCGAGGAACAGAGCCAGATCCGGATCTGCACCACCAGGCCCGATCTGGATTAGAGCTTTTTCACGATCAGCTCGCTCAAGGGGCGCTTGGGCACGTAGTGCACATCATCTTCACCCCGCCAGTAGCGGATGTCGCCGTCTTTGCCTGAGGCGGTGAGGCGCACCTCTTCACCCGGTGCCCCTAGGGCTGCCACCAGTTCGATGCGCAGGCCCTCGGGCACACCCAGGATCTCCGCCAAGCGGGGTCTGTCCACCGATCCCAGGAGGCAGGCGCCGAAACCCATCTCCCGGGCACCCAAGACGATATTCTGCGCGGCCAGGCCCAGGTCAATGAGGTGGACGCTCGCCCCGCCGCTGATGGCCGTGTCATTGAGGAACACGATGTAGGCTGTGGGTCGCTCCTCCGGGGCAGGGCCAGGCCAGTCTGTGAGATAACCCGCCCATTTCAAGCAGTCGAAGACCTGGGGCAGCAGGTCAGGATCCCGCACCAAAACGTATTTCAACGGCTGCTTATTGGAAGCGGCTGGCGCCAGGCGCGCCAGTTCGATCAAACTTTCCAAGTCTGCCATGCTGGGTGCCGGTTCCTGCTTGAAGCGCCTAATACTGCGGGTGTTTCTGATCAGTTCCTTAAGCATGGTTAGCCTCCTTACGCGTGGTACTCCAGCCTATTGTTCGCTAAAGCGGGGGTTTTACCCTGCCTCCCTCCAGGAGTGGAAAAGTCTTGCCCAAAGAGTCAGAAAATAGTATAATATCGAAAAGAAATCAGAAAGAGGAGAGCCATGGAAGCGAGGGAGGCCAAGAACCTGGCGGAGCTGGCGGGCCAGTCCAGCCTAGCGGAGCTGTACAGTCTAGTTCATGAACTGCACTTAAGGCGCAGGGAAGAAGGGCTTAAGGTCGCGGATTTGGGCTACCAAGAGCAGCTGAAGGCCCTGATTCACCTGGTGCACCGCCTGGGGCGTCTGGAGGAGCATAGAGACCCCGATCCGCAGCTGCTGGCCAAGCTAAAACAGGCCAGCGCCCCTTGGCGCAGGGTCAAGCCCCGGGGTCTGCTGCAATCGGCTTGGGCCGCCCTGGATCTGAGCTGGGCGGATCTGGCCGCGGCCTTTGCCCTGCTTTTGGCCCAGGAAGGCCTGGCCAAACTTTTGGGGACACGGCTGCCGCAGCTCAAGGATTACCTGAACTTGCAGCGCCTGCTCTCCCTCTTTTTCGCCAGCCGTTTGGCCAGGGCTGGAAGACAGCAGGTGGAGGGCAGATATGCCGCGGGACACCAAGAGCTCAAGGAGCTTTTGCCTAGGGAATTGGACCTTTCCAAGTTACCTGAACAGATTCCCCTGCTGCCTCTGCCCAAGGAGCGCCTGCTCATCTCTCCCGAGCTTCTCTACGATCATCTGCTGCAGAAGTACTTGGAAGTGGCTTTGTTTTACCATGCCTGTTCCACCGATGGTGAGCGTGTGGCAGAGAACCTCCCCGGCTGGAATCTGACTTCCGCCGGAGCACCAAATCTGCTGGGGGAAGGGGGGAAGGCTTCCGCCGGCTTTTCCGGCGCGGTGCAGGGAGGCTTGCTTAAGGAAAAGGAGGCCGGCACAGGGGGCGTGCTTCCCTCCAAAGAAAACAGGCGATAGACCCCAAGGGGGAAGCGCGGCCCGAGAGGGGAAAAGGAAAGCAAAGGAGCTCCAAAGGCTCCTTTGTCTTTTACCGGGGAAAAGACGCAGGAAGTTCCGGAGTTATTTGGAATTACTAAAGAAGAGAACATGTGGCACTACCACGTAGAAAGGAAGGCGACAGAGATGAAAGACTTATTTGCTCTCCACGGCAAGGTTGCTGTGATCACCGGTGGGACGGGAGTGCTGGGCAGCGAGCTGTCCAGGGGGCTGGCCCAGGCCGGTGCCAAGGTGGTCGTTCTAGGTAGAGATGAGGGCCGCCGGGCTGCCGTGGTGACTGATATTCAACAGGCAGGCGGAGAGGCAGTGGGTATTGCCTGCGATGTTTTGAACCAGGAGAGCCTGTTGGCTGCCAAGGCCGAGGTTCTAGAACGCTTTGGCACAGTGGACATTTTGGTCAACGGCGCCGGGGGCAACAGGAAGGATGCCACCACCAGCCCTGATCTCTCCTTCTTCGACCTTCCCCAGGAGGCTTTGGACTACGTCGTGCGGCTGAACTTCATGGGCACGCTCCTGCCCACCCAGGTTTTCGGGCAGGTGTTTGCGGAAAAGAAGGAAGGCGTGATCCTCAACGTTTCTTCCATGTCCTCCTACCAGCCCATGACCAATGTCATCGGCTATTCCGCAGCCAAGGCGGCCATCAACAATCTGACCATGTGGCTGGCTGTGCACTTCTGCAAGCACTACTCCCCCAACATCCGGGTGAATGCCATCGCCCCCGGGTTCTTCCTCACTGAGCAGAACCGCTTCCTGCTCACCGAGGAAAAAACCGGTGAGCTCACCCAGCGGGGCCGCACCATCTTGGAACACACCCCCATGGGCCGCTTTGGCGAGCCCTCCGACTTGGTGGGTACGGTGATCTGGTTGGTAAGTGATGCCAGCAAGTTCGTGACCGGGGTTGTTGTACCGGTAGACGGCGGCTTCATGGCCTTTTCGGGCGTGTAAGGTGGGCAGATAGCAAAGAATAGGCCCGCATTTCCCCCAGGGAAATGCGGGTTTTTTTGACTTAAGATGGGAACACTGTAAGGGATAGACCAAAGGAACAGGGTGATAGGCGTGGGGTGGACCGGCTGGCCCTTTGAGCGGGTGGCAATCCTCTTTGCTTCCCTGGGCTTTCTCCTCATCTTCGTGCAGGTGACGCTCTTCCATTACCGCCAGAACTTCAGGCACTGGGCCCAGTGGGTTCCGGTGATCGCCCTGCCAATTCTGGCTCTGACTGGCCTGTGGGTCACAGCTTCCGGCACGGCAGGCGTGCGCCGGGTTTTTGCCCTGCTCTGCGCGGCAGATGCTTTAGGGGGATTGTACGGTTTTTTCCTCCACCTGCGGGGCGTGGGGCAGAGGGTGGATGGCTACCGGCTGCAGAACTTCCTGGTGGGCCCACCGGTGGTACTGCCTTTAACCATTACCGCCTTGAGCGTGCTCGGACTTTTGGCCGTGTACTGGAGTGGTGGGCTGTGATGGGCTTGGAGAGCCTCTATCCCGATTACGATGTCTTGGCCCTCCAGGACGAGTGGGATGCCAATACCCGCCAGATCGTAAAGCAGCGCCTGGGGCCCTTTGAGTTTAAGCTGCTCTCCCACTGGCAGCAGGGGATGATCAAGGCCCTGGCCCGGCAGCTGGCCTGCGAGGGGCGGGATGAGGTGCTCACCTGGATTGCCTTCCATGTGGAGACGGAACTGGGCAAACCCCAGGGGGAAGCCCAGCGCAAGCCGGGTATCCCGCCCCGTAAGGAACTCATCCTCGCCGGTTTGGACGCTTTGGACAACTGGGCTAAGGCCAAGTTTTTCAAAGGCTTTCTCAGCCTCAAGGAAGCGCAGCAGCTGGAGTTCCTGCAGCTCTTGGAGGTGGGCGGTTTACCACAAGAAGAGGGCTGGGATGTGGAAAGACAAAAGGAGCTGTTCAAGAAGCTCGCGGGTCTAGTCATCACCGCCCATTACTCCCATCCCTGGGTGTGGTCGGAGATTGGATACGGCGGCCCAGCGTACCCCCGCGGTTATGTCCGGGTGGAGCTGGGGCTTGTGGACCCTTGGGAACCAAAACAGGCCGAGTGGAGCTGAGCGGGGGAGCGCCATGGCAGAGAAGGTTTCAGTACAGCATAACTGCGATCATTACGACCGGGAGCGCCACCCCCACCTGCGCAAGCGCAAATACGGGGGCCAAGAGGTGGATGCGGTTATCGTGGGTCTGGGGGCGGCTGGGGGAGTGCTCCTTTACGAACTGGCCAAGGCGGGATTGAGCGTTGTGGGCATCGAGGCGGGCCCCTTTTGGGATCCCCAGACTGACTTCGCCAGCGATGAGCTCCATGCCCAGTCCCTGGCCTGGAATGACACGCGCCTTTCCACAGGCCAAAACGCCCTGCAGTTTGGGGCCAACAACTCGGGGCGCGGCGTAGGGGGCGGCACCGTACATTTCACCGGGGTCTTTTACCGCTTCCATGAAAGCGACTTCAGGGTGCGCACCCTGGATGGAGCAGCGGAAGACTGGCCCATCACCTATGCAGATCTAGCCCCCTACTACGCCAAGATCGAGGAAGAGATCAAGGTGAGCGGCCCCCGGGAGTTCCCCTGGGGAGCCTTCCACGGCCCGTACCCCTATCCCGAGCGCAGCCCCATCAGCGGCAATGCGGAAATCTTCCGCCGGGGCTGCGCGGCCTTGGGGATCCGCAGCACCGTGGCTCCCCTGGCCATCCTTTCTGCGCCCTTTGATGGACGGCCCCCTTGCATCAACCGGGGTTTCTGCAACCAGGGGTGTCTGCCCAATGCCAAGTTTTCCACCTTGATCCACCATGTGCCCAAGGCCATCGGACTGGGCGCGGAGGTTTTGACGGACTGCATGGTGACCCGCATCCTGGTGGACAAAGGGGGCCGGGTGACCGGTGTGGAGTTCAACCACGACGGCCAGTTCTACGCCCAGAAGGCCAAGGTGGTGATCGTCTCGGCCTTCGCCGTGGAAACACCTAGGCTCCTGCTGAACTCCGCCTGCAGCCAGTTTCCGGAAGGCCTGGCCAACAGCAGCGGCCTGGTGGGGAAGTACTTGATGCCCCACAGCGGTCACGATGTGTACGCCCGTTTCGACCAGGAGATCCGCCTCTACAAAGGTACACCGGTTCTGGCCGTCAGTCAGGATTTCTATGAGACCGACCTGAGCCGGGGTTTTATCCGCGGCTATTCCCTCCACGCCCACGGCGCACGGCCGGTGGGTATGGCGGTGAAGGCGGCCACCAATGCGGGGATCTGGGGGAAAAAACTGCGGGAGATCATGCTCCACTGGAACTTCTATGCCCGCATCACTCTGGTGGGGGAAGTGCTCCCCGAGGCCACAAACTGCGTGACCTTGAGCGAGGAAAAGGATGAGTACGGTCTGCCCAGGGCCCAGGTCCACTTTGCTTACGGAGAAAACGACCAAAAGCTCATCGCCCACGGGATCCAAAAGTGCCAAGAGATCCTGGCCGCGGCGGGGGGGAGGGACGCCTTTGTGGTGCCGGACAGCGCCCATCTCATGGGCGGCTGCCGCATGGGCAAGGACCCCAGCACCTCAGTTGTGAACGAGTTCTGCCGCAGCCACGATATCCCCAACCTCTACATCTGCGATGCCAGCGTGTTCGTAACTTCTGGGGCCGCCAATCCCACGGAGACGGTGATGGCCCTGGCGGCCCGTACCGCGGACCAGATCATCGCGCAGGGAAAGAGATAAAGGGGAGGCCCACCGCAACCGCCCGGTGGGCCTCCACACTTTTTCCATCCTTATTTGCTCTTTTTTCTCACCAGCGAAAGGCTGCCCCAGCCGCCCACGATGGCCAGGTAAAAACCGAAATCATACCACCAACCGGTGTTGGCCACCTCGTACACCCGGATATGGGGGCGGAACAGGCCGAAGATCAGGGATAGGGGGGCCACCCAGCCGTGCCAGATACCGGTGAAAAAGCCCGCGGGATTCTCCGGTGTCCTACTGCCGCTCCCGGGCAGGCAGCCGGTGAGCAGAAGGCAGCCGGCAGCCAGCAAAGCGAATAAAGCAAATCTCTTCACTCCACGTGCCTCCTTTGCTGTCTCACCTTTATTTGACATCTGAGCTGCAACTTCCTCTTCCCTGGGGAGGCATCTGCGCCATTTTGCCGAATAAAGCTGCTAGAAAACAAGGTAGAATGGGTGCAGGTCTGTGGAACACAGAGAGTCTGGGCTGCGGCCCCACCTGGCCGCGGCGGGAGCAGCCGTTATCTTCGGCTTTTCCTTTTTGTTTACCAAAAACGCCTTGGACAGTCTCGAGACCTTCGAACTCTTGGGGCTGAGGTTTTTCCTGGCCGCTTTCTTCATGCTCTTTCTGCGCAGGCTGAAACTGATCCAGGTGGAGCTTTCCTGGGACAAGCTGGGCAGTTTGCTTGTGGTGGCCGTTTTCCAGCCCGTCCTTTATTTCATCTGCGAGACCGTGGGGGTCAACCTCACTTCCGCTTCGGTGGCTGGAGTTCTCATCGCGCTCATACCTGTTGCGGTTGCGCTTTTGGCCGCGGCGCTCCTAAAGGAGCGTCTAAGCGGGGAACAGTGGGTTTTCATCGCCACTTCTGTGACCGGCGTGGTCCTGCTTTCCCGGCCCCAGCTGCAGGGGGGATTGGGGGGCGTCAAGGGGATCTTGGCGCTGCTGGGGGCAGTGGTGGCCGCCGCCCTTTACAACATCGCCTCCCGCCAGGCCTCAAGCAAGGCCGCTCCCGTGGAAGTGACCTACGTGATGATGTGGGTGGGAGCTGTGGCGTTCAACGCCGTGGTGTTAATGCGCGCCGCGCTCACAGGTCGCCCCCTCACCTATTTCCTGGCCTTGGGCCGCTGGGAGACTGCTTCCGCCCTTCTTTACCTGGGCCTGCTTTCTTCGGTTGGTGCCTTTTTCCTCCTCAACTACGCCCTGGCTAAGCTCAGTGCCTCCCGGGTGGCGGTGTTCACCAACCTCACCCCGGTGTTTTCCATCCTGGCTGGGGTGTTGTTCAGGGGCGAGCGGCTGCTCGCGGGGGAGCTCATTGGGGCGGCGATTGTCTTGGGGGGGGTGTGGGGGGTAAGTAAAAGGACGGAAAAAAAACTCCCCTTAGCGGGGAGGCTTAAGGACCTAGCACCTGCAGAGGGCCGGGGG
>DGEY01000091.1 GCA_002391385.1 Firmicutes bacterium UBA3914 | reverse complement strand
CTTTAGGCGCCGCCATCCTGGCCGGGGTTGGCACCGGTATCTACGGCGATGTGCGGGACGCCTTCGGTTCCATAATCAAGGTGGTGCGCCAGGTGGAGCCAGATGAGGAGTGGAACAAGGTCTACGCTGAATTGTACCAGGTGTATAAAGACCTCTACCCTGCACTGAAGCCTTCCTTCGACCGGCTGGTGAGTTTTGCTTAAGGCGCAGAGGATAACAAGAGGGCTGGATCCGCAGCCAGCCCTCTTTCTTTATGCCTGTACTGGTTCGTACTGCCTGGGGAAATCCCTGTTTTGCTTCTTTACCAGTCGATCTCTTCGGGATAGTCAAGGCCAATCCCGAGGTCTTCCGGACTACAACCGTGGGCTTTGGCCGCGCGCCGCACCGCATGCCAGTAATCCCAATACTCATCGTCCTTTTCCACCAGGCGTTTGACCACGATGGAGATCTTTTGCGCCCTCCGTTCCCTGTCCAGTTTCAGGAAGCGGATGTTCAAAAGATCCAGGTATTGGGTGGCGTAGCCCACAGCGGAGAACTGACCTGAGAACATGAGATTCTTGATTCTGCCTAGAACGGTTGAGGGCACTGTCTTCTGGATGCACTGCCAGACCTCAGCCTGCAGCAGCCTGATCTGAGCCAGGGTGCTGTCCCAGATAACGTTCCTGTCTTCAAACGCACCGTGCCGGCTACCCGCGAGCTTCCTGGCCCGCAGCTCGGCGAAATCGTTGAGGGCCATGGTGCAGAACAGAAGCTCGGGCCACAGAACCTGGATGGATAGATAGACATTCCGATCGGGCGCAACAATCCCATGCCACTGCCGCACTTCGTCAGTGAGCCCATTGAACACAAAGGTGAAGTCTCGATGGCCCATCTTGGCGTGGCGCAGATCGTAGCAGATCCCCAGGATGCGCAGGCGCGCCCCGCCGTGGGCAGGATACTCATCTTCGTCCCCCACAATTTCGTGAAGTGCCTCATAAAGCTGGTCGAAATCGAAGAAATCTCCGGATATGGTGACCCCCGCGTTATTGGGCGTCGTTTCCACCTTAAGCATACAGCTCCTCCTCACTTATGTAACTGTACTTCCGTCCGTGAGCCTCCCCATCCTCAGGGGGAATCTCGCCGCCGTACTGGGCCAGCACGGCACAGCAGGTAATTTTTGCAACGTTTCTCTTTCTCGCTGGCTTTCTGCTCTGTTTCACTGCTTTCAACTCCCGCCGCTGCTTGGTGATTTTTTTGTCTTTAGGAATTCGCTCCTTGGGGAGCTGTTCCTGGAGGCTTCTTAAAAAAAGCCAGCCTGGATGAAGAAAGAAGGGCCGCTGGTCCGAAAACCAGCAGCCCGTGCTCAGCATGCTAGAGCTTACTTTTTCATGGGATCGTCGAAGGCGATGGCGGAGGGAGGGAAGTCCAGCCCCCGCACAAACTCCAAGGACTCCCGGGCGCCAAACTCCCTGTCCATCCCGCTGTCTTCCCACTCCACCGACAGCGGTCCCTGATAGCCGATGGCGTTCAGCTCCCGGATGATCTCCTCGAAGTTCACATCGCCGTGGCCCAGGGAGCGGAAGTTCCAGCCCCGATGCACATCGCCGAAGTTGAGGTGGGAGCCGAGGATGCCCGCCCTGCCGTCCAGGGTTACCGCCACGTCCTTCATATGCACATGGTAGATGCGATCGGCAAATTCCCTGATGAACAGATGGGGTTCCAGGCCCTGCCAGAGGAGGTGGCTGGGGTCAAAGTTGATGCCCAGGGTTTCCCTGCGGTTGAAGTGCTGCAAAAGCTTCTGGGTGGTGTAAAAATCAAAGGCGATCTCCGTGGGATGGACCTCCAGGGCAAAGCGCACGCCGCAGCGGTCGAATTCATCGAAAATGGGTGTCCACAGCTCGACGATCTTCTTGAACCCCTCTTCCACCATCTCTTCCGGCGTAGGCGGGAAAGAGTACCAGTAGGGCCAAATCGGCGAGCCCGTGAAGCAGGTAACCACCTGAACACCCATGTTTTGCGCGGCCCTGGCCACGTACTTCATCTCTTGAATGGCCCAGGCCCGGATCTTTTCAGGCTGCCCCTTCACCTGGTCGGGCGCGAAGGTGTCCAGGCGGGGATCCCAGTTATCGCCCACACACTGGCCGATGAGGTGCGCGCCGATGGCCCAGCAGCCCAGGCCGTAGCGTTCTAAAGTCTGCAGGCGGTCTTCCACGTAAGCTGGGTCTTCTGCAGCCCTTTTGGGGTCTAGATGGTCGCCCCAGCAGGCGATTTCCAGGCCGTCATAGCCCATCTCGCTCATTTTCCGGCAGACCTCTTCGAAGGTGAGGTCGGCCCACTGCCCGGTGAAGATGGTTACAGGTCGCGACAATCGGCTCTCCTCCTTTAGTCGAATTGAACCCAGACCGAACCCCGCCGGGAGCTCTCCACGCATTTATGGATGAACTTGACCCCCTGCAGGCCCGCCTGGACATCGGGGAAATCCAGGTCTTCTTCCGTCAGCTCGAGGCCCTGTTTGAGCTTGAGCAGGGCAGTGGTGAACTTGAGATAGGTGTTGGCAAAGGCCTCGTAGTAGCCCTCGGGATGCCCAGCGGGGACGCGGGACATGCCTGCGGCTGCGGGGTGGAAGTAGGGGTTCCCCCGGGAGAGCACCTGGACCGGCTGGTTGAGCTTGCGCACGATGAGGTAGTTGGGATCTTCCTGGCGCCATTCGATGGTGCCCTTGGTACCGAAGATGCGCACGGACAAGCCGTTATCATAGCCAACCGCCACCTGGGAGCACCAGTAGCTGCCCACCGCGCCGTTCTTGTACTTGACTAGAATATGGGCGTTGGTATCCAGCGTCCGACCCTCTGCACCGAAGATGTCCAGGCGGGCACAGAGTTCAGCTATTTCCAGCCCGGTGATGTAAGAGACTGTGTTTTCAATGTGGGTGCCGATATCGCCCACGCAGTTGGAGATACCGGATTTTTCCGGATCTGTGCGCCAGGCAGCCTGCTTGTTGCCCTCCTGCTCCACGGGGGTGGCCATCCAGCCCTGGGGATATTCAGCCACAACCACCTGGATGTCTCCGATTTCGCCATTTTTGATCATCATCTGGGCCTGCTTAACCGCGGGATACTGGGAGTAGGCGTAGGTCACGCAGAAGAGCAGCCCCTTTTCCTCGGCGAGCCTGGCCAGTTCCTCCGCTTCCTCCACCTGCAGAGTGAGGGGCTTGTCGCAGACCACGTGGATACCCCTCTGCAGGAACGCTTTGGCCGCGGGGTAGTGGTGGTAGTTGGGTGTGGCGATAATGACAAAATCGATGCCGTCCTCCCGGGCCGCCTCCTTTTCCGCCATTTCCCCGTGGTCCCGGTAGAGACGCTGGGGATCCAGGCCCAGCCGTTTCCCGGTTTCCAGGGTCCGCTCGTACTTAGAAGAAAAACACCCGGCGGCCAGTTCCGCCTGTCCGTCAAAGAGCGCCGCTTTGCGGTGAACGTCGGCGATAAAGGAGCCAGAGGCTCCGCCTACCAGGCCAAAACGGAGCGTGCCTGCTTGGGTCTTGATGTCTTTTCCCTCAATCATGCTTGTTCCACCTCCAGGCAAGAATACTTGTGGGGATATTAGGTAAACAGGGGAGAAAACCCTTTATCCATATGTCAAATGCAGGGACAAATGCCGCGGCGTTTGTTCAGGCCTGCCAGGCTGCACCACCTAAAAGGGGTAGCGCTGCAGCGGCAGGGCAGGAAACTCGCTGATGAAGCGTTCAACGTCGTAGATACCCGTGGCCTGCAGAAGCTCCCGGGAATAGCCTGTGGCGATGCGGGCTTGGCCCTGCGTTTTACGGCTCACTACCTGCAGCAGCTGCAGGATGGAGTCGGCTTCCAGGGATGAGCTCACCGGGCGGAAGTCCAGATCATCATCTGTGGCGAAATTGACCCAGCCCCTTGGGGTGAGCAGGGCGGAGAGGGCCAGGCCTGTCTGTGCGGCTACAGCGGGATCGAACAGACCGTTTGCTTCCGGTAACCACTGGCCGTAGGCGGCGATCCCCCGCTCTTCCCCCAAAAACAGTGCACAGTAGGCGTGGCTCCCCAGATCATACTCAAACCTTGCTCCCACCACATACACTTCCAGGCCGGGAATGTCCGCTAGATCCAGCATGGCCGCTGTGGCCAGGGCGGTGGAGAGGTCGCTGCCGGCCCTGGCCAAAAGGTAATCATCCAGGTTGAGGAGGTAAAGATCACTGTGGTACCACAGGGTCAGTGGCCTGGGACTGGAGCTGGGGCCCAGCCGCCGGAAGTATTCCTGCACCATGCTGTCCATCAGCGCCTTTAGGCCCCTGCTGCTGTTTTCCCTGGCCACCGCGGCCAGTTCCGCCGCCACTGGGCACAGGCGGTTGCTCAGCAGGGTGATGCGGGCGCCGCGCCAGCCCAGGGGGTCCGGCGCTTGGTTGCGGCTGAATCCCGCCATCTCGGCCCAGAAAGGATCCAGCTGCTGGAAAAGCTCTGGATGGAGCCGCCAGGAGGCCGTGTGCAGCTTGGCGGCGCAGGCCAGGGCTAAAAGCCTGTCTTCCTGGGAATGGAGTTTTGTGCTTTCTTTAAGAATTTCCACCAGTTCCGCTTCCAGCGCCGTGAGTTCAGGGATGAAACCTTCTTGGGCGCAGCTGGCCACCGCTTCCGCCAGAGCCGGGCTTTCCAGCCGATCGTCCCTGCCCATGAGGGGATACCAGACGTACTCTTGGTTGAAGATGAGCACCGCATCTCCCTCAAGTTCCCTGCAGGGCTCGCCGCTGTAGGTGAAAAGCTCAGCCGGGGAAGTGGGGGTGCTGGCTTTGTAAAGGTAGGCGGTGCCGTCCGCGGTGACGATGATGAAGGAATCCTTGCCCGCGCCGTGCTGGAAATAGAGGAATTCCGCCATGGATAGGGGCGTGGCCTGCCAGTCTGCCCCCTTGAGGGCTGAGGCCATGAAATGGAGCCTCAGATCCACAAAGGGCAAAAAGGCTGCGCTGCCGTAGAGCTCCCGGCAGCTCACCGGGTTGTGCTCAGCGCTGGAGAACTCTGACCAGCGGAAAAACTCCACGTTCCGGCTCAGCAGGATGGCGCGGTACTCCTCCCACTGCCGCTGCGGATCCTGGGTGCGGTTGCGGTAGAACTTGATCATGTTGGGCCGGGAGGTCAAAACCTCGTTGAACAGGGCATCTGCCTGCAGATACAGTTCGGGGTGTTTAACCGCGAGGGAACGGGATTGGTAGATGGCGTACTTGTAAGCGGGGTTTTCCAGGGCTTGACCAGCAGTATCCAGCCAGGCCTGGCCGTGGATGAGGTGGGCGGTTTCCCCTGGGGAGCCCGCCGCTGCCGGGACGCTGCTGAAGAGAAGGGCCAAATGCAAGCACAGGAGTGCACTTACCAAGAGTTTTCTGGGCAGAGACAATGCTAACCCCCCCTCTGGTCTGAGTCTTTGAGTTAACTTGTAGTTGATCTTTTTTCCACCGTTTGTACACAAATCCTGCTAAGGGGAGAAGTGGAAAAAGCGCTAAGTCCTCGAGGGTACTTAGCGCTTTAGACCAGAAGCTTTAGTCGAACTTGACCCAGACGGAACCCCGCTTGGAGCTTTCCACGCAGCGGTGGATGAATTTCACACCCCGCAAGCCAGCAAAAACATCGGGGAAGTCCAGATCTTCAGAGGTGAGTTCCAGGCCCTGCTTATGCTTGAGCAGCGCGCCGTTGAAGGCGCGGTAGAAGTTGGCGAAGGCTTCATAATAGCCTTCGGGATGCCCCGCGCCCAGGCGGGCCAGCTCGTTGGCTTGGGGGTAGAAGTACTCTTGGCCCTTGGCCAGCATCTGGGGCGGCTGGCCCAGCTTCGCCACGCGCAGGTGGTTGGGGAACTCCTGGCACCACTCAATTGTGCCCTTGGTGCCGAAGATGCGCACCTTCAGGGGATTGTCGTAGCCAATGGCCACCTGGGAGCACCAGTAGTTGCCCACAGCTCCGCTTTTGTACTTCACGAGCACGTGGGCGTTGGTATCCAGGGGCCGGTTATCCCCGCCGAAGTTATCCAAGCGGGCGCACAGCTCTTCGATTTCCAACCCGGTGATGTAGGCCACGGTGTTCTCGATGTGGGTGCCGATGTCGCCCACGCAGTTGGAGATGCCCGACTGCTTGGGGTCCGTCCGCCAGGGCACCTCGCCCTCCTGCTCCACGGGCGCGGCCAGCCAGCCCATGGGGTACTCGGCCATGACCACCTGGATCTCGCCAATGTCACCGTTTTGCACCATCAACTGCGCCTGCTTCACCGCGGGGCATTGGGCATAGGCATAGCTGACGGCAAAGAGCAGACCCTTCTCTTGGGCGAGCTGGGCCAGCTCTTCTGCTTCTTCCACAGTGACGGTCAGGGGCTTATCGCACACTACATGGATACCGCGTTCGAGAAAGGCTTTGGCGGCCGCGTAGTGCGCGTAGTTGGGACTGCAGATGATCACATAGTCAATGCCGTCCTCCCGGGCTGCTTCCTGCTCTGCCATTTCGTTGTGATCCCGGTACAAGCGCTCCCGATCCAGGCCCAGCCGCTGGCCGGTTTGCAGCGTCCGTTGGAAATCCCGGGAGAAGCTGCCCGCCACCAGCCTGGCCTGCTCATCGAAGGTGGCTCCCTTGCGGTGCACCTGGCCGATATAGGAGCCGAGACCTCCACCCACCATACCAAAACGGAGTACATCAACCATCGTTCTGCCTCCTTTTCCTTCCATCATGACGGCACTTCCGTGCGCAGAGGATTTGCTCTGGGTATTAGTCATCCGGGAAGCCGATCCCTGCCGTGGCTGAAAGAACTAGCGCAATTGGGGGGCTCCATCCCGAGGGCAAAATCTCCGGGAGAGGGTGTCTTTATGGAGAGGAATCCCTCTGCTCAAAAGAGAATTCCCTCAAAGAAGAAATGTTGAAAGGAAGTTGTTGCATTGCAAACATTGGCCATCGCACTATTTGCCATCACTTACCTTTTGCTGTTATTGCTGCCCCGTTACAGACCGCATATCGCACTAGTCTCGGCAGGAATCTTTGTTGCGGTGGGTATTGTCCCCCTGAACATGGTCTTTGGCTTTATTGACTGGAATGTGATCTTGATGATCGCCGGAACAATGGGGATTGTTTCGCTCTTTATCGAGTCCCGGATGCCTGCTCTGCTGGCGGACCTGATCCTGGAGAAGACGCCCACTGTTCGCTGGGCCATCGTGGCTTTATCTCTCTTTTCCGGCATCATTTCTGCTTTCGTGGACAATGTGGCGACGGTGTTGATTGTGGCCCCGGTGGCCATGAGTATCGCCAAGAAGCAGGGAATTTCCCCTGTGACCAGCGTGATCGCCGTGGCCATCGCCTCCAACCTCCAGGGTGCGGCCACCCTGGTGGGTGATGCCACTTCCATCCTCCTGGGCGGGCATGCCAATTTGGACTTCCTGGATTTTTTCTGGCTCCAGGGCCGGCCCGGGATGTTCTGGGTGGTACAGGCAGGGGCAGTAGCTGCCACCGCCATCCTGTATTGGGTGCTGCGCTCCACCAAGGGCCAGATCCAACCGCAAGCCCGTACCGAGGTGCAGGATAGGTTCCCGGGCTATCTGCTTCTGATCATGATCGTGCTTCTGATCCTGGCTTCCTTTATTCCCGAAAAACCCCACATCACCAACGGCTTGATCTGCGTTGCCCTCTTCGCGGTGGGCTTGATCCGGGATCTGGCTTTGGGGAAAGGCTTTAAGCACAGCTGGAAGACCATCCTCGATATCGACTTGTTCACCCTGCTTTTGCTCATGGGTTTGTTTGTGGTGGTGGGCGGACTGACGCAAGCTGGGGTGATCGAAAGGTTCGCCGCCTTCATCGCCCGCACGGGACAGGGTAACGTCTTCCTGGTTTACACCCTAATTGTCTGGATGTCCGTTTTGATCTCCGCTTTCGTGGACAACATCCCCTATGTGGCCACCATGCTGCCGGTGATGGGCAGTGTAGCTTCCATTATGGCAGTGGAACCGAACCTCCTCTACTTCGGACTTTTGTGCGGAGCTACCCTGGGCGGGAATCTCACCCCCATCGGCGCTTCCGCCAACATCACCGGTATCGGGCTGCTGCGCAGGGAAGGCTATGAAGTGAGCGCCGGCCAGTTCATGCGGCTGGGTGTGCCCTTTACCCTGGCCGCCGTGACCGTGGGCTACATCCTGATTTGGCTGCTCTGGGGGTAGGGCACTTAGGGGGAGGTGAGGTAATTCACTAAGTGGCTTAGTTTTCCACATTATACACAGGTTACCCACAACACACCGCGCAAAACAGGTGTTTCCGCCCAGCATCTAGTGGAAGCGCTTGTTACGAATGTATAGCAATAGCGTCTTGCCAGTAAATTGCTGGCATGCTATAGTAACCATTAGCACTATCAATTGGGAGGGGATTTGTGCATGAGAATCATGACCGAAAAGAACCTGAGGGATGCTTTTGCCGGAGAAAGCATGGCGCACATGAAGTACCAGATCTACGCCAACGTGGCGGAGAAGGAAGGCTTACCCAATGTGGCTAAGCTGTTTAGGGCCATTGCCTATGCAGAGCTGGTCCATGCCCGCAACCACCTGAAGGAGCTGGGCGGGATCAAAGATTCAGTGGCCAACCTCCAGGATGCCATTGATGGCGAGACCTACGAAGTGGAAGAGATGTACCCTGCTTTTAAAGTAGTGGCCGAGCTCCAGCAGGAAAAGGGTGCGGTCCGCTCCACCCACTATGCCCTGGAGGCTGAGAAGATCCACGCCGACATGTACGGCCAGGCCAAGAAGACGGTTCAGGAGAAGAAGATCGACATCGAACTGGGCACGGTCTACGTGTGTGACGTCTGCGGCTGGACCCATGAGGGCGATGCACCGGAGAAATGCCCCATCTGCCAGGCTCCCAAGAGCCAGATCCGGGCGTTTTAGGCAGGGAGGCAGATCATGCAGACCCTAAACATCAAGATTGGAGGGCAGGCGGGGCAGGGTTTGGTGTCGGTAGGTACCATTCTGCTCCGGGCGGCCACCCAAGAGGGCTGGCACCTCTTCGCCCACCAGGATTACGAGTCGCGTATTCGGGGAGGCCACAACTTCTTCCAGATCCGGCTGGCGGACCAGCCTGTGGCCTCCTGGGAGGACGACATCGATATTCTCGTTGCCCTGGATGAAACCACGGTCACCCAGGAACTGGGGGAAGTCAAACCGGACGGAGTGGTCATCTACGATCCAGATGTTTTAGGTGATGCAGCAAAAGAACTGGTAACAAAGGAGAACTGTATCGGTTTGCCCTTTGCCCGCATGGCAGAGGAGCTGGGCCAGCCCAGGATCATGGCCAACGCGGTGGCGGCAGGGGCCGTCTGGGCGCTGCTCAGCGAAGAGATTACTGTACTCCATGAGACCCTGGCTTTGATGTTTGCCGATAAGGGCGAGGCGGTTGTGGCCGGGAACCAGCAGGTGGCCTCCCACGGATTTGAGCGGGTGAGGGGGCTGCTGGGGGCAAGGCCCCGACCGGCCAAACCGGCCAAGAGCAGGCCGCACCTGGTTTTGCGGGGTAATGACGCCCTGCCCTTGGGGGCCTTGGCTGCAGGGGTGAAGTTTATGAGCGCCTACCCCATGACCCCCTCCACGGGTGTCACCGAGTTCATCGCCAGCTACGGCAGGGAAGCCAAGGTCATCATGGAGCAGGCGGAAGATGAAATAGCCGCGATCAATATGGCCATTGGCGCCAGCTTCACCGGAGTGCGGGCTATGACCGCCACCTCCGGCGGAGGATTTGCCCTGATGACAGAGGCTTTGAGCCTCGCGGGCTCGGCGGAGATCCCCATTGTGGTCATCAACGCCATGCGGCCGGGCCCCAGCACGGGGCTGCCCACCCGCACTGAACAGGGCGATTTAAGGTTTGCCGTCGCCATGTCCTTTGGCGATTTCCCCAGGGCGGTCTTGGCCCCGGGGGATGTGGAAGAGGCCTTTTACCTCATGGCCCATGCTTTTAACTTGGCGGAAGAATACCAGATGCCGGTGGTGGTCCTAAGCGACCAGCATCTGGCCGATTCCTATACCACCGTACCGCCTTTCGATCTGAGCAAGATCGAGATCCGCCGGGGTAAGCTGGCTGCTCCTGAAGAAGCTGGCCCTGCTTACCTGCGGCACCGCTTCACGGAAGACGGCATCTCGCCTCGCCTTTACCCAGGCTTTGGAGCTGGCCTTGTGGTCAGCGCGGGTGATGAGCATGACGAGGCCGGCCATCTCATCGAAGATACGGAAACCAGGCGGAAGATGATGGAAAAACGCATGGCCAAGCAGAGGCTGGTGGAAGATAACGCCTTGGACCCCGTGCTCTGCGGAGCGGAGGATCCGGAGATCATGCTCATCGGTTTCGGATCCACCAAGGGGGCCATTGCAGAAGCGGTGGCCGTCCTCAACAGCCGCGGGTGCAGAGCCCAGGGGGTCCACCTACCCCAGGTCTTTCCCCTGCCCCGGAGGCTAGGTGAGCTGTTACAAAAACCTGCCCAGAAGTTCATTGTGGAAAGCAACTACTCTGGGCAGCTGGAGGAGCTCATCGCTTCCCGCTTTGCCTGGAAGCCCACGGGCAGCATCAGGCGCTATGACGGCAGGCCCATGAACGCCAAGTATATTTTGGACAGGCTTCCGGGAGGTGAATGCCGTGGCTGAGCAAGGGTTTGTGGTGAGCAGGGAGACAGCTTGGTGCCCCGGGTGCGGCAATTTCGGTATCGTGCGGGCCTTGGCCAAGGCCCTAAGCGAGCTGGGGCTCAAACCCCAGGAAGTGCTCTTCGTTTCCGGTATCGGCCAGGCGGGCAAGCTGCCCCATTATATCAGCGGTAATGTGCTCAATACGCTGCACGGCCGCACTTTACCCACCGCTACTGGGGCGAAGCTGGCCAACAGCGATTTGACTGTAATCGCGGTGGGCGGTGATGGCGACGGCTATGCTGAGGGGGGAAACCACTTCCTCCACGCCATCAGGCGGAATGTGGACATCACATACATTGTCCACGACAACCAGGTGTTCGGCTTAACCAAGGGGCAGGCTTCGCCCAGGAGCGACCGGGGGATGGTGACTGGGACTACGCCCCTGGGAGCGTATAACGAGCCCTTTAACCCCTTGGCCACTGCCATTACCCTCAACGCCGGCTTTGTGGCCCGCAGTTTTGCCGGTGACCAGGAGCATCTGGCCCGGGTCCTCAAAGCTGCCATCCAGCATAAAGGCTTTGCCTTAGTGGATGTTCTCCAGCCCTGCGTCACCTTTAACCGGATCAACACCTACCAATTCTACCGTTCCCGGGTGTACGATCTGGACCAGGAAGCCGGCTATGACCGCAGCGACCGCCAGGCCGCGTGGGCCAGGAGCTGGGAGTGGGGAGAGAGGATTCCCATCGGCATCTTCTATCAGGTGGAGCGGCCCACCTTAACGGATCATTTTGGGGACATTGTGGATGTTCCCCTGGTGAAGCAGGAGCTGGCCAGGGGGGAACTGGTGGAGGAGCTCTTACACGAGTTCCGTGTCGGTTAAGGAGGCGAGCGGAGGACCAGCAGGTCCTCCGCATCCGCGGTGCGCCCGGCATGTCT
>DGEY01000019.1:6321-8467 GCA_002391385.1 Firmicutes bacterium UBA3914 | reverse complement strand
CTGGATGCGGATCTGGCCAAAGCAACCCAGACCGACAGGTTTCGTCAAGCCTTTCCCGAGCGCTTTTTCAACGCGGGCATCGCGGAACAGAACCTCATGGGCCTGGCCGCGGGCATGGCTGCCACAGGCCTCATTCCCTTTGTGAGCACTTTTGCTGTTTTCGCCACCATGCGGGGTGTGGAGCAGTTCCGCAACTCCATCGCCTATCCCAATTTGAATGTAAAAGTGGTGGCCACCCATGCGGGCATTGAAAACGGCCCCGATGGAGCTAGCCACCAATCCGTGGAAGATCTGGCCATCATGCGGGCTATCCCCAACACAACGGTTATTGTGCCTTCCGATCCCATTACCACCAAAAAGGCCGTGGAGGCCGTGGCCCAAACCTACGGCCCCGCGTATATCCGCCTGGGCCGGGCGGAGATGCCCTTCCTCTATGCTGAAGACTTCCAGTTTGAAATCGGCAAGGGAGCACAGCTGCGGGACGGCTATGATCTGACCATCATCGCCGTGGGCAACATGGTGGAAAAGGCCCTCTTGGCAGCCGATGAGCTGGCCAAGGAGCGGATCCGCGCCCGGGTGATTGACCTGCTCACCGTGAAACCCTTGGATGAAGAGCTGATCCTTAAAGCGGCCCAGGAGACCAGGGGCATTATCACCGTGGAAAACCACAGCATTCTGGGGGGCCTGGGGGGAGCCATCTGTGAGCTACTCAGCGAACGCTACCCTGCCAGGGTGCTCCGGGTAGGTCTGCAGGATCGCTTCGGCGGCTGCGGCAATCCTGAGCTTCTCCACGAAGAGCTGGGCCTTTCTGTGGACAGCATCATCGCTGCAGCACACAGGCTGCTCAAGTAAAAGGAGACTGCTCACGAAAAAAGGCGCGGGGGGAAACCCGCGCTCTTTCTATTTTCTATTCAAAGCTGAGGGCTGTAACCGGATCCAGCTTGGCTGCCCGAAGCGCCGGTGAGCTCATAGGCGTTCTGCGCCTTGAGCAGGGCCAGCTCCTGCAGGGTGCTGTCCATCTCCGCAAGGAGCTCACCCTCTGCCACGGTCTGGCCCACTTCCACCAAAATGCGCTCGATCCTTGCCCCTGCGGTAAAGCCCAAGTCGGCCTGGCGGGCACCGCGGATGGCGCCGGAGGCACTGATGGTTTTGCGTAGAGTACCCCGGCTCACCGGCATGGTGGGCTGGCGCACCTATTCCCTCCAGGCCTCCAGGGCCGCCACAGAAAAACGCACCGCGCTACCTGGCGTTCAGGCCAAGAGCAAGGGTGCGCACTCTTTGATCCGCTGCAGCGTATCGGCGATCATCTGCATCATGGTGGAAAGAACCTCCCCCGGCGGACCGCTGATCTGTGAGGCTGCCGATTCGACGCCCCGGCACTCGTTTTGCTCTTTCAGTCTAGGAAACGCGGAAAGAGGCACTGGAATCGTCCAATGCCGCTTCATGAGGTCTAGGTGGAGCAAACGTCCAGAAACACTTAGGAGGCATCTCCCCGAAAGCGAGTCCCCCGTTTTGAGCAGCCCGCCGCTGCGTTCCCGAGCGGAGAGTTGGCCCAGCCCCGCCACGCTTCGCAAAAATTTCAGGCAAGGACTTACAGGCAGGCCTTGGCTGAAAACAGCCGGAGCCCTTGGCGGGAGTTAACCCCACAAAGTTGACTCACTCATATCAACCTCCTGGGGTTAACCTTCGTCAGTTTTGTCCAGGCTTTCGACGGCCTGAAGAAGAAGGCGTTCCAAAGCAACCCTGCCTCGGGAATAGTGGTGCCACCCCGCGGCTGTCAGCCTTTTCGACACTGCTGCCTTGGAGATTCCCAAAGCCGCGGCAACCTCAACCTGTTTGCCCAAGCGGGACTGCAGGCGGATGGTTTCCATCTGCTCTGGCGTCCAGCGCGCCTGCAGGTGGCAGAGCAGGTTACCCAATGCCTCAAGCTGCAGGTCGTACTCTCGACCAAATCCACAAAACGCGATATGCAGTCTTTTCCGTTTCGCTCTGGTTAGGGCCACCTCTGCATTTTGCCACGCCTCACCATCCATGCCGATGGAGATCGGCTGAAGCTCCGTACTCAAGGTACCAAATCCCACTCCGAAGCGGAACTCTACCTCTGCCAGGGCAAGGGACACATACTCGCATACTCTGAACACCCATG
>DGEY01000019.1:0-6047 GCA_002391385.1 Firmicutes bacterium UBA3914 | reverse complement strand
GTCGTTAATCTCTCCGGCGATGTCCAAGAAGCGCCTCTGCACCTCACCCCGTTGCTGCAGCAGCCTGGAACTCACCATGTCAACCTTCACTGCTACATAGCGCACGTCAAATCCCCCCCAGTACCACCAAACCACTCCCCAAGGCAACCACAACACTGAGCAGCGTGCCAAAAAGGTAGTATTCAGCAAAAGCTCTATCCCTCAGCTGAGGATACCTAACTATGGATTTTGCGGTGATCACCAAACCTATGCTGGGGATGTTACCCGTGGCCATGAGCAGGACAATAAGCCACCGCTCTATAGTCCCTATCCTCCGCCCTATTCGTAAGCACCTGTCATCTACTTGAGCCGCTTCAGATGCAGCTGCCACTTCAGGGAACTCCTCATGGTTTGCACCCTTGCTCTCTTTGACCATCGCGGGCTCTACTCGCGCCAAGGCCAAGCGGATAATGTGGTTGGCAGGATGGGCTAAAAAGACGAAGAGGAAGATCAATCGGTAGTCTAGCGCAAATCTCGGCGCGCAGTCCATCAGTCTCGAAAGAAGAACAACAACTAAGAGCACCAAGAAGTTGAGTTGGTACAAGAAAACGCCTGTGCGCCTCCTAACTCGCTCAACCAAGAACTGCAGAGGCAGCTCCAGACTTCCAGCCAGCGCCAAGAGCAGCGCAAAGGAGAGCCAGGCCCCAAGCGTTACACCATGCCAGAGCCTCCAATTGTGCTGAGTGTCCACTTCGACAAGAGCCAGCCGGTGCCTCCCAACAACAGCCAATGAACCAGTGGGTAGAAGGCGTAGCCCCAAGCGGGCTTCTGCCGCCATAGCCTCAGTGTCTGCCAACAGTGTTTGAGGAAGTACTCATAGCCCGTGGTGAGAGTTAACACGAACAAGTAGTTGGGCGAGAGATTCACCGAGGTTCACCTCCAGGAACTGACTCCATTCTAGCATGAAAAAGTTAACTTCTTAAGGTTAACTTTGGTAAGTTAACCCCCAGAGGTTAACTCCAATGGGGAACGCGGCCGGCCACCATTGCTCCAGTCGTCCTCTACTTCGGCCATATCCAGCTGCGGTCCACAGCCACAGCGCTGTCCCTGGATATCCTGCCTACTAGCGGACTGAGACGTCACGTCCAGTGGCACAGAGCCGATTCGTCACCGTGCCCGCGTATGGAACCCTTTGGCAAGCAAGACCTGGAAAACCAATGCGCAAGCGTGTCCAGCCCACCCACTTCGGTGGTCCAATTATCATTAAGCCAGATAGGCCACGGCTCCGCAGCGGAACGCCCGTCCGGCCATTGACACAGAAGCCAACTGTCTCTTCACGTGGTAACACCGCCGGCATATGGTCGAGCGCTGGTAACAAGAACTATACCTTACAGGCCCGCTTCTGCCAGCAAAAAAACGGCACTGAAGATGCTCAATGCCGCTCGTGTCATGCCTCTGCCGCCGCTTTACAGCTCTCTTTCCATCTCTTCCAGGCGAGTCAGTACCTGCTGCACTTCCCGCTTGACATAGGCCACTTCCCGGAGGCTTTCGTGGATCCTGCTCTGGGTCAGCCAGTCTGAGATGATGTTGTCGAAAGCGATATCCAAAAAGGCCTGGAAGCTGCCGATATTCAACGACTCCCGCACAGAGAGATTGATATCCCCCAACTCCTTCTGGAGGCGCCTTAAGGCAGCCTGTACTTGGCGGAGCTGGTCTTCGGCTTTGTTGATCTTGCCGAATTTCACCAAACTTGATAGGAAGCTCCGGTTGGAAAACAGGTCGAAAAAGCCCCAATTGCGCGCCCCGCGCAGCGTCCTTTCCACCTCATCCAGCCGGCGCAGCACTTCCCGGGCAGCTACCTTAGCCTCCAGGACCTCCTTTTGCTGATCAGTCACCTGCGGTCCCCCTCTCTTCCTTGAACTGACTCAAAACCTAAGCGGTTCCTAAACTTCCTTTCACCCAGGATCCACGGCCCACCCAGTAACTCAGGTATCAACGTTCAAAGCAACCGTTAAGGGAAGCAGTAAAAAGTCTGCCACCTCAAGTCGATAGTACTGAGCGGATGTGGCATCCTCCTTCGAAAGCCCGCGCCATCTTTACGGGTAGTATTAGGCATCCACCGTTTATCTCCTTGTCCTTTGCTGCAGGTAAACCCGGAGACTTCTACAGGCAGAAAACCCTCGAAATATCAGGCCAAGGAGCGGATTTGGAGGGGTTTCTCCCTGTTTGGCGAATAATCGCGGAAAATGCCTTAGCAAAGGATGAGCGAGATGTCGGAAACAGAAGGTCTCAAGCGCACTACCCCAGAAAGCCAGGGCCTGCCCTCGGCTGCAGTCGGCGAACTTCTGGATTATTTTGCCCGCAAGCGGCTGGAGATCCATTCCCTGATGCTCCTCCGCCACGGCCAGGTGCTGGCGGAGGGCTGGTGGAAGCCCTACGGTCCTGAACGTCCCCACATGCTCTTTTCCTTGAGCAAGAGCTTCACCTCCACGGCCATTGGCTTTGCCGTGCAGGAAGGTCTGTTCACTGTCGACGATGAGGTGTGCAGCTTCTTCCCGGAGGAGCTGCCGCAAAAGGTCGGCCCCAACCTGGCCAAGATGCGCATCCGCCACCTGCTCACCATGTCCACAGGCCATGAGGAGGATCCATCCGGGCGGGTCCACGCCGCCCCCGACGGCAATTGGGTGAAGGCGTTCTTGGCGGAAGAGGTGCCCCGGGAACCGGGCACCCACTTTGTGTACAACACCGCCGCAACCTACATGCTCTCCGCCATCCTGCACAAGGTTACAGGCCAAAGGCTCCTGGACTACCTAACCCCCCGCCTCTTCCAGCCCCTGGGCATCACCGGCGCCACCTGGGAGAGATGCCCCCGGGGTATCGACACCGGCGGGTATGGTTTGAGCTTGAAGACTGAGGATATCGCCAAGTTCGGCCAGTTCTACCTGCAGGAGGGTATGTGGAACGGCCAGCAGCTGCTCAGCCCCGCCTGGATCCGGGAAGCCACCAGCAAGCAGATTGACAACGACAATGTGGCCATCGAATGGCGGCAGGGCTATGGCTATCAGTTCTGGCGCTGCCGGCACAACGCCTACCGGGGTGACGGCGCCTTCGGGCAGTTCTGCGTTGTTGTCCCGGAAAAGGATCTGGTGGTGGCCATCACCGCGGGAACCGATGATATGCAGGGGGTCTTGGATGGCATCTGGGAGATCATCCTCCCCGCGCTTTCCCCCGATCCCCTTCCGGAAGCCAACGAAGAACAGGAACGGCTCCTGGCCAAGCTGGAAAACCTGGCCCTAGCTCCCCTCCCCGGGGAAAAGCGGGGCACTGAAGAGAGTTTTGCTGGACGCTACGTCTTTCCCCATAGCGAGCTGGGGGTAAAGGCCATTAGCTTCACCTTCCGCGACGATTCCATCTACGCCGCTTTGGAACTGCCCCAGGGCCAGGCGGAGATCACCTGCGGCTACGGCCGCTACGGCGAGGGCAGCTTCCCCCCGCCGAGCCCCTCTGTCCAGGGCAGCTCACCGGCCTTTTCCTGCGCAGCCCGGCAGAGCGCCAACACTTTGGAAATCATGACCCGCCTGGTGGAAACACCGTTTTCCTATCACTTAACCTGCACCTTCACTCCCGGGGAAGTTGAGCTGAGCTTCCGCATGAATGTCGGCTTCGGCAGGCGGGAATTCCCCCCTGTACGTGGCAAGCTGAGCGGCCGCTGAAAAGCGGCCGTTTCTCTTTTGGCGGTTACCGCTTCCAGCGAGGTAGCACTGGGGCGCGGCCTTTTGGACGGCGGCGCATCTGCAAGCGGTAAACAAGGTCCACCGCCAGAGATAGATGCCCCTGTGCCGCGCCCAGAAGACACTCAACAGCCAGTGGACCAGATAAAGATCGATCATCCCGGCAGAGCTGGCCCAGCAGGAGGCCATGCACCCCTCTGAGGCGGCGCGGCGGCTGGAGGCGTTGAAGTCAAGACAAAAAAACCAGCGGGATGCGCTGGCATTTCTCATCTACTTGGCAGGGCGCGGCAGGCCGAGGCCCAAAGCAGGCGCCGAATGGACTCAAGAGTAGGTACAGCTCCGCCTTACTCCACCGCCGCGAGCAGCTCTTCCACATAGACCGGCAGGGCAAAGGCTCCCCTGTGGAGCTTGGTGTTGTAGTAGCGGGTCTTCAGCCCGAGGGCTTCCCACTCCTGCGCCCGCAGATCCTTCACAGGATGATACTTCTTGGAGGCAAACCCAAAGAGCCAGTGTCCAGAAGCATAGGTGGGGATACAAGCTTGGTACACCCGGCTGATGGGGAAAACCTGGACAATGCGGGCATGGGCGCGCTGGCAGGCCCTGGCATCTTCTGCGTAAAAGGGCCCTTCGTGCTGGTTGACCATGATGCCATCATCATTTAGGATGCGGAAGCAGTCTTGGTAAAACTCCTGGGTGAATAAGCCTTCACCGGGTCCGATGGGATCGGTGGAATCAACAATTATCAAATCGTATTTAGTGCCGCACTTGCGCACGTAATCTACCCCATCGGCAAAGTGCAGCTGAACACGGGGATCGGCAAAACCGCTGGAGGTGGTGGGAAAGAACTCCTTGGCCACCTGCACCACCAGCTCATCGATCTCCACCAGATCTATGTGCTCTATGCGGTCATAGCGGCAGAGTTCCCGCACAGTTCCCCCATCGCCGCCCCCCACCACCAGCACCCGGCGGGGACTGGGGTGCACGGCCATGGGCACATGGGTGATCATCTCGTGGTAGATGAACTCGTCCCGCTCGGTGATCATGATCAGGCCGTCGATTAGAAGAACCCGCCCGAATTCCACCGAATCAAGCACATCGATCCTTTGGAAAGGGCTCTCTCCACTGTATAGATGGCGGGTGACCCGCAGGGAAAGACGCACGTGATCCGATAACTGCTCAGTAAACCAGAGGTCCAATCCATCCACTCCTTCTAGTAGACGTTGCAGCCGCTGAAGATCTCCATCATCTCCCTGCGCAAACTAGCGGCGATCTCCATGCGCTCCTTGGGGGAGAATTCGTAGGGGTCGGTGTTGAAGAGGTAGTTTTCCAGATCCAGTTCCCTGATGAGCAGCTTGGTATGGAAGAGGTTAGCTCCGTATACGTTGATGTCCACTGCATCGTACTTGGCGAGGATGGCGGGGCTGATGAAGTCCTGGATGGAGGTGATGTCGTGATCCATAAACAGCTTCCTTCCATCCACGGCCCGGGTGAAGCCCCTCACCCGGTAATCTATGGTGATGATATCGGAGTCGAAGGAGTTGATCAGAAAATCTAAAGCATTGAGCGGGCTGATCTCCCCGCAGGTGGCCACGTCAATATCCACGCGGAAAGTGGCCAGGCTGGTATCTGGGTGGTACTCAGGGTAAGTATGCACCGTGACATGGCTCTTGTCCAGGTGGGCCACGATGGTATCGCCCACGGGAACCAGCTCTTCCTCGGCGATCAGCACCGTGACTGAAGCACCTTCAGGCTCGAAGTCCTGGGTGGAAATGTTCAGCACCTTGGCGCCGATCATGTCCACCACTTCCGTCAAGATTTCCGTCAGGCGCTGGGAATTGTACTGCTCGTCGATGTATTTGATATAATCCTGCCGCTCCCGTCTCGACTTGGCATAGCAAATGTCATAGATGTTAAAGCTCAAGGCCTTGGTGAGGTTGTTGAAGCCATACAACCGCACTTTTTTCTTCATCTATCCTCCCCCTCTACACAGACTGCACGCTGCGCAGCGTCGTCTCGGTAATATCTTATGTACAGCCCCTGTAAGTTGCCTTAAGGATATCAAAGCCCGGACCAAGTGTCAACTTTTTCACAGGGCGGCAGAGCTTCCCAGCCGCCAAACTGGGCCCCACTGCGAAGGGAGAGGGGCCTGGGAAAAGCAAAAAGCCCGCTGTGCGGGCAATTGCTGAGTAGTGTGGATAACCTTTCGCCTTGGAGGATCTCCAAAAAACTGAACCCACTTCGAGAACTCCAGGTTCGTGCTGATGATCAGCTTCCACCAATTCGTTGGCCAAGGCCGGGGCGCTGTAGAAGCGCACCCGGTAGCCATCATTGCAAGCC
>DGEY01000055.1:14210-19282 GCA_002391385.1 Firmicutes bacterium UBA3914 | reverse complement strand
CAGCGATACGTAGTGCAATTCCTTGTTTCAATGCATACACCCACCCTTAGTTTGGCATCGTTCCCTAAAGACCAGCTCACCCCGGTTATTATCACATTTATTGCCAAATCAGTCAAGCTCCGGAACCTGTCTACCAGGCACTGCCTTCCCTATGGTATAATGAATCGACAAGGTGGTGACCGATGTGCCTTTCCACGCTGAAGCTCTCTTGGGGCCGGAGGGCCTGCTCGCTGACAAGCTGGAATCCTACGAATACCGTCCCGAGCAGATCCAGATGGCTGAACATATCTACCGGGTACTGGGCAGTAAAGAACACGCCCTGATCGAAGCCGGTACCGGGGTGGGCAAAAGCCTCGCCTACCTTCTACCGCTGATCTACTATGCCGTTGAAGAAAACAAACTGGCGGTGATCGCCACCCACACCCTCACTCTGCAGGAACAGCTCTACCATAAGGACATACCCTTCCTCCAGGAAGTGCTGCCCTTGGAGTTCAAGGTGGAAGTGTTTAAGGGCCGCTCCAACTACCTCTGCCTCCGCCGCTGGCAGGAGTTTCTGCAGGGGCGCGCCGGCCAGCTCAGTCTGGTCACCGATCTTGAGGCCCTGCAGCGCTGGGCCGGGGAAACGGAGACGGGGGACGTGAGCGAAGTTCCCTTCCCCATTCCCTGGGAAGTGTGGTCGGAGATCTGCTGCGAAAAGGAGAGCTGCCCCGAGGAGCGCTGCTCCCATTTCAAGGGCTGCTTCTACTGGAGCCTGCGCCACCGCCTGGCCAAGGCCCACCTGATCATTACCAACCAGGCCATGCTCTTGGCCGATGCCCGCACGGAAGGGCGGGTGCTGCCTGGGCTTGATGCGGTGGTGATCGATGAAGCCCACAATTTGGAGGATGTGGCCACCAATGCCTACAGCCACCAGCTCACCCGCAAGAGCTTCCTGGCCTATTACCGCACCGGGGTGCAGCTTCTGGGGGTACTCCGGGACTATGTCCCAGAATATGTGGTGCAGGACCTCCATGTGGTTTTGGACCAGCTGGTGAAGGAAGCGGGCCAGTACTTCAGCCAAATCGAAGGTCTGATCACCAGCCACACGGTGCCCCTCCCGGGGGCAAACCGCGGCGTTTTCGCCCAAACCACTTTGGACAAGCACCTCAAAGACATCCAGGAGCTGCTCAAGGAATGCACCCTGGAAGAGGAAGGGGAAGCTTTGGGCCTTGTGGAGCAGTTCACCTCCTTCACCTCCAGGCTCCTGGACTCCCTGGAATTGATCCTCGCGGCTGAAGATCCCGCCTACGCCTACTGGGCGGAAATACAAAACGGGGAGCCCTGCCTCACCGCGGCTCCCATCAAGATCGGGTCCCTGTTGGAGGAAACCCTCTTTAACCAGACCCCTTCGGTCATCCTAACCTCGGCCACCTTGAGCACCAACCATTCCTTCGCCTACATCCAAAACCAGTTGGGTCTGCATAAGGCCGCGGGGCTCATTTTAGGTTCCCCCTTTGCCTACGACCGCCAGGCCATCCTCTGTGTGCCCAAGGAGGCGAAGAACCCCAAGCACCCCCGCTACGCCCATTACGTGGGCTATTTGGTCCTGCGCACGGCGGCTGCCACCAAGGGCGGGGTTTTGGCCCTCTTCACCAGCTACAGCCTGATGGATCAGGTGGCGGAAGCTATCTGGCCCAAACTGGAAGCGGAAGGATATGACCTCTACAAGCAGGGGGATGGACCCCGCCTGAGCCTCATCGAGAGCTTCCGGGATAACCCCCGTTCACTGCTTTTTGGTACCAACAGCTTCTGGGAAGGGATCGATCTGCCCGGGGAGGCCTTAAAGGCTGTGGTGATCACCCGCCTGCCCTTCACGGTACCGGACCGGCCCGTCATCGCGGCGCGCCTGGAGGCCATCGCCCAAGCGGGGGGTAACCCGTTTTTGGAATACAGCCTGCCCCAGGCCATCCTCCGCCTCAAACAGGGGTTCGGCCGGCTGATCCGCAGCAGGCAAGACAAAGGCGGTGTGATCATTCTCGATGAACGCATCCTCACCACCGCCTACGGAGCAAGCTTCTTGGATTCTCTACCCCCGGCGCGCTTCACCCGCGACCTAGAGGAGCTCCGCCTCCTGTTCGGCCACTAACTGCACATCGTAAAGCGGACCGTTTTTCACCACCCGCACCCTTTCCACCGCATCCCCCACCAGGATCTCCGTGGGCCGTATTTTGCGCACCACCTGATACAGGGTGGAGCGGATGGTGGATTCGTTGACATCCTCCCGGATCTGCGCGAATCTCTGGACCACCGCCCTGGCGGGAACTCCCTCGGGATACTCCTGGGCTAAGAGGTAGAGGGTTCCCACAATCTGACTGGTCAGGGAGGGACGGGCATCCCGGGGGCTGCCCGACTGCTTTAGCAAATTGTCCAGTTTGCGCAGATCCTGCTCCTTAGCCGCTAGCTTTTCCCGCAGTTCCTCAATTTCCGCCTGCAGCATCTCCCGGGCCTGTTTGAGCTGCTGCCGATAACCCATGTGATCACCCCTTCAGGTCGCAGAAGTGAGCAGTCCTGATAGCTCCTGCCTCTTGCCTCCTGAATTATTCCCCGCTTCCCCCCGTAATATTACTGCCGGCAGCCCAACGCATGACCAAAAAGACAAAGATGGTGCCGCCCAATAAAATGGGGATATAAAAAACCACGGTTCGCCAGAGGACGATGAAGCTGGCCAGTTCATCGGGCTGCAGTACGCTGTCCAAAACCGCCCAGGAGATTCCTTCGGAAAGACCGGCACCGCCGGGGATGGGGGAAAACACGGGGGCCACGCCAAAGAGTACCGCCAGGGCAAAACGCAGCCCGGGATAGAAGATGCCAAAACCGCTGAGCAGAAGAAAACTCCCCGTGTAGTAGACCACATAATAAGCAAAGGCCACAGCCACACAAAGCAGATAGCGCCCCTGCCCCTTGGTGAGCAGCAGCTCGTAAGCGGAACGGAAATCGGCGATCCACGCTGCGGAACGGGATTGACCGCCTCTTTTGCGGAAGAGCCACTGGAAGATCCGCTCACTGCGGACAATGGCGAACTGCAGAGCCGTGAGGATGGTAAGATACGCCAGGGCCCCGTACTTCACCCCGGTAAAGTAGGGTGCCAGGTCGAAGGGCACACTGCGCAGCGTGGCCGAGGTCACAAAGGCCAAAAGGGCCAGGGCCGTCTGCCCCGCGAGCCCCCCGCCTAAAACCACCGCGGTCGCCTGTGGGGACCTAAGACCCCGGCGGTAGAGGTAGTAGACGATGAGGGCACCGCCGCCGCCCGCGAAGGGCGTAACCAGGGTGAGGAAGTTAGCCGCCCCCAGGATGATGGCCAGTTCCCACCAGGGAATGCGCTGGCCCAGGGCCCGGGCCAAAGTGCCGATGCGCTGCCCATCCACTAGCCAGGCCGCCAGCACAAAAAAGAGGGCACCAAAAAAATAGCTGAGCGGATACTGCCTCAGCTCCTGGAGGACATCCCGGGGGTTGACCATCTGCCAGAAGATCACAGCCAGGACCGCGGCGCTCACCACCAGCGCAATAAGTAATCCCCGCCAAGGGATTTTCCATTGCGGCTTGTCTGTCTTATCCATGGCCTAGTACCTCAACTGTTCTGTATGGGTAATTAAGCGCGATTGCGGGTAATAGGTGTTCAAGATGGTTAAGTAATCGTGGCCTGCTTCGGCCATGCCCTTCGCCCCCCACTGGCTCATGCCCAGCTGATGACCTGCCCCGCCCCCGTAGACCTGCACCGCCTGCAGCTTGCCGCTGCCATCCCGCTGAACCTCCAGGAAGAAATGGGCGCTGGGCAAAAGCGTCTGCCGGCCTAGGCTGTCCCGCACCCGCTGCAGGGAGGCGGGCTGCAGGGCCCGGCGCACGTTTAACTCTCCGTCGATCCAAGCTTCTCCCTGACTGCCCACAAGGCGCAGCCTAACTACCCGCCCCCGCTCATCCCGCTCCGCCGCCTCTAGACCCACCAATTCCCCAAAGCCACTGGGGAGGTAAGGGGCCAAAAGCCGCGCCAGCTCCTCCCGGCTGAAGGAGCACTTCCAGCGAAACCAGGGGGAACTGCCCTCCAGGGCCAGCTGGCTCAGATCCTGCCAGCTGGCCAGGTCGCTGAGCATCCCCCGGGGCGAGGTGGAGTAAAAATAGGTTGCACTCACCGTACCGTCGGGGTTCACTAAAATCTCCCCGTCAGTCTCTAGGATGGCTTGGCTGGCCCGGGGAGATTCCAATTCGTTGTTATACACCTGGGAGTTGGTGCTGTCCGCGACGTGGAAACCCAAGTGGCCCTGGCGGGAATAGACCGCTTGGGCCACCGCGTAGGTGCGCGCCGCCACCGCCTGGGCCTTCAACGCTTCCAGGGGCCAGGTAACCGGCATTTCACTAGGCACAACCTGCCGGAGGTAATCCTCCAGGCTCACCTCGTTGATGGCCAGGAAGGTATCCCCTTCCGCGACGGTGAGCTCAAAACGCCCCCGATAGCGGGGGAAAAAGGGTGTGCCCACACCCCGCTGAAAAGAATCGATCTGGATCAGGCCGCCCGGGTCGGTTTCCACATAGATGCGGGGGCCGAACTCCCAAAGGTTCCCCCGCCCGTCCACCACCTGGAACCCGCCATCCTGGACGGACACCACCGTCTGTTCCCCGGCCTGGAGCTGAAAGCCCCGCCCGGTACCCTTTTCCTCCACATACAGCCTGGTGGGGGAAGAAAAACGCAGCTCCCGATGTTCGATGCCCTGGAACTGGTCGGTGCTGATGGCCACCCTGATGGTGCGGATATAGAGGGGATCGTACACATCAAAACGGACCACTTCCCCCAGGAAGAGGGTGGCCACCACCTGCTCAAAACCCACCTTCACCGCATCCAGGGGAATGGGCAGGATTTCCTCTTCCCAGTGCTGGTAGCACTCCACCTCGGGGCTGATGGGCAGAAATCCATGGTGCTCGAATTCCACCAAATCTTGGGAGATGCGGAGGATCTTGTCCGCGGGCAGGGCCAGGGGCTCCTGGCAGCCGGGGGCCAGATCAGGCCCGCCGGAGGCCAGGGCTGCCCCGGCAAAGATCAG
>DGEY01000055.1:0-13997 GCA_002391385.1 Firmicutes bacterium UBA3914 | reverse complement strand
GTTGACGATGCCCTCTTGGAGCCAAATGGCTTTGATGTCCCCTCGCTTGAGGGCATCTTCCACCACAGGAAGGACTTCTTCAGAAGGCCGGAAGATGACAACCATGTCCACTGGCCCCTGGATCTCACTCACTTTGCTATACACCTTTTCGCCCAGAAGCTCCGGGCCGGCGAAGGGGTTGACGGGGTAAATCTTGTACCCCTGGATCTGCAGATAGCGGGGAACGGTGTGGGCCGCCTTGGCTGGATCTCTGCTTAAGCCAACCACCGCGATGTTCTGGAGAGCTAGAGCCTGTTCAACCGGATTCTGCATGGAACCGCGCTCCTTTCTCAGCCCAAGGGGGAAAGGGTGTGTTATAATAAATACTAAATGCCGTTCAAAGGAGTCAGCGCCTTGTCTACCTGTTTGATCTTGGACTGTTTTTCTTTAGTATACCGCTCTTTTTTCGGATTACCAACATCTATTAGACGGCAGGATGGTCAAATTATCAACGCCGTCCTCGGCTTTTATAATACCCTAACCAGTTTGATGCGGCAATTCCAGCCGGATTACCTCTTCGTAGCCTCCGATCACCCCAGCCCCACCTTCCGTCACGAACTCTTTCCCGCCTATAAAGAGCACAGGCCCCCCATGCCGGAGGAGCTGAGGGGCCAGATTGAACTGATTGAAGAGGTGATCGCCAGTTTCAGCATCCCCTTGGTGAGTCTCGCCGGCTACGAAGCGGATGACATCATGGGTACCATGAGCCACTATGCCCCGGCGGACACCCACTGCTATCTGGTGACCACGGACCGGGATGCCCTGCAGCTGGTTTCGGAGCGGGTAACTGTGGTGGTCCCCAACAGCAGGGCCAACAAGCTCTTCACGCCGGAGATCGTCCGGTATGAACTGGGCGTTCCCCCAGAGCGAGTTCCCGACTACAAAGCCCTGGTGGGCGACAGCAGTGACAACATTCCAGGCATTCCCCTGGTGGGGCCCAAAACGGCAGTGCGCTGGCTGGATATGTTCGGTTCCCTGGATGAGCTGATCAAAAACGCCGATCTGCTGCCGGGGAAAGCCGGGCAGAACCTGGCGCAACAACAAGAAGAGGCCCACCTCTATCGGGAACTGGCCACCATCGAGCGCAGCGTCCCCACCTACTGCTGCTGGCAGGCGGGGCGCCTAGCCTTTGCCGAGGAAGATGTGCGCCGCACCCTAGACTCCTTGGGCATCCGGGCGGCCGTTCCGGAAATTGGCTAAACTAGCAAATAGCCGCTAGCTGAGCCTAGCGGCTTTCTTTCCAAGCTGAAGTCCTGCACCTTAACCCATCACCACCACAACCTCGTTCACGGTACCCCGCGGCTGGGCTGGGATTTCCCCGCTGAGGGGTTTCCCGTTGAGGGTGATGGACTTGACGCCCCGTTCCACCCCTTGGGGGTTTTCCACGGTGATCAGATACAGCGCCCCCCGCCACCTGCGGTTAACCTTGAACCCGGGCCAGTCTGCGGGGATGCAGGGATCCACGATCAACCCGCGGTACGAGACCCGCACGCCCAAGATCCAGCGGGTCGCGGCCACGTAGTTCCATCCGGCACTGCCCGTGAGCCAGGGATGCCGGGCCCGCCCGAATAGTTCGTGATCTCTACCCACGATAAATTGGCAGTAAGAATAGGGTTCGGCGTGGCGGATCTCGATCTCGTCGTTTTGGTTGTAGGGCAAAAGCGCATCGTAGAACTTCATGGCCCGGGAGCCCCGGCCCAGGCGGCATTCGGCAATGATCGCCCAGGGGTTGGGATGGCTGAAGATGGCCGCGTTTTCCTTGATGCCAGGGTAGACCCTGGTGACAAACCCTACGCCGTCGTCGGGCTTGGTGTAGGCGGGCCAGACCAAGTGCAGACCCCGGGGGGAATAAAGATAGCGGTCCACCGCATCCATGCAGGAGAGGGCCCGCTCCCGGGAAGCAGCCCCGGAGAGAACAGCCAGGGCATTGGACTCCAAATGGATCCGCCCTTCTTCGTTCTCCCTGCTGCCGATTTTGGCGCCCTGGGCGGTGAAGCCCCGCAGGTACCACTGGCCATCCCACAGCTCTTCCTCGCAGGTGCGCCGCACCTTTTCCGCCAGGGCCGTGTAGCACTCCACATCTTTTCCATGTCCCAGGAATTCCGCGGCCTCAATAAACTCCTGCAGCGCCCAGTAGTGCAGAAAAGAAACCATGGCACTTTCCCCGCCGCCCAGGTTCAAGCAGTCGTTCCAATCGGCCCACAGCCCCTTACAGATACCCCGCTGCCCCACCTGTGCGGCGGAAAAGTCCAGGGCCCGCTTGAGGTGTTCGTACACCGCAGCCTCGCCCCCGTCGGCGAAGGGATAAACTTCCTGGAAAAAGCCCACATCCGCCGTTTCCTTAACGTACTCGCACACCGAGGGCACCAGCCACAGATGATCATCGGAACAGGTGTCTTCCAGCCCGTGAATCAAGCTGCTTTTCGGAGGCTCCGGGACCACAGTGGGCGATTTGAACTTGGGCCG
Organism: Firmicutes bacterium UBA3914; assembly: GCA_002391385.1. Lineage (GTDB taxonomy): Bacteria > Bacillota > Limnochordia > Darwinibacteriales > Darwinibacteriaceae > DTU010. Next base: position 11,492 of record DGEY01000055.1, on the reverse strand, counting down.
GGGCGGCCGGGAAGGGTCGAAGAGCTCTGGCTCAAACAGGTGCAGCCCGTATCCTTGGCTCACCTGTGCCCGGAGGAGTTCCTCCAGGCGCTGCTTGACCTTTGCGGGGTTGGTATGGGGCACGCTGTACACATCTTGGGCTGTATCCCGATAGCCCAGCCCGGTGCGGCCCCCGACTTCGATAAAAGAAGCAAACCTTGACCAGACCACGCAGGTTTCCGCCTGGTAGAGGTTCCAGGTGTTGATCATGGTGTTCAGGCCTTCATGGGGCGTGCGGCACTGCAGGGCCTCCAGCTTCTGCTGCCAGTGGCGCTGCAGCTCCACAAAGGCCGCATCCACACTGGCGGGATCAGCGTACTTTTTCCGCATCTCCTGGCCAGCGCGGCGATGGCCCACGCCCAAAAGGTAAATCAGGCGCACCTCTTCCCCGGGCTCGAGGCTGAGCCGCTTGTGCAGAGCCCCGCAGTGGTTGCCCCCAAGCTGGCTGCGGTTGGAGCACACTCCCCTTTCCACCGCCACAGGATTGCTTTCCGTGCGGTAGGGGCCGATGAATTCATCTCTTATGGAATCATAGCTGTCGGGCTCGAAGTTGGCGGTAAAATAATGGAAGGTCCACGGTTCGTAGAAAAAGTCATACTCGATGATCCCATCCTGGAGGCTTGAACCGCTGGCATAGAGGCTCATCTGGAAGTTCTGGTTATCGATGTCCACATGATGGAAGGAAAACTCCACATAGGTAAAGACACTTAACCGCCGGGTCTCGGGGGAAGTGTTCTTGAGACGCACATCCCAAAGCTCCAGGTCATCGGCGACGGGAACAAAGAGCAGCTGCTGGGCTTCGATGTCCCGGTAAGAGCAGAGAAATTTGGAGTAGGATAGGCCGTGCCTGCACTGGTAAGCCGCCTTGCTGAGGTCAACGCCCACCGGCTGCCAGGAAACGGACCAGTACTCCCCCGTGGCATCGTCCCGCAGGTAGACGTAGTGGCCCGGGCGGTCCAGGGGCACCCCGTTGGGGCGAAAACGTGTAATGCGGTGATGCTGCGGCGATTTGAAAAAGGAATAGCCGCCGCCGTTGTGGGAGATCACTGTGCAGAAATCCTTTACACCAAGGTAGTTCGTCCAGGAAACTGGGATATCTGGACGCTCGATCACATACTCCCGGTTCGCATCGTCAAAATAGCCGTACCTCATGCCAGCTCTCCTCTATTCGTTTTGCCAGTGTTCAAGACCCCTTCAATCGCTCCAGCCGGCGCTGGGACAAAATGGCCCGGGTTTTTTCAATGGCCTCCTGGGCCCGCTCGTGATCCACCAGGGCCACGGCGATGAACAGAACGTCAATGGTGCTCAGCTGCGTAAGTCGGGAAGCGATGGCGCCGCTTCTAAAGAGATTCTGCTGAGTGGAGGTGAGCAGAAGCACATCTGCTTCCCTGGCCAGGGTAGAGCCGGAGAAACTGGTGATGGCAATGGTCAGGGCCCCGGCCTGTTTGGCCGCGCGCAGGGCCTCCACGATCTCCACCGTTTCCCCGGAAAAGGACAGGCACACGGCCACATCCCCTTCCCGTAGGTGTACCGCGCGGGCGATCTGCAGGTGGGTGTCCAAAAAGGCGCTGGTCCTCAGTCCGATCCGGGAAAACTTCTGCTCCGCATCCAGGGCCACAATGCCGGAGGCCCCCACCCCGTAGAAATGGATTTCGCCGGCATTGGCCAGGGCCTGCACCGCCCGCTCCAGAGCTTCCGTCTCCAGCACTTGGGCAGTTTCCTGCAGGGCGCTGATGTTTGCCTGAAAGATCTTCTCTTTGATGGTCTGCACATCATTGCCCGGCTCCACTTCGCCGTGGATGAGCTGCGGCTTCACCGCCACATCTTGCGCTAACATGATCTTGAACTCTTGATAGCCTTTGTAGCCCAGGCGCTTACAGAACTTAACTACGGTAGCATCGCTTACTTCAGCCTTTTCCGCCAGTTGGGTAATGGAGTAGTGCACCGCCTCCCTGGGGTCGCTCAAGATGACTTGGGCCACGCGCTTTTCAGCAGGCCTCAAGGCCGGGTAAGTCCCGCGAATGTGCAGCAGAGCGTTAGCCAACCGACTCACAGTAACAGCCTCCTTCAGATCAATTGGACACGGCGATCCCGTAGTCCTGGTCTAGGTACTTATTTTCACACCCCCCGTCCGGGAAAACGTTTGTCTCAAAAAGTGTTTATTAATTCACCACAATCAGTAAATTTCCCTGCCACAAAAAGCACTTTGTTCAGGAAAATACTTGTTTGCCGTAGTATTCTAAATTCTCTTGACAATTGCGCCCAAAGATCCTAAACTGGGAGCAAAAAGAGGTGATGCCTATTTGGCTCGTGCTCTTCTTCCACCTGGTGAGTTCACTCCAACCCTACCAAGAGACGAAGTACCACGGCCTTCTAGGCCAAAGCACCCCCTGGGACTGCGGGCCCACCGCCTGCGCCATCCTCTTCCTCTTGGCTGGGGAAAGCACCGAGCCTCAGCTGGAGGCGGTGGAAGGCCGGGGCGTTTCCCTGGCGGACCTGGCCCGCTATTTCCACAGCCGGGGCTGGACTGTGGAAGGGTACAAACTCACCTGGGATGAACTGCACTACTTTTTCACCAACTCCCCCAACCGCCCGCTCCTGGCCCACCGGGACCTGGAGCTCGGGCACTATGTGGTGCTGCTGGGTCTTGTGGAAGGTTTCCTGGTGGTGGCCGACCCCGCCAGCGGGGTGCGGGCGCTGCCGCCGAGGGTCTTCCTGGAAGACTTCAGCGGCTACATCCTCCACTTCCCGGAGCTTCCCCCCTTATCCAGTGTGGAAAAGCTGTTAACCTCAGTGGAACGCCGGCTGCGCCTCTTGAACCAGGCGGTAGCCGAGTTTTGAGGAGGAACGCCATGAGACAACTGGCACAAGTGTTCCTAACCCTGGCGCTGCTGGCCTGCTGCGGCCAGGTGGCCTCGGCAGCCTGGACCTGGGAAACCCAGGTTTTGAGCTCCCCCTACCATGATTTCCGCCTCTTCCACTTTCAGCTGGGTGTGACCTGGCCGGTCCAGGATCAGCTGAGCCTGGCTCTGAAACTCCCTGTACAGCTGGGAGTTGAGCCCAGCGGGCCCCGCCTGGAGCTGCTTCCGGCCCAGGGCAGCGTGGCCTTCTCCTGGCCGCTGCGGGAGGAGCTCACCAGTGAACTGGCCCTGGAGTTGGGAGTCCGCCGAGAGCAGCTGGCGCTGCGGGGCGGGGTTAAACTGGTCTTCGACCCATTGGCTCTGAAGTGCAGCCTCCTGATCCAGGAGGAGGTTACCCTGCAGGCCGGTGTGGCCTTTGCCGCCAATGAAAGATGGGCCCTGGGGGCCCACCTCAGTTACCGCAAAAACTCTCTGCTCACCTACGAACTTCACCACAGCACCGCTGGGGCAAGGCAGCTGACCTTCAGCTACACCCAGGCCCTGGATGGCAGCGTGCAGAGCTTGGGTGTGAAGATCACTTTTTAGGTCAAGCTGTCCCCCAGTTTTTCCAGCTCGTTGAGGAACGCGTCGAAGACCTGCATGGCCTGGACGATGGGCTCGGGCTTGCTTAGATCCACGCCGGCCCGGCGCAGGAGGTTCAAGGGGTAGTCGGACCCGCCGCTGGCCAGGAAGGTTAGATAGCGCTCCCGGGCGGGCTCCCCTTCCTCCAGGATCTGTTTGGCCAAGGCGGTGGCGGCGGCAAAGCCCGTGGCGTACTTGTACACATAAAACGGCCTGTAGAAGTGGGGGATCCGGGCCCACTCCATGGCGATGAGCTCATCCACCACGATATCATCGCCGAAGTACTTCTTGTTTAAGTCGTAGTAGATCTCCATGAGCTGTTCGCAGGTGACCGGTTCGCCCCTGCCCACCTTGTCGTGGACGATCATCTCGAATTCGGCAAACATGGTCTGCCTAAATACCGTGCCCCTAAACTCGTCCAGGTAGTGGTTGATCAGGTAAGCCCGGCGTTTGGGATCTTCTGTCTTGCCTAGAAGGTCGGTGTTGAGCAGTGCCTCATTCAAGGTGGAGGCAACCTCCGCCACGAAGATCCGGTAGTCGGCGTTGGGATACTCCTGGTGCTTGTTGGAGTAATAGGTGTGCATGGCGTGGCCGAGCTCATGGGCCAGGGTAAACACGTCCTTCAGGTTGCCCTGGTAGTTCATTAATACATAGGGGTGTACCCCGTAGGCACCCCAGGAATAGGCGCCGCTGGTCTTGCCCCGGTTTTCCAGCCAGTCGATCCAGCCATCCCGGAAGGCCTGCTCCAGATCGCTTAGGTACTGCTCGCCCAGGGGCTGCAGGCCTGCCCGCACCATGTCCACCGCCTGCTCCCTGGGGATCTGCTCTTCCTCCAGCGCCACCATGGGCACATAGAGATCCCACATATGCATCTCGTCCAGGCCCAAGAGCTTCTTGCGCACCCGCACATAGCGGTGGAGCAGGTGCAGGTGCTCGTGGACCGTCTGGATCAAGTTGGTGTACACCTCAGGATCCACATTATCGGTGAAGAGGGCAGCTTCCAAGGAAGATTTGTACTTCCTGGCCCGGGAGAAATAGAGTTCCTTTTTCACCGCTGCGGTATAGGTCGCGCCAAGGGTGTTTTTCCAGGCGGAGTAGGTTTCATACATGGCCTTAAAGGCCGCTTCCCGCACCTTGGGATCCTGGGACTCCAAGAATTTGATGTAGCGCCCATGGGAAAGCTCCACCATCTCCCCTTCTTCGTTGGGGATTTCCGGGAAGCGCAGGTCCGCGTTGTTGAACATGCGGAAGATATTCCCCGGTGCCCCCGCCAGTTCACCCGCGGCGGCCAGGAGCTCCTCCTGTTCCGCGGGGAGCACATGGGGTTTCATGCGCAGCAGGTCCTCCAGGTAGTGCCGGTACACCGCGAGTTCCGGGATCTCCTCAATCCAGCCCCGGACCACTTCCGGGTCCAGGCTGAGGATCTCCGGCTCCAAAAAGGCCCCGGCACTGCTCAGCTCCACCGCGGTGGAAATGGCTTGGCCGGCAAAGCCTTGGTACTTGGTATTAGCATTATCCTCGTCCTTGCGCATGTGGGAATAGGCGATGATCCTCTCCATCAGCAGAGTGATCTCATCGCGAACTTTCAGGGCCGCAAGCAGGCTCTCTCCGGAGGTGATGGTGCCCCTTAAGGCCAAGATGCGCTCCTTGCCAGCCTTGGCTTTGGCTAAAGCCTCCTGAAAGGCTTCATCGGTTGGGAAGATGTCTTCCAGCTTCCATTTCAAATCCTGTGGAACTTCAGCGCGCGTTGGCAGCTTGCTCATGTGGTTCACTCCCCTTTCTGCTTTCCCTCCCAATTCTCCACCGGCGGAATCTCTCCTTCCCCCACCACCCAAAAACAGGATCACCATCCTTTGTGGCGAAATACAAGGGGTGAGGTGTTGTCCATGAGTACGGCTGAGGTCTTTGCACTGGATATCGGCACCCGGAAGATTGCCGGCCTGCTCCTGGCTGCCGCGGAAGATGGCTTTGAACTCAAAGAAGCCGTCGTGGAACAGCAGCTGCCGGGGGCCATGGCCGATGGACAGATCCACCATATCGAGGCGGTGGCCAAGGTGATCAGGCGGATCAAGGGGCGGCTGGAAGAAGCCTGCGGACGCCCTCTGCAAAAGGCAGCCGTGGCCGCGGCGGGCAGATCGCTCCGCACCGAAGTGGGCACTAGCTCCCTGACCTTCCCCCTCAACCACCGCATCAGCGCCGATGAAGTGAGGGCCCTGGAGCTGGATGCGGTCCGGGCAGCGGTGGAGCAGCTGGCCCCCTCCAGTGAGGGCGGGGTGATGCACAGTTACCTCTGCGTGGGCTACAGCGTGATCCAGTACTACCTGGACGGCGAACCCATCGGCTCTTTGGAGGGACATCAGGGATCCACAGCCCAGGTGGAGGTGATCGCCACCTTCCTGCCCCGCATCGTCATCGATTCCCTGAGTACCGCCCTGGAGCGGGCGGGCTTGGGGATGCTCTCCCTAACCTTGGAGCCCATCGCGGCCATGCACGTGGTGGTGCCCCCCACCATGCGTATGCTCAATATCGCCTTGGTGGATGTGGGAGCCGGAACCTCCGACTTGGCCATCTCCGCGGAGGGAACGGTCAAAGCCTACGGCATGATCTCCTACGCGGGAGATGCCCTCACGGCCGGGTTGGCGGAGCACTTCCTGCTGGACTTCAAAGTGGCTGAGCAGCTGAAAGTGGGACTAAAGCCCCAGGAGCCCGCCCACTGCCGGGATGTGTTCGGCAATGACCTCACCCTCGCCTATGAAGAGGTTGTGGCGGTGATGCAACCCCGGGTGGAGACCTTGGCGGAAAAGATCGCCGGGGAGATCATCGCCTTAAACGGCTGCGCTCCCAAGGGTGTGATCCTCATCGGAGGCGGCAGCCGCGCCCCGGGCCTGGCGGAACTGGTGGCCCAAAAACTCAACCTCCCTGCGAACCTGGTGCGCCTGCGGGATCGGGAAAGCCTCAGCAGCGTGCAGGGGAGCCCCCACTTCCACGGACCCGAAGCCATAACACCCATCGGTATCGGCTGCACACACCTGGACCGCAGATCCATGGAGCTGATCTCGGTCACCGTCAATGGCAGCCGCCTGCAGCTCCTGCAGATGCCCACCACCACCGTGGCCGAAGCCCTGCTCCATGCTGGCTTGATCCCCGCCCAGTTGGTGGGCAGGCCCGGGCCAGCTTATACGGTGGAGCTAAACGGCCGCTGCATTACCCTACCCGGTTCTTCGGGCCAACCAACGGTGCTCACCAAGAACGGAGAACCCTGCGAGCTGGGGAGCACCCTCGCGGATGGCGACCGCCTGGAGGTCATGCCAGGCCAGCCTGGAGAGCCGCCCCAGGTCACCCTAGGCGAGCTCATCGATGCGCCGGCCCTGGTGAAAAACATCGGCCTGAACGGCTCTCCCCTGGAGGTCAAACCACTAGTGCGGGTCAACGGCGGGGAAGAACCCTTTACTTACATCCTGCAGGATCGGGACAAAATCTCCCTCACGCCCATCACCAGCTACCGGGAGCTCTTTAGCCTTCTGGATATCCCTTTAGAGCGCACCCTGTCCTTCTTCCTCAACGGCAAAGAGCAGACTGCCGGGGAAAAGTTGGAGCTTGTGGTGGATGGCCTCCCCTGCCCCTTAGATACACCCATCCGATCTGGCCAGGACGCCGCTTACCTCTACAAACCCTGGACCCTCAGGGACCTTTTCCCGGTGAACTCTCAACACATCCCCGGGATCGTGGTGCAGGTGAACGGCGCCAAGGTGGAGCTCAATCATAAAGAGCCGGCCCCGGTGGTTAACGGGCAGCAGGTGGCTTTGGACTATGTGATAAAGCCCCAGGACAGGATTGAGTTCCAACCCAATCTCGCTGGGGCCCTGGGCGAGTATATTGTCACCGACATTTTCCGGAGTTATGAGCCCGATGAGGCTTTCACCACTAAGGGCGGCCACATCCTGGTCAATGGCGAAAAAGCGGGCTTTACCACGCCCATCAAGCATGGTGATGTGGTGGAGCTGGTACCCTACGGGGCGGCAACCGGAAACTCCTGAATGCCGGCCGCGTAGGGGGCGATCTCATACAGGCCGAAACAGATCACCGCGTCGGTTTCCGTAAGGTAAAAACCCTGATCCGCGGTGAACAGCCCAGGTGTGAACTGGTCGATGAAGAACCATTGCGGCTCCTGGGCTATTTTTTCATTAATGGCCTCGGCGGCGCGGTCGATCTCCTCTTCGGTGGGGAACAGCTCAAAGAAGCTGAGTTCCTGGCCTGTGGTCAAATCCACGTTGATGTAGTCGCAGTAAGTCATGCCGTGGGCGCCCCCGGTGAAGGTATAGGTGGTCAGGACTATGCTGAGCAGACCTCCCCGGTTCAGCTTCACCTCGAACTGCACAATTCCCTGGAAGGGAAAGGCCGCAAAGATGGGCTCCTCTTCCAGGACCATGTGGGCCGTTTCCTGAAGAAAAGCCGCCAGATCCTGCACCGCCTGGCGCAGATTCTGGTTGAACTGCTCCTCCCAGACCGGATCAGGGGCGCCGGCCAGCTGGGGCACCTGGGCGGTGATCTCCAGCTCAGGCGAACGATACTCGTACCGGTACTCCGAAACCACCAGCTGATTGGGATACCCCTGGGCCATGCGCTGCCAATAGCTGCTGGCTGCGGCGCCAGTTCCCCACATGCCGCACACAAGGATCAACACCAGACCAGCCAAACCGAGCTTTTTCATGGTAAACACCCCTTCGTTGGATTACCGAATAATTCCACCCCTCTTCCCCACTTCCCTACGCCCCAGAACGCCCGAAGAAACAGGTTGAGGCCGCTACTCGAAGCGCACCACCGCGGTGTCCTCGGTGGGGTTCTTGCCCGCGAGGATCATCTTCAGTTCGTACTCCTGGCCCTTCAGCTCGGAGTTATACACCTCTTCCGTGAGGGCAAAACCGAGGCTCTGCTCGATTTCCTCCCACAGGGGCAGCAGGGAGATGCTGGGAAGCTCGTAATCGTCCGCCACACCACCGACAACCCATATGGATTCACCTATGGATTCCGTATGCTCATACACTACTTCTCCGGCACCGTCACGCACCTCGATGACCGCGCTCTCCAGTGTGTAGGAGAAGCTCAAACCCGACATTTTGAACTGCAGGGTGATCCCGGTAAGCTCGCTCTGCTGGAAGCGGATGGTAATGGGATCGGGCTTGATGGTGAAATTGATTTTAGGCGCTAGACAGCCCGCCAGGAAAATGACGGCCACAACAAGGCTCAGCAGTTTCCAGTGTTTCACTGAGGTTCCCTCCCGCACCGCGTTTTGCTGCTTGTTTCTCTACAGACCCGCCATCACCTGCCAGGAAGGGGGCTTTTTTGCCGGGGATGAGAGGAGCTCCAGCAGGCGAGTCGAATTCCTACAGGGATTGCCTGGCTAGAAAGGAAGATGCCTAGTGGCGCTGCTTCTGGGCGCTTTAATTTTGGGCTTTATCGCGGCCCGCTGGCGGCTGCTCCCCGGCTCCCTGCGGCCAAGGGTACCCGCTTTAGGGAGCGCAGCCCTTTTCCTCCTCCTTTTTGCCCTGGGCCTTTCCTTGGGCAGCAACCAGGAACTGATCTCCGCCCTGCCTGTTTTGGGACTGCGGGCCGTGCTGCTGAGCGTGGGCACCCTTGGCGGCAGCGTGCTGCTGGTGTGGCTTGTGGCTGAGTTAGGGGGGAAAGGCCGGTGACCTGGAAGATCGTGGGGAGCCTCATGGCGGGGGTGCTCTTGGGCCGCCTGCTCAACGTGGAAAACGGAGAAGTCCTGGGCCTGGTGGGAGATTTTGCCCTGGCCGCCCTGCTCTTTGCCGTGGGCTTTAGCCTGGGCGCCGATGCAGATCTGGGCAGGAAGATCAAGGGACTGCCCAAGATCTATCTGGCTGTTCCCTTCTTGGTGGCCGCGGGTTCCCTCATAGGTGCGGTGGCCTTGGGGCTGCTTGGCGGTGTGGTACCTGGTGAGGCGGCCCTGGTTGGTGCCGGTTTTGGCTGGTATTCCCTTTCGGCGGTGCTCATCGCCCAGGGCTATGACCTGACCTTGGGCACTTTGGCCCTGCTGACTAACGTCTTCCGGGAGTTCTTGGCCATCCTGCTCATCCCAGCGGTGGCCAGAAGGCTCGGTAAAGCGGCGGCGGTGGCCCCCGGGGGAGCCACCGCCATGGATGTGACACTGCCCATTATTGCGGCCCATACCGACAGCCAAACGGCTATCTTGGCCTTTTATTCAGGCACTGTACTCAGCGCGCTCGTGCCTGTGGTCATTCCCTTTATTCTGCAGCTGCTCCAAAGCTGAGGTGCTACTCCACCTGGCCGCCTTCCCTGAAGCTGAAACTTGGGTTCCTCTGTTCCAAAAGCCAGGGAATCAGCTCAGGTTCGTTGTAGGCCAGGGTCCAAGAATCATGTCCCACGCCCGCGTACTTGGTGAACCGGATGGGCGCCTGGAGATTGAGCAGCACCTCCACCAGATCTTCTGTCATCTTGCAGGGCACCACTGGATCATCTCCTCCGTGGAAGGCCCAGATGGGCACGTCTTTTAGCACCGCGATGCGCTCCGGAAAGCCCATGAGCCACCAGGTTCCCCCGCAGATAGGCACCAGGGCGGCAAAGGCCCGGGGCTGGTGCACGGCCCAGTGCCAGGTACCAAATCCCCCCATACTGAGCCCCGTGAGGTAAATGCGCTCCACATCCACGGCGTAGTTCCTGATAATCTCCAAAAACAGCTGATCCAGCTCATCCAGGCTGCGATCCCAGGTCCAGTTCTCCGGGCACTGCGGTGCCACAATGATAAACGGGAACTCCTTACCTTCCTTCACCTGCTTGAGGGGGCCGTGGACCGCGACCAGGTCGAGATCGTCCCCCCGCTCCCCTGCACCGTGGAGGAAAAACAGTACAGGCCAGCGCTGCTCCCCTCGCCCCTCGTAACCCGGCGGTAAGTACAGAGCGTAGGGCAGCTGAAAGGGCTTAACAACAGTACCTTCGATCTGTTGATGAAGAACTCTCTGCGACAAAGTCTAACCATCCTCTCTGCATCACGCTTCTTGCGGAATTATAGAACGTGGTTAGTACTTCTTGTTCCGCCCCGCTTTTCCTTGTCAAAAGGGAAGAAAGGTAAGCCCCCTTGGCCGGAGCCAACGGTGCCCTCACCACCTCCGCCTGGGGAAAGAGCAGGCCCAGGAGGTACTGCACCCGCTGGCGGATGAATTCCGAGCCCAAGAGCAGGGGACCGTACAGACCGATCACCGGATCAGGCCGGCTGAAGCGCTTACCCAGCCTGGTGACGAGCCGGACCAGATCCAGGGCGATGTCACTGGCAGCCGCCAAAGCCCAGGGGTTACCCTGCCGGCTCAGCCGGTCCAAAAGCTCAGCCAACTCTGACAGACACTGGCCGTTTTCCTGCAGTTCCTGGATCTTGAGGAAATCCGCCAATTCCGCACTGGTTCCCCACCGCGCCCAGCTGGCCAGCTGGGCGTCGATGCGCCTGCCGGGAGCATTGAGGAGTTCCCCTAGCTGAGCGCGATGCTGCTGCCCCCCTTCCGACTGGAGGACGGCCAGACCCACCTGGCTGCCCATGAGCAGCAGACGCTCCTTGGGGCTGTGCAGTCCCAAGGCGCCGCTTGTGGCATAGTCTTCCACCTGTACCACCGTATCATCAACCAAACCAGCCACCACTGGCAGCAATTCCTCCTGGGTCAGCTGGTGGCCCTTTTTGTATGTAAAGCAAACCCCTGCTATTTTCGACCGGCTTTCCTGGCCCACCGCCTCAATAATCCTTTTCAGATTGGACCTGGCGGTTTTGACGCCCCAATAACGGTGGTTCACAGAACCGCCCCTCCCGGTGGAGAGAATCTCACCGGATGAATCCCCCACAACCACAAATGTGCAGTAGTTAGTGTCCGCAATCCCTAGAAATAGTCTGGTCTCCATGCTCAGTTGCCTAAGTAGCCCGACTTGACCCTCATTCAACTGGGATAA
>DGEY01000054.1:18226-30521 GCA_002391385.1 Firmicutes bacterium UBA3914 | reverse complement strand
AGATGTGTATAAGAGACAGGTCAAATCAGGCAGGGGGAAAGCCTGCGTCTGAATTCAGTCACATTGCCCACAACTTTACGATTGTCGTAAGGAGGGTGCAGAGAGCCAGGCCGAATACGGTGGGGAGCAGGGCGGAAAGGAGGGTCCAGCGCAGGCTCCCCACTTCCTTTTTGATGGTGAGCAGGGTGGTGGCGCAGGGCCAGTGGAAGATGGCAAAGAGCAGGAAATTCAGGGCGGTGAGCCATGTCCAGCCGTTGGCGGTCAAAATGCTCTGGATGGCCCCGAGATCCTGCACCTCTAAAAGGGCCTGCGCGGAGAGGTAACCCATGAAGATGATGGGGACAACTATCTCATTGGCCGGCAGGCCAAGAATAAAGCCCAGGAGGATCATGCCGTCCAGACCCATGGCCCGGCCCAGAGGGTTCAGCCAGCCGGCCAGCCTGGCCAGGAGCGTGCTCCCGCCCGCGCTCACATTGGCCAGAACCCAGGTGAGCAGGCCGCAGGGGGCTGCCACCACCACAGCCCGCCAGAGCACAGCTAAGGTGCGATCGAGAAAGGATCGGACCAGGACCGTACCTACCCGGGGACGGCGGTAGGGGGGCAGCTCCAAGATGAAAAAGGAGGGCTCCCCCCGGAGCACGGTGGCGGTGAGAAGCTTGGAGGCCGCGAAGGTGGCCAGGACACCCAGCGCCATGGCGGCGAGCACAATCGCGGCTGCCCCTAGACCCCCCGCCGGCCCGGGCAGCACGGCGGAGGCGGTTATGGTGCCCATGAGGATCAGCATGGGGAGGCGCCCGTTGCACGGCACGAAGTTGTTGGTCAAAATGGCCACCAGACGCTCGCGAGGTGAATCGATGATGCGGGCGGCAACAATGCCAGCCGCGTTGCAGCCAAAGCCCATGGCCATGGTCAGGGCCTGCTTGCCGTGGGCACCGGATCTTTGAAAGAAGCGATCCAGGTTGAAGGCGATGCGGGGCAAAAGGCCGAAATCCTCCAGGAGCGTGAACAGGGGAAAAAAGATGGCCATGGGCGGCAGCATCACGGAGATGACCCAGGCCAGGCCCCGGTACATGCCCAACACCAGGGGATCGTGCAGCCAAGCCGGCACGCCCAGGGTCTGCAGCAGCCGGCCCAGGGCACTCTCTCCCTGAAACAGGATCCCCGCCAGGAGCTGCGAAGGATAGCCGGCACCCACGATGGTGAGCCAAAACACCCCGGCCAACAGGGCCAGCATGAGGAAGAGCCCCCAAGTGGGCGAGATGATCAGGCGGTCCAAACGGGCGGTGAGATCAGCTCCAGGCCGGGTTTGCCCCCGCACCACCAGGGAGGCGATTTCCTCCGCCCGGCGGTAGAGCAGGGTCGCGGGCTCCCCGGCAGTCTGGGGCACCGGGGTCGGCCGGGGCCGCAGCTGTCCCAGGGCCACCCGGATAGCCGCATCTTTCAAGGCTTCCAGGCCTTCACCGGTGGTGGCGGTGGTGGGGATCACGGGAATCCCCAGCTCCTCTTCGAGCTTAGGCAGATCCAGCTGCAGCCTGCGCCTTCTGGCTTCATCCATGAGGTTCACACAGAGCACCACCCGCGCTGTGAGCTGCACAACCTGCAGTACCAGGTGGAGATTCCGTTCCAAGCAGGTGGCATCGGCCACCACCACGACCGCATCGGGTTGGCCCGAAAGGATGAAATCCCTGGCCACTTCCTCTTCTGGGGAGGAAGCGGTGAGGGAATAAGTACCGGGCAGGTCCAGCACCCGGCAGGTGCAGCCCTGATGGCGAAAGCTTCCTTCTTTCAAGAGCACGGTCTTACCGGGCCAGTTGCCCGTGTGCTGCTTGAGGCCGGTCAGGGCGTTGAAGATGGTGCTTTTACCCGTATTGGGATTGCCGGCCAGGGCAATGAGGCAGTCGAAGTTCATAGCAACTCCCCCTGCGGGCTGACCAGCACCTGCTCCGCAGTGCTCCGGCGCAGGGCAAGAACGGCTCCCCGTACATAGTAGGCGGCCAGGGTGCCGCCGCGATCCACAAACTGCAGTTGGACCGGGGTGCCCGGTACCAGACCCAAATCCAGCAGCCTCTGCCTGAGGATTCCCTGGGCCCGGAGGCTGTGCACAGTTCCCCAACGGCCGGGGGCTAGATCGGCTAAAGTCACGGCACCACTTCCCCTCCACGATTCACTCTACTAGAGTATGAACCGGCGGTGCTTTGGTGCCAGCGCCAAGCCAAGGGGAAACAGGGATTTGACTTGGAAACGAGAATTGATAGGGCATAATGACCGGTAAGGAGCAGAGGTTCATGGATCTAGCAGCAATCAAAGAACTTGCCTGGCAGAGCATGGGCGAGCGGATTACCCATCCCCAGCGGGAGAAGGGCTTTATCTACTACCACGGCCAGCGGGTGGCTGCCATTGCCCTGCAGCTCAGGGAGCTCATCTGCCCAGGAGATGAGAGCTATGATCAGGTGATCTTGGTGGGGGGCTGGTTCCACGATGTGGGCAAAGGCCTGGAGCCCCATTGGGAGTACGGCGCGCTCATTGCCCGGGAGATGCTGAAGGAGCACTGCTCCCCCCGGGAGCTGGAGCAGATTGTGGAAATCGTACAGGGCCACACCCTCCGCAAGCAGCGGGACTACCCCCACTATGTGCAGCTGGTGCAGGATGCCGATATTCTGGATCACTACGGCAGCCTGGAGATCTGGCTGAACTTCCAGTACTGTGCGCTTTCCGGCTGGGGTATGGAGCGCTCCTGGGAGTTTTACGCCGAGAAGTACGGTGAGCAGATAACCAAGGTACGCGCCCTTTTGAACTTCCCGCAATCAGTGGAGTTTTTCGATGAAAAGGATCGGTTTGTGCGCCAATTTGTGGAGCGCTTCCGGCGGGAAGGCAGAGGAGAGCTGATTTTGGAACACAAAAAGGCCAAGGATTGAAATCCTTGGCCCTTTGAGAGGGAGGATATAGCGTCGTTGCCGCAAGTTAGCGGGAATTGGCGCTCTGAGGATCGATGGTGATTTGCACTGTATCAGTAAGGACGTCGGCATAGGTATAAGAACGGCGGCGGACTGCATTGGATTGGTCGAGATGAACTACAAACAGTTTGGGATAGGTTTCTGCCAAGACTCCCTCAGACTCTAAGTAGCGGCGGCGTCCCTGGTTGGCCCGGATGAAGATCTTCTTACCCAGATTTGACTCCAGGTAACTGCGGATCTCTTCGATGGTGGTAGGCTTTTGCACACCCATGTTCTCAACCCCTTCCAGGAAGTTTTCCGCCCGGTGCTAAGTGACAAGCATCACAGCAGCAAGCGGTCAAAAAAAGCGCATGAACGACCGCTGGTCGTCACACGCTTGGAGTACTCCTACGAGGTTAGCTGACGGGTTAGGGCACCCAAGTTGCCCTTCCTAAGAACCAGGATTCACCCCAGAAATTGGGTCCCCCGCTGTCATTGAAAAATGATATTCGGAGATATCAGCGTTCCGTATGTAATTGTAGTTACAAAACGGCGCATTTATAATATAGCACAATACTTAGGAATATGTCAAGGTTGATGCTTTAAACCGGGGTTAAGCGCGGGTTAAAAGCTGGGGAGGCGAGAGTGTGGATATCTTAATCGTGGGCATGGGCAAACTGGGCTACAAATTAGCTGAAACCCTATCCAGCGGGGAGCACAACATCACCGTGGTGGATGTGGAGGAACAGGCCCTCCAAAGGGCGGTGAACCGCCTGGATGTGCTGGCCGTCACCGGCAACGGCGCCCAACTGCAGCTCCTGCAGGAGGTGGGGGCCGGGAAAAAGGATCTGGTGGTCGCGGTGACCAGCAGCGACGAGATCAATGTGCTCATCTGCCTTACCGCGAAAAAGCTGGGCTGTCCCCGGGTCGCGGCTAGGGTGCGCCATCCCGAGTACGCGGGGCAGATCGACTTTTTCAAGGAGCAGCTGGCCATTGACTTTATCACCAATCCGGAACTGGATACCGCCAATGAAGTGGCCCGCTATCTGCTGCGGGGCTACACTTCCCACCTGGAATCCTTCGCCGGAGGCCGGGTGGGACTGTTCGAAGTGCCCGCCCAGGGCCTGCCGGAAGTGGTGGGGAAAACCCTGGCGGAAGCCGATGTGTTCCGGGACATGCTGGTTGTGGCCATCTACCGCGATGGTGAGGTGCTCATCCCTTCCGGGGCTACCCGGGTAGAAAGCGATGACCTGCTTCAGCTCATCGGCCGCCGGGAGGCGGTGACCGCGCTGATCCGGGGCCACGGGGCCTTGGGGCAGCGGCATGTGGCCAAAAAGGTAATGATCCTGGGGGGAGGCAAGGCCGCCTTCTATCTGGCCGGCCGGCTTTTGGCCAGCGGCCTCAGCGTGAAGATCATTGAGCAGGATGAGGAGCGCTGCAACTACCTGGCGGCCCAGCTCCCGGGTGCCTTGGTGATCTGCGGCGATGGGACCGATCTGGATCTGCTCCAGGATGAAAACCTGGCGGAGATGGACGCTTTGGTTTCCTTCACCGGCCACGATGAAGAAAACCTCATGCTGGCCCTCCTGGGGAAACAGCAGGGAGTGCCGAAAGTGGTGGCTAAGGTGAGCCGCTCCAATTTCGTCCCCATCATTGAGCAGCTGGGTATCGACCGGGCGGTGAACCCTGTGCTCATTTCCGCGGGCGAACTGGTGCGCTTTATCCAGGGGGGGCAGATCGCTTCCCTGTCCCTCATGTTTGGGGGGCAGGCGGAGGTTTTGGAAATGGTGGTGCCTCCGGGGGCGCCCATCATCGGCAGGAAGCTGTCGGAAGCCCGCATTCCCCAGGGCGTGATCTTGGGTGCTGTTGTCCGGCGGGGGCAGGTGTTCATCCCCAAAGGTGATTCTGTCCTCCAAGGGCAGGACCGGGTGATTGCCTTCTGCTTGCACAGGGAGCTCCCTGCCCTGAACAAGCTCTTCTATCCGAAACGAAAGGGGCTGGGCCATGAACTTTGGACTGGTCGCAAGGGTGCTGGGAAACCTTCTGCTGATTGAGGGGGCAGCAATGGTTTTTCCCCTGGGCATCTCCCTGTACTACCAGGAACGGAGTGCCGTGATTGGCTTTTTGCTTTCCATGGGTATCCTGGGTTTGACGGGGCTCTTCCTCTCCAATATTCCTTCTTCATCGCCGCGGCTGAAGGCCAGGGAAGCCATCCTCATCGTGACCATAGGCTGGGTTGTGGTCTCCTTTTTCGCGGCCCTGCCTTTCGTGCTGTCTGGATCCGCTTTCCTGGTTGACGCCTTTTTTGAGGCGGTCTCAGGCCTTACCACAACAGGCGCCTCCGTGCTTCGGGACGTTGAGGGGCTGCCTAAAGGGGTTTTGTTCTGGCGTTCTCTGCTCCACTGGTTGGGGGGTATGGGCATTCTTGTATTAACTCTGGCAATTTTGCCCATCCTAGGGGTAGTAGGCTTTCAGGTATTCAAGGCGGAAAGCCCGGGCCCTTCCCCCGACAAATTCACGCCCCGAATCGCAGCCACCAGCAAAATCCTCTACACCATCTACGGAGTGCTGACGGCCGCGATCCTTCTGGGGGTACGGGCTGCCGGCGTTCCTTGGTTTGAAAGCTTTGTCCTGGCCTTTGGCACCGTGAGTACCGGTGGTTTCGGTCTGTACAGCGACAGCCTGGCCCGCTGGAGCGCCAACAGCCCGCTGATTGTGCTCCTGGCGGCCGCCATGTTTTTGGCAGGGGTGAACTTCTCTTTGTACTACGATCTGGCCAAGGGCCGCTGGAGGCAGGCCTTGGGCAATGCGGAACTGCGCTGGTACGTCGCGATCATGGCCCTGAGCGTACTGACCGTGGCCCTCAACCTCTACGGGCCGGTCTACGGCAGTATCGGCGAAGCGCTGAAGCAGGCCTGGTTCCAGGTGGGCTCGGTGATGACCACTACAGGCTACTCCACGGTGGATTTTGACCTGTGGCCCTCTTTCAGCAAAGGAATTCTCTTTACACTCATGTTTGTGGGCGCCAGCGCCGGTTCTACCTCTGGTTCGGTGAAGGTGGTGCGCCTGCTGGTGGCGGCCAAGGTGGTGAAGCGGGAGCTCTCCCGGGTGCTCCATCCCCGGGCGGCCAAGCCTGTGGTGATCGGCGGACGGGTGATGCCCCCGGAGGTGGTGCAGGGGGTGGTGGGTTTTCTGCTGCTGTACGCCGCAGTCTTTGCCTTGGGTTTCCTGGTGATCAGCCTGGAGGGACTGGATCTGCTCAGTTCCATGGGCGCGGTTGCCGCCACTTTGGGCAATGTCGGTGTGGGCTTGGGTGCAGTGGGCCCCCGGGGCAGTTTTGCCAGCTTCAGCTCCCCGGGCAAACTTTTTCTTTCCTTCCTCATGCTTCTAGGGCGCTTGGAGCTCTTCACCATGCTCGCGGCCTTGAGTCCCAGGTTCTGGAGGGAGTAGACAAGCCTAGGCCAGGAACGGGGGGCGTTTTGCGAAAAGTCTAGGGGACCCGACTTTCAGCCAACACTATGGAGGGGAACGCTATGAAAAAGACGCTTGTGGTGGTTGTGGTGGTGGCCCTCGCCGCGGTGGGCTTGGTTTTCTGGTACTACCTGCAGCGGGATCCCGCCCAGACGGCCAAGGCCTTTCTGGAGCAGGTGACAGCCCAGGACCTATCTGGCCTGGAGGGTTACTTCACAGGCGATGCACATCCCACGGAGGAGGAGCTGAACCGGGCCTTCGGTGAGTTCGGGGAAGCCTTTGCCTTGAGTGAAGTGGAGCTGGTGGAGCTGGAGCTGCTTTCCAAGAACAGCAGGGAAGCGCTGTTCAGCTTCGACCTGCGCTATGCCAGCCGGCTCTTCGAACCCCTGGAGGTTCAGGGCAGCCTCATTCTCCAGCGGGAGCATATCTTCGCCCCTTGGCAGGTTAAGTGGCAGGACAACCTGCCCCTGCCCGATTACGGCCTCGGGGTGGGCTACTTCAGGGCCAGGGTGGAACCGAGCAGGGGCAGGATCCTGGACAGCACAGGCCAGATTCTGGCTGGAGAAGGCAGCATGGTCACCATCGGGGTGCAGCCCGATCGCATTACCGCTCCGGAATGGCTCTTTGGCACGCTCCAGGCGGAACTGGGGCTGAATCCCGAGTATGTGCGCAGGCAGTACGAGGCCCCAGGTGTGCAGGGCCACTGGTTTGTCCCCTTGATCACCGTTTCCGAGGAGGAGTACCGCAGGGTTGACCCCGTGCTGCGGCCCATCCCCGGCGTGTTCTTCCGCCGCATCGAGGCCAGGGCCTATCCCGAAGGAGCCACGACCGGGCACGTAACAGGTTACCTGGGCGAAGTGACCCCAGAGATGCTGGAGGCTTATCCGGAGAGGGAATATGTGAGCGGGGAAATCACCGGCAGAGCCGGCTTGGAAAGCAGCAGGGATGATTCCCTGCGGGGGCGCCCGGGCCACCGCTTCTATGTGGAGCTGGAGGACGGCACACCTGTGCTGCTGCGGGAAAAGAAGGTGCAGCAGGGGGCTGACCTGCAGCTCACACTAGACCGCTCCCTGCAGGAGCTGGCCTATTCCGTTCTTGGTGAACGCACAGGCGCCTTGGTGGTGCTCAACGCAGAGACCGGTGCAGTTTTGGCCCTGGCTTCCACACCCAGCTATGATCCTAACGAGTTCATCGGGGGCATCAGCGCCCGCCGGTGGCAGGAGCTGAGCTCCGATCCGAAGCGTCCCATGTTCAACCGGGCCCTCCAGGGGCTGTATCCTCCCGGATCCACGTTTAAAGTGCTCACCGTGGCCGCTGCCCTCAACGAGGGTCTGCTGGAACCGTCCAGCACCTTCACGGATTCGGGGGAGCTTGTGGTCCAGGGCAACATCGTCCGCAACTTCCAGGGGCAGGTTTTCGGGGAGCATACCCTCCACGACGCTCTGGTGGAATCCATCAACACCACCGTGGCCCGGGTGGGTTTGGATCTGGGCGCACCCAAGCTCGAGGAGTATTTCCACAGGCTCAAACTGAACGAAACCTACCGTCTGGGGCTGCCCATGTCCAGCGGCCAGGTGGGAACGCCCGGTCGCAGCCGGGTGGCGCTGGCCTGGTCGGCCATTGGCCAGGATCAGGTGCTGCTCACTCCCCTGCACATGGCCCAGCTTTTTGCCGTCTTTGCCAACGGCGGCCGCGTACCCCCCATCCATCTGGTTGTGGGTGAAGGAGAACCGGTGGACGAAGAGCCGGTGTTAGAGCCCGAGACCGTGGAAATGGTCAATGCCATGCTGCGGGATGTGGTTCTGGAGGGCACGGGGACGCAGGCCCAGGTGGCGGGGCTCACTGTCTACGGCAAGACGGGCACCGCGGAGGTGGTGGGGAGCGATTCCCACGCCTGGTTTGCCGGTCATACGGAGCTGCCTTCCGGTGAGAAGATCGCCTTCGCGCTTCTAGTGGAAGAAGGAGGAGTTGGGGGCCAGGCTGCGGCACCCCTGGTGCGGGAGTTCCTCAGCAGACTGGCCCAGTAAGAGCGGGGCAGGTAAGGCGAACCTAAAGGCTCAGCGCGAGCCCTTGTTACTCTGGAACGATGCGGAACAGGTCGATCAGCCATCCCCCTTCGGTTGCGGTGAAGCCGAGAACGAAGTCCCAAGGCTCGGTGGGTTCTCCCTCCAGGTACTCCTGCACGTGGAGCTGAACATACCACTTCTCGTTTTCTTCGAAGGGCTCGTCTGCACCTGTCAGTTCGTAGGTGTACCCGAGGGTGGTGCCATGGGCGTAGTAGGCGGCCAGGAGCTCTTTGGGGATCTCGATTCCCCTGTCGGAGTAAGGGAGTCCTTGGGCTAACTGCAGAGTTAACGCCAGATCTTGCCCGGTGATGCAGTGGAAGTAATAGGCGATCACCCATTTTTCGGCCACCAGCGAGGCCAACTGCTCGATTGCCGGATCAGCTGGGTCCTGCTGGTACCTGCCGGCCATTTCCTGCAGCTCAGCTTGGAACCGGTCGTAGAACTCAGCATTCAGTTTCGCAGGATCCGGGTCATCCAGCCACTGAATGATGAAGACTGTGACCTCCTGCGTGTTTTCCGCCAGATACTCTGCCTTTCCTGGATCGAAGACGATGCTATCCGCGAACAGCACCTCCAGCTCGGGTAGCTGCCGGGCCTCCAGCGCCCCGGCGAACTTCTGTGCGATTTCCGTCAATTCGCTTGTGGTCTTGGCACTGCTGCTCAGAGCTGTCAGCAGAACGAGCAGCACAACCAAGACAGCAAAACGCGCTTTCATTTTTCTCTCCTTTTCTTAATGTAGTCCTGCCCTCTGCTCTTTAGATGCCTTCGGTACAAGCTAGTTCACTAAGTAGGGAGGCGCTTGAGCCCATCCCCTGGGGAAGCAGGCCGTAAGATCGGCTGCTTGGGCAAAAGGAAACCTTAGCTTCCTGCAGAATTGATGTCAGGGATGCAAAACTGCAGGCGCTGATAGAGGAGGTTAACTGCCGTGATTAAGAACGCTCAAGACATGCGGGTGGAGCTGCGCGAAAAGATGCGGGGAGGCACAGGCGCAGCCCAGATTAAGCACATCTTCGAACAGCAGGAACTGAAGGGTAAATGCCGGCTTTTTGCCACCATCACCCTGGAACCGGGCTGTTCCATCGGGCCGCACCCCCACGATAGCGAAGAAGAGGTGTACTACATCCTCAAGGGAAGGGCTAAAGTGGTGGATGATGGGGAAGAGCGGGAACTGCAGCCCGGAGATGCGGTGCTGACCGGGGGCGGTGCCAGCCACTCTATTGCCAACATAGGTGAGGAGACCCTGGAGCTGCTGGCGGTCATCCTTACCTATTAGGAAAACACAAGGGCAGGTTGCCAGAAGCGTCTCTGGAACCTGCCTTAGCCATGCCCACAAGGCGCCGCCTCAGTCGTAGATCACCCGGAAGAAATCGATCAGCCACATGTTCCCGGCCTTGCTGAAGCCCAGGACAAACTCGTATGTCCAGTCGTCCCACGGCTGATGCTCAACCACGTCGAGGACAACATACCATCTGCCCCCTGTCTCAAAGGGGCCAGTTCTGCCCATGATTTCATAGGTTATCCCTAAGTCGTAGACAAAGACAAACCACCCTGCTAGTACAACTTTGGGTGCTGTGATGCCGTCCAGTGACAAGCTGGACTCATCCAGCCAGGTGGCCACCACTTGGTCATCGGCGCGAGTAAGTCCGTGGAAGAAGTGGCCCAGAGCTATCCTTTCCGCCGCAGCCGCTGCCAGATCCTCTAGCGCCGGATCGTTGGGGTCCTGCTCGTATTTTACCAGCATCTCCTCGAGCAGCTCTCCGCCCCAGAGCTCCTCTGCAGGATCGAGTTCATCAAGACCCGGCAGCCAGTCTTCGATCAAGAACTCCGCCAAATACTCCATATTCCATACGAGGTTCTCAAGTCTGTACCTCCCTGGATAGAGCAGGATGTGGTCTGCAAACAAAACCTCCAGTTCAGGCAGTTCTTCCGCTTCAAGGTGTTCGATGAAGCGGTCTGTGAGTTTGCTCAATTCGTTCTCGATCTTGATCGTGTCCTTCGGCAGGCATCCGCTGAGGGCTGCTGCCGTGAGGAGCACCACAACGACGATCAACCACCGTGCTCGCACTTGACTCTCTCCTTTCTTGGCTTACCTACCCGGCTCACTCTTTTGGCGCACACGCATCAATCGTATACTATCCGGAAGAAATCGATCAGCCACTGATCTCCCGTCCTGCTGAAACCCAGGATAAACTCACGGCCGCCAGTTCCCCACGGGTTTGTCTGAACTGCGTCGAGCCAAACATACCACTTGCCATCATCTTCGAAAGGGGCACTTCTGCCAGTGATCTCATAGGTGATCCCGTACTGGAGAAAGACGCTGAACCACTCCACCAACACCCCTTGGGGTATGGTAATACCCGCTTTGGAGAAGCTGCACTGATCCAGCCATTCGTCCACAACTTCCGGTTCGGCTTCAGTTAGGTCGCTGAAATAGTAGCCCAAAGTCACCCTTTCCGCCGCCGCCGCTGCCAGTTCTTCGATGGCTGGATCGGTGGGGTCCTCCCCGTATCTTGCCAGCATCTCCTGGAGGAGGTGTCCGGCCCACAGTTCCCTTTCCGGGTCCTGTTCACTGGGGTTGGGCAGCCACTCCTCCAACCAGAATATCTTCAGTTCCTCCATGAACTCCCCAAGGAGATCAAGCATACCCACCCCCGTATGCAGCAGGAGGCGGTCTGCGAACATAGCCTCCAGCTCAGCCACTTCTGCCGCTTCCAGATGTTCGATGAAGCGGTCTGTAAGCTTGCTCAACTCGTTTTGGATCTTGATTTTCTGCTCCGATAGACATCCGCTGAGGACTGCCGCTGCCACCATCAGCACCATAGCGAGGATCAAACATCGCGCACGCACTTAATCCCCCCTTTCTCAGCTCGCCTGCTCGGCACTTCAGTTGTACACTACCCGGAAGTAATCGATCAGCCACTTTTCTCCCATCTTGCTGAAACCCAGAATCAGCTCGTAATCGGCAGTGTACCACGGCTGGGCTCCAACCATGTCCAGGAGAACAAACCACTTGCCATCAACCTCGAAGGGGCTGCTTCTGCCTGCCACATCATAGGGAATCCCCCGGTCAACCAAGTCGGTGGTCAACCACTGTGCCACCACTGCCGAGGGCACTGTAAGGCCGTCCTCAGAGAAACTTGCCGCATCCAGCCAACCAGCCACTACCTGGGGAGCGGCCTCCGTTAGCTCGCTGAAGTAATGGCCGAGAACCAATCTTGCGGACGCAGCACCTGCCAGCTCCCCGATGGTAGGATCGGTTGGATTCTCTTTGTACCTGGTCAGCATCTCCTGGAGCAGGTCCGCGGTCCACAAATCTCCAGGATCGTCGGGGTTCGGTGCGGGGGGATCAGGCAGCCAGTATGTCAAGAAGTACTCCTTGGTCAACCCCATGTTCAGTGCAAGGTCTTGGAGGATGTGCCTGCTCGGGTGGAGCAGGAGGAGATCTGCGAAAAAGGCTTCCAATTCAGGCAGCTCTTCCGCTTCCAGCTGCTCGATGAAGCGGTCTGTGAGTTTGCTCAATTCGTTCTCGATCTTGATCGTGTCCTTCGGCAGGCATCCGCTGAGGGCCGCCGCTGCCGCGAACAGCACCACCAAAAAGGCCAAACGCCGCGCTCGCACTGCACTCCCCCTTTCCCGCTCAGCTTTTCTGTTCGGTTCTGGAGGGCATCCCGCCCTCAAGTCCCTTCATCAACTCCTCAATTATGGGAAGCTGCACCGCGTACCTGCCCCCCGGAGTTACCTCCTGAGTTACCTTTTCTGGTTGCCCACTTCTGGAGGGAAAGGGTAGGGTTCGGAAGAATAGGAAATACCAGGCGAACGCGGAGG
>DGEY01000054.1:8063-18021 GCA_002391385.1 Firmicutes bacterium UBA3914 | reverse complement strand
ATACCAGGCGAACGCGGAGGGTTGACCATGTACAGAAGATGGATAGGGGCGGCTTTAGCTCTGCTCCTCCTGCTGGGTGCGGCAGGGAGCGTCCTGGCCTTGGAGCGGCTCTGCGTCCACTACATCGATGTGGGCCAGGGGGAAGCGGCCTTTCTGGCAGGGCCGGACTTTGCCGTCTTGATCGATGCCGGGGATCTGGATGGAACAGAGGTGCTGGATTACCTCAAGGCGCTGGGTGTGGAAACCATCGACCTTTTTGTGGTTACCCACCCCCATGCCGATCACATCGGCCAGGCCGCCCAGGTGATGCGCAGCTTCACGGTGCGGGAGGTGTGGATGTCCGGGTATGAACACTACACCCGCATCTTCGAGGAGCTGCTGGATGCGGTGCTGGAATCGGACGCAGATTACTTCGAACCCCGAAGGGGTGATCAGCGCCAGCTGGGAGGTCTAACCCTGCAGGTGCTCAACCCCATGGAGCCTACGGGCAGCATCCACGAATCGTGCCTTGTGCTCCGGGCCGTCTACGGGCAGGTGGCGTTCCTTTTTACCGGAGATGCGGAGCGCCGCATCGAGGAGGATCTGGTGCGCCGGGGCCTGCCCCTTCAGGCGCAGATTCTACAGCTGGGCCACCATGGCTCCCGGACCTCTTCCTCCCTGGATTTCCTCCTGGCTGTCGATCCCGAAGCGGCCATCTATGCGGCCGGTCGGGATAACGAGTACGGCCATCCCCACGGGGAGGTGCTGAACCGCTTGAAAATCCTGGAGATTCCCGTCTACGGCACGGATGAACTGGGAACCATCGTGGTGTGCACGGACGGGTTCACCTACGAGCTGGCGGCCGGCAGGGAGCCGCCCGTTGGCGGGGAGAGGGCCGTTAAGGACTGCGTGGATCTAAACACGGCGTCCTTCCAGGAACTGCAGCGGATTATCCACATCGGCGAAGGGCGGGCTCGACAGATTATTGAGGAGCGGGCGAGAAGGCCGTTTAGGAGCGTAGATGAGCTGCGCTGGCGCATTGACGGTATTGGAGACAAAAGACTGGCGGACATCAAAGCCCAGGGGTTGGCCTGCGTCAAAGGGGTGACAGAGGATTAAGTGCACGAAGTCGGCGGTCATCGACCGCATCGTTGATGGAGAGTTCGCGGTCCTGCTGTTCGAAGAGGATGGGGGACAGCTCACGGTCCCCGCGGTCAAGCTTCCCCCCGGGAGCAGAGAGGGAGTTTGGCTCCTGGTGCATCTGGAAGCGGGGGAACTGGTGGCCGCGGAGCTGGATCTGGCGAAGACAGAGGAAGTCAAAGAGAGGATCAAGCAAAAGCGCGCCAGGCTGCTTCAGCGCATGCGCCGGCGCGATCTGTAACGAAGGGAGAACGCAGATGAAGTGGTATGAGAAGCTATTTGCCAACTACGCCGAGAACTACGACCAGGAACCCTTCACCCAGGGAACGGTGGGAGAGTGCGACTTTATCGAGGCGGAGCTCAACTTCGACCGCTCCCTCCGGATTTTGGACATCGGCTGCGGAACCGGCAGGCACGCCATCGAGCTGACCAAGCGGGGCTATGCGGTCACCGGGATCGACCTATCTGAAGCTCAGCTCCGCAGAGCCAGGGAAAAGGCGGCAGCAGAGGGGCTCCAGGTCGAGTTCTTGAGATGCGATGCCCGAGATCTGCCCTTTGTGCAGGAGTTCGATGCCGCCATCATGCTGTGCGAGGGGGCCTTTCCCCTCATGGAAACCGACGAGATGAACTTCGCCATCCTGGGCGGCGCGGCAAGGGCTCTCAAAAGCCCCGGCAAGTTCATCTTTACCACCCTCAATGGGCTTTACCGCCTGTTCCACCCCGCCTCCGAGGGTGAGAGCTTCGACATGCTCACCATGCGCAGCCGGGATCTACTGACCTTTACCGATGATGATGGCCAAGTACAGCAGGTGGAGGCCAGTGAAAGGTACTACCTGCCCAGCGAGATCACCTGGCTCCTGAAGTCTTTGGGTTTTACCAAGATCGAGTTTTTCGGGGCCAAGTTGGGGGCCTTTTCCCGGCAGGACCAGCTCACTGCGGAAGATTTTGAGATGCTGGTGGTGGCGGAGAAGTAAAGCGGATGGGGCTTTACGGCCTGCGGTAGAGCATCAGCCAGCGGCCCCCCAGATCCCTGCGGCTACCCCATTCTTCAAAGCCCGCTGCCGCGTAAAGGCGCCGCCCCGCGGGATTGTTCGCCCGCACATTAAGGCCCACGGACTGGCCCCGCAGCTGGTCCAGGGCGTGGTCTAAAAGCAGAGTACCCAGACCCTGCCCCTGGTAAGCAGGGAGCACAGCCACGGAGAGTATGGTGGCCTGGGGTCTGGGTACTTTTTTGCTTCTGTGCACTGTGAGGATCATTAAGAGCTGGTTCACCAAGAGTCTGCCTATTTCCAGCGGGCTCAGGCGAAACGCCATCCGCCCCAGCAGACCCGCGGCCTGGAAAAGGCGGCGGCGGGCCCTCCCCGGCTGGGAAGTTGTGTAGAGCAGGTAGCCTGCATCCTCGCCATCTTCTGTCTGGACCAGTACGCCTTGGGCACCCACGCTGAAGAGCAGGGCAAAGGCGAGCTCCAAAAGGCGGAGCAGTCTTTCCCGGCCTTTGCGGGGGAAAAAGAGGGCAATGCTCTCGGGAAAGGCCTGCCGATAGATTTCCGCAATGGATCGGCTGTGCTCTGCCGCGGCCGGAACCAAACGCATGGTTTCCCTCCTTACTCTGGCCGGTCGATCTGGGGGAAGGCTTCCCCTGGGGCATCGTGGAGCAGTTCCGCCAGGGGCACGATTTCCAGCCCCTTAGCCCGGATGATCTCAATCACCCGGGGCAGGGCCATAACTGTGGCCCTGCGGTCTCCCCCCTCGTTTCTCAGCAGGGCGCCGCTGTCGTGGAAGAGGATGATATCCCCGCCCCGCACCCTGCTTTCCACCAGGCGTTCTATATAGGAAGCGGTTACGCCATAGCGCCAGTCCCGTGTGGAAATAGACCAGAGCACGATCTCTTGGCCCAAAAGGTTGGCCATGCGCCGGAAGCGGTCATCGTACATGCCCCGGGGCGGCCGCACAAAGCTGGGATAGACGCCGGTCACTTCCGTAATTACGGCGGTTGCTTCCATCAGCTCTTTCTGCAGCTCAATGGTGGAAAGGGTAGGCAGGTTTCTGTGGTTCTGGGTGTGGCTGCCCACGGCATGACCCTCTTCCACCACCCGGCGGGCGATCTCAGGGTATTTCTCCACATGGCTGCCCACCATGAAAAAGGTGGCGGGCACTTCATACTCCTTCAGAATATCCAGGATGGCCGGTGTGAACTCCCGGCTGGGGCCATCATCGAAGGTGATGGCCACCTTGTTGGAGCTGCGGTTGCCTACGCGGTAGATATCCGGCTGATAGCCAAAACCGTGGTAGACGTAGACCCAGAGCAGGACGAACAAAGTGATGATGCCCAGCAGCCCAGATATTACAGCCAGCACCGATTTGGGGATCCTCACTCTGCACCAGCGCAAGATGCGCACCGCTAAACGCCAGTAGGCGCGGGCAATGAGCACTGTGATCAGGATAAATGCTAGAACTCTCAGGGCAAATTCAGCGTGAGCCATGTCTGCTCCTCCCGTGTCGAGAGTCAATCTGCAACCAATTCTACATCAAGCCCAAGGGGCGTACAAGCCTTAACGGTTGCGAACTGTCTTCCATAATAGTAAAGTAGGAACTGAAGGGTGCGGCCTCGGCCCGCCTCTTCCGTCTAGGGTGAAAGCATGGAGGTAAATTTGCTTTGAAGAACTACCATACACATACATTTCGCTGCAAGCACGCCGTAGGTGAGGTGGACGACTACGTACAGGCAGCAGCGGCCAAGGGGTTTACCGTGCTTGGTTTTGCCGACCACACGGCCCTCCCAGATAACCGCTGGCTGTACATGCGCATGGGTCGGGCGGAGCTTCCCGGTTACGTCAGGGCCATCGAGCAGGCCCAGGGCACCTGGCCCGGGCTGACCATCCTCAAGGGCATGGAATGCGAGTGGGCTTCTGAATATCATTCTTTCTTTGAAGATGTTCTTTTGGGGCAGTACGGCCTGGACTATCTGATCCTGGGCTGCCATTTCTTTCCCCACAACGGGGATTGGCTGAGCAGCCACTATGAAGTACACAGCGCCGAGCATCTTGTTTCCTACACTCGGCATCTAATTGAGTCTATGCGAAGCGGCCTTTTTGCTTTCGTGGCCCATCCCGATGTCTTCGGGCTGAGCTATCTCAACTGGGACAAAAACACCGAAGCCGCGGCCAAAGATATCCTCGGGGCAGCGAAGGAACTGGACCTTCCCCTGGAGATCAACGGCCACGGACTGGTGAGCCGCTGGGTGGAAAGCGACCAGGGACCCAGGCCCGCCTATCCCTGGCTGCCCTTTTGGGAACTGGCCCGGGACTACGGGATCCAGGTGGTGGTGAACTCCGACGCCCACAAGCCGGCTTTAGTGGACGAAGGTCTGGCTGAGGGCTTCGACCTGGTAAGGAGCCTGGGGTTGACCCTGGCGAATATGGAACATTTGGAAGGGGGTTGAGAATGTTTGTCATCTTCAACAAAGCGGAACAGCGCGTACCCATTAAGGTCTGGCTGCCCGGCAAAGACCATCTGGAAGAGGAATGTCTGAGGCAGGCTTTGAACCTGGCCAACCTGCCCTTTGCCTATAAACACGTGGCCTTGATGCCCGATACCCATGCCGGTTACGGGATGCCCATCGGCGGGGTTTTGGCCGCGGAGGATGTGATCATCCCCAACGCCGTGGGTGTAGATATCGGCTGCGGGATGGTTTTTGCCCGCACCAATGTCCCGGCGAAACTGCTGCGGGAGGTGACCACTCCCGGCGGGACGCTGGCCCACTATCTCGTGGGCCAGATCATGCGTGACGTTCCCCAGGGTTTTGAACACCACAAAGAGCCGCAGAAGTCCAAATTTCTGGACCAGTATCCCGTGGAGAAGCTGTACCGCTATGGAGATGCCAAGCTGCCTAAGAAAGCAGAAGCCTACATGCAGCTCGGTACCTTAGGGGGCGGCAACCACTTTATTGAGCTACAGGAGGACGAGGAGGGCCGCCTGGGGCTCATGGTGCACACCGGCTCCCGCAACTTCGGCTACAAGGTGGCCAACTACTTCAACCAGGTGGCCAAGGATCTGAACAAGCGCCAGGGCTCCAAAGTGCCCAGCCATTTCGATCTGGCTTACCTGCCCGTGGACAGCCCCGAGGGGAAGGGTTACATCGGCTGGATGACCTTTGCCCTGGAGTTTGCCCGCCAGAACCGCCACCGCATCATGGAGCGGGTCAAGGAGCTGGTGGTGGAGGGCTTCCGGCGCTATGCCGGTGTTAAGGACATCCAGTTCGCAGGGGAAGTGAACGCCCACCACAACTATGCCGCTTTGGAAACCCACTTCGGCCGCATGGTTTGGGTGCACCGCAAGGGAGCGATCAGCGCCAAGCAGGGAGAGCCGGGGATCATCCCCGGGGCCATGGGTTCCTATTCCTTCATCGTGGAAGGGCTGGGCAATCCGGAGTCGTTCCACTCAGCCAGCCACGGAGCGGGCCGGGTGATGGGGCGCAAAGAGGCGGTGCGCCAGTTCAGCGTGGAGGAAGTGCTGGCCGACTTCAGGGCCAAAGATATGGTCCTGGGTAAAAGGCGCCGGGGAGACACCGCTGAAGAATACTACAAGGCCTATAAAAACATCGAAGATGTCATGGCGGATCAGCGGGATTTGGTCAGGCCCGTCCTCAAGCTGAAAACGGTGGCGGTGGTCAAGGGATAAACTGGCGCATGCGCGCAGATGATTCCATCTACCCGTAGGAAGGAATTAGCCTTGGCGTGCAGAAGAAAATAGCTGAATTCGAAATTACACAGGGGGGTTTTTTACCGTGCGAAACAAAATCAGTTTTGTCGTGGTCATGGTTCTCTTACTCGGTTTGCTTGCTGCTCCCGCTTACGCCCAGAAGACCAGGGTCGGCCTGATCTTCGCTGAAGGCGGATTGGGCGACCAGTCCTTCAACGATGCAGCTTACCGCGGTCTCATGCAGGCCAAAGAGGAGCTGCCCGTGGAAGTGATCTACGTTGAGCCCGCAGACATTGCCGAGATGGAAGAACATCAGCGGTCCTACGCTGAACTGGGCTTGGACCTGGTCATCGTGATCGGCTTCATCCATCAAAGCGCCCTAACAGAGGTCTCCGCGGATTATCCCGACATCCACTTCGCCATTGTGGACGACGTTGTGGACAATCCCAACGTAACCTCCCTGCTCTTCGAAGAGCATGAAGGTTCCTTCCTGGTAGGCGTTGTGGCAGGTATGATGACCAAATCCAACATCGTGGGCTTCGTGGGCGGTATGGAAGTTCCCCTGATCCGCAAGTTCCAAGTTGGTTTTGAAGAAGGCGTCAAATGGGCCAACCCCGATGCTCAGGTGCTGGTGAACTACGCCGGTGCTTTCGACGACCCCGGCCGCGGCCGTGAGCTGGCCATCAGCCAGTATGAGCGCGGCGCCGACATCATCTACCACGCAGCTGGTGGAACCGGCAGCGGCGTCATCGATGCGGCAGCCAGCCATGACTTCTATGCCATCGGTGTAGACTCGGATCAGGACTACATGGCACCGGGCAAAGTGCTCACCTCGATGATTAAGCGGGTTGACATGGCCGTGTACGAAGTGATTAAGGCTGCTGTGGAGGGCACCCTGGAGGGCGGCACCTGGACCTTTGGCGTTGCCGACGGAGGTGTAGGTACATCCGAGTTCACGTACACCAGGGACATCATCCCTCAGGAAGTATTTGACAAGGTGGAAGAGGCTAAGCAGAAGATCATCTCCGGAGAGATTGTCGTAACTAATCCTCTCCAGTAATCCCAGTAAACTCAAGGGGAGGCTGCTGGCCGCCGTCGGGTGGGCGGCGCCTCCCTTTTCTTTCAGGGAGGTTGTCCCATGGCGAAAGTGTTGGAAATGCGGGCCATTACCAAGCAGTTCCCCAGGGTTTTGGCCAACGACAAAGTTGACTTTGACCTGGAACAAGGGGAGATCCATGCTCTAGTGGGTGAGAACGGTTCCGGCAAGTCCACGCTCATGAGCATCCTCTACGGGCTTTACCAGAAGGATGGCGGTGAGATCATCGTCCGGGGGCAGCCCGTGGAAATCACCGAGCCGCGCCAGGCTATCGATTTGAAAATCGGCATGGTCTTCCAGCATTTTATGCTCATCGAGCCTTTGACGGTGGCCGAGAACATCGTGCTCGGTTCGGAAATCCGCAAGGGCCCTTTTTTGAATCATAAGAAGATGGTGGCGGAAGTGGAGCGCCTCTCCCAGGAGTACGGACTGCAGATCGATCCCGAGGCCAGGATCGCTGATCTTTCCGTGGGCCTGCAGCAGAGGGTGGAGATCCTCAAGGCCCTCTACCGGGGAGCCGAGATCCTGGTGCTGGACGAACCCACTGCGGTGCTCACTCCGCAGGAAGTGGAAGATCTGTTTCAGGTGCTGCGCACTTTGAAGTCCAAGGGGACCAGCATCGTCTTCATTACCCATAAAATCAAAGAGGTTTTGGCCGTCTCTGACCGGGTCAGCGTGCTGCGGCGGGGCAAGAAGGTGGGAACCAAACTCACCAAGGACACCAACGAGCAGGAACTGGCGGAGATGATGGTGGGCCGGGTAGTGCTCCTCCGGGTGGAGAAGGGGCCGGCCAACCCAGGGCCGGAGGTTCTGCGGCTGGACGGAGTCACCGTGAAGGACCAGTTTGGACAGGTGAAAGTGAACAACGTGAGCCTTTCCGTGAGAAGGGGCGAAGTGCTGGGCATTGCCGGAGTGGAGGGCAACGGCCAGTCTGAGCTGGTGGAAGCCATTGCCGGCCTGCGCAAGGTGGCCGGGGGCCGCATCTACCTTGGGGACCAGGATATCACCGGCTGGTCGCCGCTGCGCATCAGGAAGGCGGGCTTCGGGTTTGTGCCGGAAGACAGGCATAGGCGGGGCCTCATTTTGGACTATTCAGTGGCTGATAACTTGATCCTGGGCATCCACGGCAGCAGACCCTTTGCGGGCACGGCGGGCATCCGCAACCAGGGGAAGATCATGGAGCACGCCGAGGAACTGATTGAGAAATACGATGTGCGCCCGCCCGTGGCCGCCCAGGCCGTGCGCAACCTGTCCGGGGGCAACCAGCAGAAGGTGGTGGTGGCCAGGGAGTTTGCCCAGAATCCCGACCTGCTCATCTGCTCACAGCCTACCCGCGGGGTGGATGTTGGGGCCATCGAGTTTATCCACCAGCAGGTGATCGCCCAGCGGGATCAGGGCGCTGCGGTGCTCCTGGTTTCCGCGGAGCTGGATGAAGTGCTCTCCCTAAGCGATCGCGTTGCTGTCATGTACAACGGGGAAATCGTCAGCGTCATGCCCATTGAAGAAGCAACAGAACACAAGCTGGGCTTTTTGATGCTCGGCGGACACCCAGAAGAATATGGTGCGGGTGAGGTGAGCGGCAATGCAGAGCAGAATTAAGGCGTTTCCCTGGCAGGAGCTGCTGCTGCCCTTGGCGGCGGTGGTACTGGCTTTGCTGATCGGCTCCGTGTTGATTCTCTATGTAGGTGAAAACCCTTTAACTGCCTACGGGATTTTGTTTAGAGAGTCCCTGGGCAGCGTGAGGAATATTGCCACTACGCTGCAGCGGGCCACGCCCCTGATGTTTACTGGGCTGGCGGTGGCCTTTGCCTTCCGGGCCGGCTTGTTTAACATCGGTGCCGAAGGGCAGCTGTACTTGGGCGCCTTTGCCGCGGTGTGGGTGGGCATTTCCTTTAACCTGCCCCGGATTATCCACCTGCCGCTGGCCATCATTGCCTCCATGGTGGGGGGTGCCCTGTGGGCTTCCATCGCCGGCTTCCTCAAGGCCAAGCTGGGTGTCCATGAGGTGATCAACACCATCATGCTCAACTTTATCGCCCTCTTTCTCACAGACTGGCTGGTAACGGGCCCGTTCCACGGCGGCTCCTGGGTGCCGGAAACGGTGCGCATCAGCCCCACGGCGGCCCTCTCCAGGATCTATCCGCCGACGCGCCTGACCACCGCGGTCTATCTGGCCCTGGTCGCCGCCTTGGTGGTTTATATCATCCTCTGGAAGACCAAGCGGGGTTATGAGCTGCGGGCAGTGGGCCTGAACCCGTCCGCGGCTGAATACGGCGGAATCAATGTCCCCCGCAATACCATCATTGCCATGGCCATCAGCGGGGCCCTCGCGGGTCTGGCAGGAGCGGAGCAGATCTTGGGGCTGAACAACCGGTTTATCGTGCGCTTTTCTTCGGATCTGGGATTCATGGGGATTGCCGTGGCCCTCTTGGGTAAGAACCACCCTGCGGGTGTGATCCTGGCTGCAGTGCTGTTCGGCGCGCTGCAGACGGGCTCCGCGGCCATGGACCGCCTGACCGCAGTGCCCCGGGAGCTGATCACCGTCATCCAGGGCCTGATCATCTTCTTTGTGGCCGCTGAGTTCTTAATCCGGCGCATCCTGCGCCTTAAGGAGGAAGCATAATGGGCGATATTCTTGCCATGATGTTCAACACCACCGTTTTTGCCGCCGCTCTGCGCATGGCCACGCCTCTGATCTTTGCGGCCTTGGGAGGCATTCTTTCCGAGCGCAGCGGGGTAGTGAATATTGCCCTGGAAGGCATGATGCTCACCGGCTCGTTCGCCGCCATGTTCGTCACCTACCATACGGGCCTGCCCTGGGTGGGGGCCTTGGGAGCCATGGCCGCCGGCGCTTTGGTGGGGCTGCTCTTGGCTGTGTTCTGCATCCGCTACCGGGCGAACCAGGTGGTCACCGGCACCGCCATCAACATCTTCGCCGGAGGGCTCACCGTGTTTCTCCTGCGGCACTTTTTCGGTGCAGCGGGAACCTCGCCCCAGGTACCTGTGATTCGCGATATCACCCTGCCGGTTTTGTCCCAGATC
>DGEY01000054.1:0-7855 GCA_002391385.1 Firmicutes bacterium UBA3914 | reverse complement strand
CTTTATCGCCCTGGCGGCAGTCATCTTCGGCAAGTGGACTCCCCTGGGGGCCCTGGGCGCCTGCCTGTTCTTTGGGTACGGCGATGCCCTGCAGATGCGCCTGCAGGATATCGGTATCCCCACGCAGTTCATGAACATGCTGCCCTATGTTCTCACCATGGTGGCCCTGGCCGGCTTCATCGGCAGAGCAGTGGGGCCCAAGGCCGCCGGACAGCCCTATATCAAAGGATAGATTGCGAGGTTTGGTAGGAATTGAAAGATCTCAAGAGGTTTATCTCTTACTACAAGCCGGAGCGCCGCCTGTTTTTCGCGGATCTGCTCGCGGCCAGCATCATTGCAGTACTGGACCTCCTGTTTCCCATCATCACCAGAACCTTTATGAAAGATTTCATTCCTAACCGCAACCTGCAGGCAGTGCTCATCTGGGCAGGTGCGATGGTCGTTTTGTACGTGCTGCGCCTGACCTGCCAGTACTTTGTGGATTACTACGGCCATGTGGTGGGTGTGAACATCGAATACCGCATGCGCAAGGATCTGTTCTCCCATCTGCAGACCCTGGACTTCCGCTTCTTCGACGATACCAAGGTGGGGCACTTGATGAGCAGGATCGTCAATGACCTGAGGGATATCACCGAGCTGGCCCACCACGGGCCTGAGGACATTTTCATCGCCACGCTGATGCTCATCGGTTCCTTTATCTACCTGCTGAGCATCAACGTGCCCCTGACGCTCATTACCTTCCTGTTCATTCCCCTGATCGGGGCCTACGCCTACAGGACCCGCACGAACATGAACAAAGCGTTCCATGAAGAGCGCCGCCGGATCGCGGATGTCAATGCCGATCTGGAAAACAGCCTCTCCGGGATTCGGGTGGCCCAAAGCTTCGTCAACGAAGACTACGAGATGAGGCGCTTCGATACGGCTAACAGCGCCTTTAAGACATCCCGCTACAGGGCCTTTAGGGCCATGGCTGTGTACTCCTCGGGTCTCGGGTTTTTGACCGACCTGCTGAACCTGGCCGTTCTGACCTGCGGTGCCTTGTTCATGTTCCGAGGCTACATCGATCTGGCGGATCTCACCGCCTACCTCCTGTTCATCGGCTACTTCCTCCAGCCCATCCGCCGGCTGATCTCCTTTACCCAGCAGTATCAGCAGGGTATGGCGGGCTTCAGGCGTTTTGTGGAGATCATGGAGGTTCAGCCCTCGGTAACGGACCGGCCGGATGCCGTGGATCTTCCCCCTGTCAAGGGTGAGATCGAGCTGCGCAATGTCTCTTTCCACTATGACGAGGACAGCGAAGTGCTCCACAACGTGAGCTTGACCATCCCCGCGGGGAGCACCGTGGCCTTTGTGGGGCCATCGGGGGGAGGCAAAACCACCCTCTGCCACCTCATCCCCAGGTTCTACGATGTGGTGGAGGGGGCGGTACTCATCGACGGCTATGATGTGCGGGATGTGACCCTGCGCTCCCTGCGGCAGCAGATCGGCTTCGTGCAGCAGGATGTGTTCCTCTTCACCGGAACTATCCGGGAGAACATCCTCTACGGCAACCCCTCCGCCACTGAGGAAGAGATGATCGCCGCGGCCAAAAAGGCCCAGATCCACGATTTCATCATGGGCCTCAAGGATGGTTACGACACCTACGTGGGCGAGCGGGGCGTGAAGCTCTCCGGCGGCCAGAAACAGCGGATTTCCATCGCCCGGGTGTTTTTGAAAAACCCGCCCGTCTTGATCCTGGATGAAGCCACTTCGTCTCTGGATGCCGCCACGGAGCTGGAGATCCAGGAGGCCCTGGACGAGCTGGCCAAGGACCGTACCACCTTGATCATCGCCCACCGCCTCAGCACCATCCGCCAGGCCGATGAGATTGTGGTGCTCACCGACGGGAAGATCCGGGAGCGGGGGACCCACAAGGAGCTTGTGGCCCGAAACGGCCTGTACGCCAAGCTCTATGCCGCCCAGATGGACCAGGCTGTCTAGACAGCCTGGGGAACATGTAATGTCTGCCAGAACCGCCGCCAGGTGTGCGGCGGTTTTCGCATGTGGGCTCTGAACGGTACTCTCAATGCCTGGAGGCCAAACGAACATTTTCCTTCCGGGACAGGAGGAGAACTTGCGCAATTCGTAGAATAATACAGCTATCTTTTTATCACAGGAGGAGAGGTCGGAGTGAAAAGAAGGCTATCCGTAGCTTTAGCGTTGTTATTGGTTTTCGGTCTTATCGGTGTGGCACAAGCCCAGGCTCTGCCCTTTAAGATCGGCCTGATCACGGGTACGGTCTCCCAGGGCGAAGAAGAGTACCAGGCCGCGTTAAAGATGGTGGCTCGCTATCCGGGCTCCATTACCCACGTGACCTATCCCGACAACTTCATGAACGAGCAGGAAACGGTAATCGGACAGATCGTCCAGTTTGCCATGGATCCCGAGGTCAAGGCCATCGTGGTCTGCCAGGCCGTTCCCGGCACCACCGCAGCCTTTAAGACCGTGCGGGACATCCGCCCTGACATCGTGCTCATCGCGGGCGTTCCCCATGAAGACCCGGCGGTAATCGGCCCGGTCGCGGACATAGCCATGGAGACAGACCAGCTCCGGCGCGGCCCCGCCATTGCCCAGCTGGCAGCGGAGATGGGTGCCAAGAAGATTCTGCACTACTCCTTCCCGCGCCACATGTCCATGGAGCTTTTGGCTGTGCGCTTCCAGAACATGAAGGAAGAAGCTGAACGGCTCGGTCTGGAAGTGATCGAAGTGACCGCTCCCGACCCCATGGGTGACGCCGGTCTGCCCGGTACCCAGCAGTTCATTCTGGAGGATATTCCCCGTCAAGCCGCGATCCACGGGACGGACATCGCTTTCTTCGGGACCAACTGCGGCATGATGGAGCCGGCCATCCGGGCTTCGCTGGAGGCGGGCATCATCTTCCCAGAGCAGTGCTGCCCCAGCCCCTTCCACGGCTATCCCGGTGCCTTGGGCATTGAGGTACCCGAGGAATACAAGGGCGATGTACCCTATATCCTCGAGCAGATCAAGGCTAAGGTCGCCGAGATGGGACGTTCCGGCCGCATGGCCACCTGGGTTGCACCTGTGAACATGGTCTTTGTGGAAGCAGGTGTGGATCTGGCCATCAGGCACATCCAGGAAGGTCTGGACTTCTCCGACATGGCCGCCGTGGAAGAAGCGATCTACGAGGCCACGGGCGTGCGGATGTCTCTGAACCGCTATCTCGATGATTCCAACTTCTACCTGGTACTGGCCGAATCGATCATCTTCTAAGGGTCAGCACAGCAAGTGAGAGAAAAGGCGGAGCTCTCGCCCTCCCCGAGGGCGAACTCCGCACTTTTGTTGGTGTAACTAGTGGAGGTGTTGCCAGTGAGTGTTCCTGTACTGGAGATGAAGGAGATCTCCAAGTCCTTTTACGGCACTCAGGTGTTGAAAAACGTTAGTCTTACCGTTGGAAAAGGGGAGATTCACTGCCTGGTGGGGGAAAACGGGGCCGGCAAGTCCACCTTGATGAACATCCTCTTCGGCATGCCTGTGATCATCAACACGGGGGGCTTTGAGGGGAGCATCTTCATCAACGGCGAGCAGATGGCCTTTGACTCGCCCCGGGCGGCCATTGATGCAGGCATCGGCATGGTGCACCAGGAGTTCATGCTGCTGCCGGGGTTTTCTGTGACAGAAAACGTCAAGCTGAACAGGGAAGTTACCAAACGCAATCTGTTCAGCGCGGTCTTTGGCAAGAAGATGGAAACCCTCAACCGCCGGCAGATGGCCCAGGACACCAGGTCTGCCCTGGACCGGCTGGGTATGAGTATCGACGAATGGGTTCCCGTGGCTGGGCTGCCCGTTGGCTATCTGCAGTTTGTGGAAATCGCCAGGGAGATCGATAAAGAGAACCTGCAGCTCCTGGTTCTCGACGAACCCACCGCCGTGCTCACCGAAAGTGAAGCCGAGCAGTTTCTCGGGGTTATTCAGCGCTTGGCGCGCAGCGGCATTAGTATTCTGTTTATTACCCACCGCTTGGATGAGGTTATGGCGGTGGCAGATCGGATTACGATCCTAAAAGACGGTGAACTGGTCAGCTCCGGGCCCAGGGAAGATTACACCATCAGCCAGATCGCCGAGCTCATGGTGGGCCGCAAGATCGATACGCAGGCCCGCAAGCAGAGAAGCTCCAGCCCGGCCAAGCAGGAAGTGGTGCTGGAGATCCGCGATCTGCGGGTGGATATGCCCGGGGAGCGGCTGCGGGGCATCGATTTGGATGTCTACCGCGGCGAGATTTTGGGCATCGGCGGCCTGGCGGGGCACGGCAAGGTGGGTCTGGCCAACGGCATCATGGGCCTGTACCCCAGCCAGGGCAGGGTGCTCTATGAGGGGCAGGAAGTACCCCTAAACGACACCAAGGCCGCACTGCGGATGGGCCTGGCCTTCGTTTCCGAAGACAGGCGGGGTGTGGGCTTGGTCCTGGAGGATACCATAGCCAACAACATCGTGCTCACCAGCATGCAGAGCCAGGATAAGTTCCTCAAGCCGGGCCTGCTCAAGCTCAAAGATGAGAGGAAGATCCGGGAGCATGCCCTGGAATCTATCGAGAAATTCGATATCCGCTGCACTGGGCCTGAACAGATCGTGCGCAGGCTCAGCGGCGGCAATCAGCAGAAGGTCTGCCTGGCCAGGGCTTTCACCCAGGAGCCCAAGCTGCTCTTCGTATCTGAACCGACCAGGGGCATTGACGTGGGTGCCAAGAGCAGGGTGCTGGAACTCATTGTGCAGCTCAATGAGATGGGAGTAACGGTGGTGTTTACCTCCAGTGAACTCGCGGAGCTGCGCAGCATCGCAGATCGCATCGCCATCGTCTATGAAGGTAGGTTGGCTGGCATCCTGCCGCCCGATGCTCCCGATGTGCAGTACGGCCTCCTGATGGCTGGAAAATCCTTGGAGGAGGTGGGGGCGCGATGAAAGAGCAGCTGCTCAAGATCTACCACGGTTTTGGACTGCCGCGCCTGATTATTGCTGGCTTCCTGCTCCTTTTGATCATTATCGCCGCCGGTACGGATCTCAGTGTGCCCGGTCTGCTCAGCGATGCTTTAGTGCGCATCGGTCAGAACGGCATCTACGTTTTGGCCATGGTGCCCTCCATTCAAGCTGGAGTTGGTCTGAACTTCGGTCTGCCGGTGGGCGTCATCTGCGGTATTGTGGGTGCGCTGGTGGCCATGGAGTTCAGTATGCTGGGTTTCGGCGGGTTCTTGGTGGCGGTGCTCATCGCCATCCCGCTGGCGGTCGGAGCAGGTTTCCTCTATGCGCTCCTCCTCAACCGGGTCACCGGGCAGGAAATGATGGTGGGAACCTACGTGGGCTTTTCGGTGGTGGCCGGGATGTGCATCTTCTGGCTGCTGGCTCCCTTTAGGAACCCTGCCATGATCTGGCCCGTGGGCGGCCAGGGCCTGCGCACCACGCTGACCTTGGCGGATACCTTCGGCGGGGTGCTCAACAACTTCCTGGCCTTCGAGATTTTTGGCTTGACCGTGCCCACGGGGCTGCTTCTCTTTTACGGCTTGATGCTCTTTTTGGTCTGGCTGTTCTTTAAGACGAAGGCCGGGGTCGCCATGGAAGTGGTGGGGCGCAATCCCCGCTTCGCCGCGGCCAGCGGTCTGAGCTTGAACAAATACCGTACTTTGGGCATCATCATGTCCACGGTGCTGGCGGCCATCGGCTATGTGACCTATGCACAGAGCTTCGGCTTTGTCCAGCTGTATAACGGGCCTTTGATGACCGCCTTCCCCGCCGTTGCCGGCGTGCTCATCGGCGGCGCTTCCACCAGGGAAGCGAAGGTGCGCCACGCAGTGTTGGGCGTTGTGCTTTTCCAGACGCTGCTCACCGTGGCCATGCCGGTGACCAATCAGCTCATCGAGGGCAACATCTCGGAAATCGCCCGGGTGGTTGTGAGCAACGGCATGATCTTGTATGCCTTAACCAGGGCAACCGGAGGTGAACAGGCGTGAATCAAGTAAAAAGGCTTGTCGCAAGGAACGCTGTGCCACTGCTCTTTGCCGTCGTCTGTTTACTGGGCGTCTACTTCGCGAAGATGCCAGGCCAGTTCCTGCTCATGGAAATCGTGAACAGGGTGGCCCGCAACTCCTTCCTGGTGCTGTCTTTGATTATCCCCGTGGCAGCGGGCATGGGCCTGAACTTCGGGATTGTCCTGGGTGCCTTGGCGGGACAGATCGCCCTGATCCTGGCCACCCACTGGGAATGGGCGGGAACCGG
Organism: Firmicutes bacterium UBA3914; assembly: GCA_002391385.1. Classification (GTDB taxonomy): domain Bacteria; phylum Bacillota; class Limnochordia; order Darwinibacteriales; family Darwinibacteriaceae; genus DTU010. Next base: position 1,591 of record DGEY01000054.1, on the reverse strand, counting down.
TGGCTTTTTGCTCACCGCTCTGATGGCAACGCCCCTGGCGGTTCTGTTTGGCTTTTTGGCAGGTACGCTCCTGAACAAAGCCAAAGGCCGGGAGATGATCACCGGTATGGTCATGGGCTTTTTCGCCAACGGCCTTTACCAGTTCGTGTTCCTGTTTTTGGTGGGCACCCTGATTCCCTTTGACAACCCGCGGCTGAGGATTTCCACCGGGCCGGGTCTGCGCAACACCATCGACCTGTTCAGGTTGAAGGGTGCCCTGGATGGGCTCTGGCAGATCCAGGCGGGCCTTTTCGTGCGGATCCCGGTGGTCACTTTCCTGGTGATTGCCGCTTTGGCCGTGGCCATCTGGGCCTTCTTCCGGACCAAACTGGGCCAGGAGTTCAGGGCCATCGGTCAGGACCGCCATATCGCAGGCGTTGCCGGGATCAACGTGGACCGCAACAGGATTTTGGCCATCATCTTCTCCACGGTGCTCGCGGCCTGGGGGCAGCTGATCTTCCTGCAGAACATCGGGACGCTGAACACCTACAACAGCCATGAGCAGGTGGGGACCTTTGCCATTGCCGCCCTGCTCATCGGGGGAGCTTCCGTGACCAAGGCCACTATCGCCCAGGCCCTCACGGGCACACTCCTCTTCCATCTGCTGTTTGCAGTATCGCCCCGGGCTGGCCAGACCATCTTCGGCAGCGCCCAGGTGGGTGAGTACTTCCGGGTGTTTGTGGCCTACGGTATCATCGCCATCAGCCTGGCACTCCACGCCTGGCAGACCAGGTCTGCCGCCAAAGCACGCCTGGAGGAGGATGCTTCCGCATAAAGGAGGGGGCGGTGAGCCCCCTCTTGGGTCTGGTAAGTAGGAAAACACAGCGCTGCGAAGAAGAATTAAAGGACACTTTTCCGGGCCCCGGCCCTGGACTACTGCCATCAGTTTGGAGGTGTGCATGAGGGTGAAGAGGAAACTTTTGATGCTGGCGGCGGCAGTGCTCATCGCGGCCCTGCTGGCCGGTTGTGATCTCCCCTACTTTGATTTCAACACCATCACCGTGAAGTACGATCTGGAGGAGGATGTCTTCCGGACCTACAAAGACCACGAGGTACGTCGAGATGGCCGCTACTTGGAGATCATCTACCTGCGGGAGGTTTTCCGCGGGGTCTATGACCTGGACGATTTCACCGTAGTGGTCAGGGACAGCGCCAACAAGATCGTCGAGTCTGTTGCCAATCCCTATGAAGAAGATGGAGTCATGTTCGGCATCTTTCTCCACATCCCCGATGTAGGAAGGAAGGACCTGACCATTTCCATCTTCCTTAAGAAGTAAGGTGGAAGGAAACGAGATGAGAAGGGGGCGTTGCAGAACTACTCGATTGAGTAGGAGCAACGCTCCTTTTTGTGTCTCTTGGCCTGAAAATGCGCCCAGACTTGGATTGTACAGTAAACGCCCCGAATGGACACAACCCGAAAACCTAGATGCTTTGTTCATCGGCATTTCCGAGATTGTGGATAACTCAAAACCAGAGATCGTGTAGGCACAACCAATGTGCATAAAATGGTTGTATTATGTTGATATCTGTGATATCATATCTGTCTCTTATA
>DGEY01000075.1 GCA_002391385.1 Firmicutes bacterium UBA3914 | reverse complement strand
ATTAAGTTCAACGCTAGAACCGGAGTCCCGTGATGCCAAAACGCACCGTGGCCTGGGCCGAGCTGTCCAGCTCCACGCCCAACGAGAGGTCCGTGGGGTATAACCCAAATAAGTGCAGCTCGCTGCCCACGCCCACCCGCAGGCTGGGCCTTACATCCAGCTCGGTTACGGGCGTTTCCACCGTCACCCCGCCTAAGAAGTACGGCCGCACCAGGGCAAAGCCCACGGGGAAGTGCTCTTCACCCCAGGGGTAGACCTGCACCTGGGGGGACAGGGCCACAAGGAGTGTGTCCTGGATGGGCTGGTCTTCCTCCGGCCGCAGGCCGCTGACCCGCAGGGAGAGGCCCGCCACCGCCCGGGAGTAATCCAGGAGCTTGCTGCTGGTTGCCGAAACCTGCCAGGCTTTGTCCCCCTGGGAGACATAGGTGGCCTCCAGCATCAGCTTTTCCCACTCCGGCCCCGTGACCGCAACCCCCAAAGTGGGGCGCTCCCGGTTGGGGCTTTGGCGCACGAAAAGGTCAACGGATCCCCACTGGGCCCGGCCCCAGTCCACAAAGACCTCGTGACCCCCGTTGTCGGGGTCAAAACCGTAGCGGTAGCCCAGGCCAAACCAGGCCAGGGGTCCGTGGGTGAATTTGAACCCGATCTTGGGGAAGTTGTAGTCGCTGTCAAACTGGAATTCAGGCTTAAAGGTGAAGCGCTTGGGCAGGCTGGCCACCCGGCGCTCGGCGCGCTGGACGATCTCTTGGAACTCGGTGGTGCTGTAGCCATCCTGCCTGTAGGGGCGGAACTGGAACGTGGGATCCTTGGCCAGGATCACCGTCTTGATCTGCTCCACGTACTGCAGCCCCGCGGCGTAGCCCTGCTCGATGAAATACGCGGCCTTCTGGAATTCCCAGGAGGAATCCAGCCCCACGTCGGGCACGATGAGCACGTCGGCCATGGCGGTGTTGATCTCTGTGTAGCCTTCCAGCATGGCGGTTAGGGACATGCGCAGATTGTTCATGATCCTGCGGTAATCGGGGTTCTCATAGTCCTTTTCCAAAGAGACCGCGATAATCACATCGGCGCCCATGTCCGCGGCCACGTTGGCCGGCACCTGGTTCTTCAAGCCGCCGTCCACGTAGTAGGCATCGCCGATCTGTACAGGGGGGAACACGCCGGGGATGGACATGCTCGCCTGGATGCCGACGCTGACCAGGCCTTCATCCAGGGCCAGCTCCCTGCCTGTGCCCAGGTTCACCACCACTGACTTAAAGGGTATGGGCAGCTGGTCGTAGGTTTTCCCATCCAGGAGCACATCCAAAAACTGCTGAATGCCCGTGCTGTCCACCACGCCCCCCGTGGGCGGGAGGGGGATATCCAGCAGTTTAGAGGTGTCCAGATGGGTGGCTAACTGTTCCATGTTTTCCACCGAATAACCGGCGGCGTAAAGGCCGGCCACGATGCTCCCCATACTGGTGCCCACGATCATATCGATGGGGATCCCGTTTTCTTCCAGGGCCTTGATCAATCCAATGTGGCTGAAGCCCCGGGCCGAGCCTCCCCCCAGCACCAGGGCCACCGTGGGTCTGGTTTGCTTCGCCGCGGCACCCGCGCCGGCCAGGCAGAGGATCAGGACCGCCGCCAAGAGGCTTACGGCTGTTTTTCTATGCATCAATGCTCTCAACTCCTAAGTAAACACCTTCGCAGTATATAACTTCGGCTGGCGAAGGGTTTTTGTATGCGTCGCCTAGTGAAAAGGGTATGGCTTTGGGGGGCGTTTGTCAAGCGCTGCCGCCCCCCGGCGAGGATAAAAAAAGAGGGGTAGGGCCATGCTACACGCGAGTTAACCTAGAGAAAGGAGATAGCATGGCGAAAAAACCAGGACCCAAACCCGACGACCGCAGTGACAATGTGGAAAAACTCCGGCAGCAGGTGGTGCAGACCATTGAAAACCTGGAGGAAGCCCACAAGACGCTGCAGATGAACCTTCCGGAAGAGCAGAAGGAGGCCATCAGGGCCAAAAACCGCCGCCGGGAGGAGGCCATTGCCGCTAAGCGGCGGGAGATCCGCGATGAATATGCCTTCCAGGAGAGGCAGAAGGAATAGGAAAAGGAGCCGTCCAGGCCGGGCGGCTTTTTTGTTGGCAGGAAATGGCCTTACGGGAGGGGAATTTTCTCACCTGGGAGGGGGCAGCAAGCCCCTCCGATTTCAGGCTGGAGAAAGGTGAGGTCCATTGAGCAGAGAGGATTTGCGTTTGCAGGCGGCTGCCATTTTTTCCGATGGCATGGTGCTCCAGCGGGAGGTACCCCTGCGCCTGTGGGGCACGGCCCCTCCCCAAGAGGAACTGGAAGCGCGCTTTCGGGGAGCGGTCTATAGATTCCAAAGCGATGCCGCGGGAACCTGGCGGCTGGAGCTGCCGCCCCAAGAGGCCGGCGGCCCCTTTGAGCTGGTGATTACGGGGGCAGGATCTGAGCTGGTGATCCGGGATATTCTCATCGGCGATGTGTGGCTCCTGGGGGGCCAGTCCAACATGGAGCTGCCCGTGGCCAGGACCCTGGATCTTTATGCCCAGGAGGTCAAGGGGGCGGACAATCCCTGGATCCGCCAGTATCGTGTGCCCATCTCCTTCAACTTCGCCGGTCCCCAGACCGATCTGTCCGGCGGCAGCTGGGAGGCGGTGAACCCCCAGACGGTGCTGGAGTTCAGCGCCTTGGGCTACTTCTTTGCCCAGGCCCATAACCAGCGCTACCGGGTACCGGTGGGCCTGGTGCTCACCGCGGTGGGCGGCAGCCGCATCGAAGCCTGGCTCAGCGAAGAGGTGATCCGGGAGCTGGGGGGCTATGAAGATGTGCTGGCTCGCTGCCAGGACCCCGAGTACGTCCGGGAGTTGACCGATGGCCAGCTGGCGGCCACAGCAACCTGGTTTGAGGGGATCAATGCCCGGGATGTGGGGCTGCAGGAGAGTGAAACCCCCTGGTACAGCCCGGATCTGGATGATGGGGATTGGGACGGCCTGACGGTCCCCCAGCTCTGGAAGGGGACTGAGCTGGAAGGCCTCTGCGGTTCAGTGTGGCTGCGCAAACAGTTCCAGCTGGACCAGGGCGCCGCGGGCCGCGGTGCCCTCCTGCGCCTGGGGGCCATAGCGGATGCCGATTTCACCTACCTCAACGGGGTGCAGGTGGGCAAAACGGGCTACCGCTACCCACCGCGCAACTATGAAGTGCCCCCCGGCGTGCTCAAGGCGGGGATCAACACCCTGGCGGTGCGGGTGATTGTGGGCTACGGCGGAGGAGGGTTTATTGAAGGCAAGAGCTATGCCTTGGAAATCGGCTCGGAGCGTATAGATCTCACCGGGGAGTGGAAGTACAAGGTGGGCTGCCGCACAGAGCCTCTGCAGCGTTTCACCAGCGTCCACCACCAGCCCAGCGGGATGTACAACGCCATGATCGCCCCCCTTAAGGGCTGTGCTTTCCGGGGTGTCCTCTGGTATCAGGGCGAGTCCAATACGGGCGCACCGGAGGAGTACGGGAGGCTGTTTGCCGCGCTGGTTGAGAACTGGCGCCGGGATCTGAGCGATCCCCAGCTGCCCTTCCTCTTTGTGCAGCTGCCCAACTACGACACCACTCTCGAAGGGGATCCCCAGCCCGGCCAGTGGGCCCTTCTCCGGGAACAGCAGCTGAAATCCTTAGAGCTGCCCCGCACCGCCATGGCGGTAACCGTCGATGTGGGGGAAGCCAACGATCTCCATCCCCAGAACAAAAAGGATATTGCCCTACGGCTGCACCTGGCGGCCCGCCGGATGGTTTTCGGGGAGCCCATCACCGCCCAGGGTCCCTTCTTTGCACGCCTGGAGCGGGAGAACGGTGCCCTGCGGGTCTATTTCACAGACACCGGGGGAGGCCTGGAGGCCAGGGGTGGGGAGCTGCGGTGGTTTGAAGTCTGCGGCCCAGATGGAGTATTCCACGCCGCCCAGGCTGAGGTCCAAGGGGAGACCGTGCTGGTGTGGAGTGCAGATGTGCCCGAGCCAGTGGGGGTGCGCTATGCCTGGCACGATAACCCGGAAGGGGCCAACCTCTATAGCGCAGAGGGCCTGCCTGCCTCCCCATTCCGGGCCCATCTGTAAAGGGAACGACAGCAAAACAAGAGGGGCTGCACCACAGCGGTGCAGCCCCTTATACTTCTAGGTTGCTAGTTGTCTCCGTACATCGCGTCGTATTTCGCAGCCCGCTCATCGATGATGGCCTGGCCGCCGGAGCGGAGGTAGTCCTGGAAGCCCCGATCCCAGACAGCGTCAAACTCTTCCGGTTTGGCCACGATGGCCTGGGCCAGGAGGTTGTTCCGCTTCTCAGACAGGGCGGTTTCCATACCCTGCTCCGCCTCGATGTCGCCAACCTGGACGTTGATGCCGTAACGGGCTTCGTTGCTGGTGATCTCGTAGGCCCGCTCAATGTACTTGGCTTCTACGCCCGGATAGTTCAGGGCGATGGACCTGGCGGTGAGCACGGGATCGCCCAGATCAAGGCCGTTGATGGTGATGGTGTAGTCGATGTTGGACGGGGAGTTGATGATCTTCTCGCCCACCACAGGCAGCATCTCGATGGCACCATCTTCGTGGACGATGTGATGCACGCCCTCTTCACCGATCTGGAGGAACCTGCGCACTTCCAGGCTGGAGATGAAGTCCAGATACAGCAGGGAAGCCAGGGGTTCCTTGTTGGTGGCGGGGAAGAACACTTTCCTGTCGATAGGTGCGCTGAGATACTTACGGTAGATGCCCGCATCGTTGGGGAAGCACTCCACCGCGATGAAGGCCGCCTCTTCGCCTACCATGTTCCTCAGCTGGACATGGATGCCTTCCTGGCCATCACGGTAGGGGTAGTCCCAGTTGTGCATGAAGGCGCCCACATAACCGGCCTTAATCAAGTTATCTTCGGTGCGGTCGCCGGCTCCATACAGCGGGAAGTCCTTCCAGATCAGGCCTTCGTTGTACCACTGGTTGAGCTTGCGTACGCCTTCTTTGTAGTTGGGCCAGAGCAGATGGCGATCGTCAAAGCCGTAGACCCACATATCCCTGTCGGACATGTCGTTGGGCACAAAGGACATGATCAGATGGTCGTTCCTCCAGCCCACGTCGAAGCTGGTGGAGTAGGGGATCATCTTGTCCGCATCTTCGCCCAGGAGCAGTTCCGCGTTGTCCCGGAAAGCCCGGAGCATGTTTTCAAACTCTTCCAGGGTCCTGGGTTCCTCCAGGCCCAGCTTCTTCAGCCAGTCTTCCCGAACAAAGGTGTTGATCTTCTTGTTCTGGAAGAGCAGGGCTTCGATGGCCCAGACGGTACCGGTGTTGGGATCCCTGTTCCAGTAGATATTGGTTTCGCCCAACAGCCCAAACAGGTTCGGCAGGTATTCTCTATACTCTTCTAGGTAGGGGGCCAGATCCAGCACGCCGCCCATATTGGCATAGGCTAGGATGGTGGGATAGCTGTAGGTGACGCAGATATCAGGCGCATCTCCCGCAGCCAGAAGGTTGTTGATCACTTCAACCTCTGTCCAGCGGGGTACTGGCTTGAACTCCACTTCCACGTTGTACTTCTCCAGCATGCCCTTCTTGATAAAATCGGTCCAGAAGTTGTCCTCCGGTGGCGAACCTCCGGGGTTGCTCCGGTCATAGATCTCCACAGTGATCTTGCGGGTGGTGGTAAAACGCCCATCCACAAACCCCGGATCAGCCGCGAAGGCCAAGACCGAGCTGCCCAACACGAGAAGCGCCAGGAGCAGCACACCAAACAGTCGTTTCCGCATGGCAACTCATCCTTCCTTTCTTTTTTTATAAAGCACTGACGTGCATTATAACCCTTTAACCGTGTGCCCTAATCCTTGAGCGCTCCCAAGGTGGCTCCGCTGATGAAGTACCTTTGGAGCCAAGGATAGACGATGAGAATGGGCACGGTGGCAAACATGACCGTTGCCGCTTGGATGGTATCTGAAATGCCCGGAGCGCTGGCGAAGCCCTCCTGGGTCTGGATCTCGATGCTGGTCACCGCGTTGAGGATGTTGTAAAGCAGCAGCTGGATAGGATGGTATTTGCGCTCATTCATGTAGTACAAGGCATCGGAAAAACCGTTCCAGCGGCCCACGGCATAAAACAGGGAAAGGGTGGCCAGAACTGGTTTGGACAGGGGCAGGTAGATGGAAAACAGGATACGTATCGGGCCCGCCCCGTCAATTTCCGCCGACTCCCGCAGACTGTCGGGGATGGAGTAGAAGAACGTCCGCATGATGATCATGTAAAAGACCGACAGGCTGTTGGGGATGATCAAGACCAGGGGATGGTTCAAAAGGCCCAGGTCTTTGTAGAGCAGGTAGTGGGGAATGGTCCCCGCGCTGAAGTACATGGTAAAGAGAATCATGGTGTTGAAAAACCGCCGCCCTTTGAGATCCCGGTAGATGAGGGGATAGGCGCATAAAACGGTCATGGTCATGGACACACCCACGCAGATCACGGTCAAAATGGCGGTCCAAGCCAGGGACCAGGTGTATTTACTGTCCGTGAGCACCAGCCGGTACGCCTCCACGTTCCAGCCCTTGGGCCAGAGCAGCACCTGATTGCGGAGTATATATTCCGTGGAACTGAGGGACCGGGCCAGAATATTGAGCATGGGCAGCAAACAGATGATGATCAAGAGCAGGCAGACAAAGGCAATGGCGAGATCTGCTGCTTTAGAGCGTTTGGATTTGACCACGGCTCATCCTCGCTTTCTATCCTTTGTTTACACTACCAAATACCGCGCTCGCCGAACCTTTTGGCCAGGGCATTGGCTGCCACCAGGAAAATCACGCACACCACCGACTGGAACAGGCCCACGGCGGTTGTGAGGGAGAACTGCAGCCCCCGGATGCCGTAGCGGTAGACGAAGATGGAGAGGACGTTGGATACGCTGTTCACCAAGGGGTTGCTCAAGGCGTAGGGCCGGTCCAGTTCGCTGCTGAGGATATGCCCCAGGCTGAGAATGAGCATGGTGAAGATGGTGGGACGCAGGCCCGGCAGGGTGATGTACCAGATGTTCTGCCAGCGGTTCGCTCCGTCAATGGCCGCGGCTTCGTAAAGCTCCGGGTTAATGTTGGTCAGGGCGGCTAGGTAGATAATGGCGTTCCAGCCCATGTTGCGCCAGATCCCCAGGAAGACATAGGTAAACACCCAATGGGTGGGATCGTTGAGGAAGGGAATAGATTCAAAGCCCAAACGGTTCAAGAGGATGTTGATCATACCCGAGGTGGGCGCGAAAAGCTGCTTGGCCAGTCCGGCAATGATGATCCAGGAGAGAAAATGGGGCAGGTAGACCACGGACTGGGTAAATCGCTTAAAGCGGGGAAAAGTCAGCTCATTGAGGAGCAGCGCCAAAATGATCGGTGCTGGAAAGCCGATCACCAAGTCCAGGAAGTTCAAAAGCAGGGTGTTGCGCAGCGCATAGAGGAAATCGAGGTTGCGGAAAGCTTTCAGGAAATACTCAAACCCGTGATTGTTTGCCAGAGGCATCTCCCACGGGCTTTGAACGATGCTGTAGCGCTTAAAGGCGATCTGGATATAGGTCATGGGGATGTACCTAAAGACAATAAAATAAGCGATGGGAATGGAAAGCATCAGATAAAGGGACCAGTATTTGCGCAGGTAGTTGATGATGCGCCGGGGATTGATGTTGGCTACACGTTTCATCTCTTGCCCTCCGCCCCTTTTTATACTACCATGGTAGTATACTTGAATAATATCTTACATTTTGATAAAAGTCAACCCCATTTTTTACGGTGGTTTGGTGCATTTAACCCCGGGAAAACAAGAAACAGCGGGGTTTGCAGCGATCGGGAAGGGAGGCCGCAGGGTGGGAGAGACTGTACTGCTCAACGATGGCTGGCAGTTTGCCCGAGGTCCGCTGGATCAGCTTGATCCCGCCGGTTTGGAATTTGCCGATGTAGACCTGCCCCACGACTGGCTGATCTACGATGCCAAAAGCCTCTATGCAGATGGCATCGGCTGGTACAGGCGGTATTTAGATTATAACGGCCAGGGGCGCATCTTCCTCTATTTTGAAGGCGTTTATCTGGACTGCTCCCTCTTTGTCAACGGGACCTGGATCGGGGACTGGAAAAACGGCTACACTTCCTTTGAATATGAGATCACCCAGGCGCTGAGGCCTGGGTCCAATGAGATCTTGGTCCGGGTTGTGCACCAGGCCCCCAACAGCCGCTGGTATTCCGGGGCGGGGATTTACCGCAGCGTCTGGCTGAAGCTGCGGGACGCTGACTTCTTGGTTACAGACGGCATCTACGTTTCCAGCCGCCGCCTTAAGGGCACAGACACCTGGGCGGCAGCCGTGGACTGCGAAGTGGAGGCGGGGAGCGGCGCGCCGCTGGCGGTGGTCCACACCCTTTTCCAGGGTAAAACGCCCGCGGCCAGCTCCCGGGAGCTGCTGCCCCCAGGTGTGGGCAGGCTGCTGAGCAGCCAGGAACTGGTCCTCAGGGGGGTGGAGCTGTGGGACCCCGACAAGCCCCGCCTCTACCGGCTCCGCACCGAGCTCGTGGATGGGAAAACCGGTCAGGTTCTGGACCGCACCTGGCAGAATGTGGGCTTTAAGGAAGCGGTCTTAAGCCCCCAAGAGGGGTTGATCCTTAACGGCCGCAAGTTGGAGCTCAAGGGGGTGTGCGAGCACCACGATCTGGGCGCCTTGGGCGCAGCTTTCAACAAAGACGCCCTGCGCTACCGCTTGCAGCTTTTGAAAAAGATGGGCGTAAATGCCCTGCGCACCGCGCACAGCGTTCCGGCAAAGGCTTTGATGGAACTCGGGGATGAGCTGGGCTTTTTAGTGATCAGCGAGGCCTTCGATATGTGGGAGCTGCCCAAGACCAAGTTCGACTACGCCCGCTTTTTCCCCCAGTGGGTGGAGCGGGATGTGGCCAGCTGGGTACGGCGGGACCGCAACCACCCCAGCCTGCTCATGTGGAGCATTGGCAACGAGGTGCTGGACACCCATGTGGGTGAGCGGGGCCTGGAGCTGACCCGCCTCCTCATTGAGCAGGTGCGCCGCCACGATCCCCGGGGGAACGGCTTTGTAACCTTTGCCTCCAACTACCTGCAGTGGGAGAACACCCAGCGCTGCGCCGAGCTGCTGGATGCTGTGGGGTACAACTACGGCACCGGCCTGTACCGCGCCCATAGGGAAAAATACCCCCACTGGGTGATCTATGGCAGCGAGACCAGCGCCGTGGTGCAGAGCAGGGGCATCTACCACTTTCCCCTGGAGGTGCCCACCTTAGGCGAAGACGATGGCCAGTGCTCCGCCCTGGGCAACAGCCCCGTGAGCTGGGGTGCACCCAGTACCCAGGACTGCCTGGACGCCCAGCGGGAAGCTCCCTTTTCCCTGGGTCAGTTTATCTGGAGCGGCTTTGACTACCTGGGGGAACCCACGCCCTACCACAGCAAAAACTCCTTCTTCGGCCAGCTGGACACCGCGGCCTTTCCCAAGGACAGCTACTACATCTACCAGGCCGCCTGGACCGACTACAAGACCAACCCCATGGTGCATCTCTTCCCCCATTGGGATTTCAGCCCCGGCCAGCTCATCGACGTGCGGGTCTGCTCCAACGCTCCCCAGGTGGTCCTGGAGCTGAACGGCAGGGAAATCGGCCGCAGAAACATGCGGGAGCCCCAGCACTTATACGTTACCAGCTGGAAGGTTCCCTATGTGCCGGGGGAGCTGAAGGCTGTGGCCCTGGATGAAAAGGGCAGGGTATTGGCCTGCGCGGTGCGGCGCTCCTTTGGCGATCCGGCCAGGATCAAGATCAAGGCTGATCGGAGGGAAATCGAGGCCAACGGCACTGATTTGATCTTCGTGGAGATCTCCATGGAAGATGCCCAGGGCAATCCGGTGGAAAACGCCACCAACCGGGTGGAAGTGCAGGTGAGCGGCGCCGGGCGCCTGGTGGGGCTGGATAACGGAGACAGCACCGATTACGACTCGTTTAAGGGTATAAGCAGGCGGCTCTTTAGCGGGAAACTGCGGGCTATCATCGCCGCGCGCCTTGAGCCTGGGGAGATCAGGCTGGAGGTGTCTTCCCCGGGTCTACCCCGGGCCGCGGCGGTTTTTTACAGCCGCCCGGCGGCGGGCGGCCCGCCAAGGGGCGTTCCCGCCCGGGAAGAAAACCGTCCCCAGCCTATACACACGGGGCGGCTCTCGGAAATTCCCCTGCGCAAGATCGAGCTCACGGCCCAGGGAGAGCGGATCCTCACCCCCGAGTGCCGGGAAGTGACGGTGCGGGCCGGGCTTTACCCCGCGGGAGCCTCTTACCCCGATCTCAGCTGGCGGGTGGTGAACCCCGGGGGTACAGACTCGCACCTGGCGGAAATTGTGGAGGTGGGCGAGGGCGAGGTGCGCCTCAGGGCCCTGGGGGATGGGAAGTTTCGCCTGCGCTGCCTGAGCAAAAACGGCACCGACCAGGTGCGCCTCTTTGCCGAGCTGGAATTTACCGCCGAGGGCCTGGGCGTGCGCTTTAAAGATCCCTACAGATTCGTGGCGGGGAGTCTCTATGATGCGGTGGTGGGGGTGGTGGGACCGGGTAACGAGCGGGGGGTGGCCACCGCCCGCGGGGTGGAAACCCAGGTGGGCTTCGCCGGTTTGGACTTCGGGCCCGAGGGCTCCGATATGATCACCATCCCCATCTTTGCCCTCACCAGCTCCCCCCACCGGTTGCAGCTCTGGGAAGGCAGGCCCCGGGAAGAGGGCAGCGTGCTCCTTCTAGATACCTTTTATGCCAAACCCACCAGGTGGAATGTGTATCAGCCTGAGACCTATCAACTGGCCAAGCGCTTAAGGGGTGTGACGTCCCTTTGGTTTGTCACCTGGGACAAGCTGCACATCAAGGGCTTCTCCTTTGCCCGGCAGCGGCGGGCCTTCGCCCGGATTGCCGCCGGGGAGTGCGACCAGGTCTATGGCGATGAGTTCACCATTAGGGGGGATAGGATCGAAGGTATCGGCAACAACACCACCTTGGACTTTGGGCCGCTGGATTTTGGGGAGGAGGGAGCCGGAGGACTGATCCTCTGTGGGCGCACGCCCCTAGAGCAGGCTGCGGTGGTGCTCAGCCTGTCCTTCCCCCACGGGGAAGAGCGCCAGCAGGTGGTCTTCAGGCGCGGGGAGGACTACACGGAACAGGTTTTCCCGCTCCAGACCATCAGGGGCAGGGCCCACCTCCGGCTGGTCTTTCTGCCGGGAGCCCGCTTCGATCTGGCTTACCTGCGCTTCTTGCCCGCTGGAACGGATTTGGTAAATATGGAATAAACACCGTTGACTTTTAGGAAAGTGTTAGATATTATTAAAGTATACTACCATGGTAGTATTGACCGGGAGGCGATTACGATACAGGACTTAACAGCTAGGCGGGTCCCTGGAAGCCGAGCATCTGCCCGGGAGTTCGTTTACAGTACCCTGCGCCAAAGTATTCTGCACCTGGATCTCAAGCCGGGTACGAAAATGTCCGAGCAGGAGATTTCTGAACAGTTTAAGGTGAGCCGCACACCGGTGCGGGAAGTTTTCGTTCACCTCAACCAGGATGGCCTGGTGGAGATCTATCCGCAGCGGGGTACCTATGTTTCCTTGATTAACCTCAGGGCCCTAGAGGAGGGGCGCTGGGTGCGTGAGATTGTGGAAAAGGCAGTGATTGAGGAAGCGGCCGGACGGCTGACGGAGGAAGATCTGCACAAGCTGGAGTCAAATCTGGCGGCCCAAGAGGTGTGCTACCGGAACAAGAATTACCTGGAGATGCTGGGTTTGGACGACGAGTTCCATGGAACTATTTTCCGGGCCTGTGGTAAAGAGCGCACCTACGAAATGGTGAAGCAGTTGAACATAGACCTCTACCGCCTCAGGGTGCTGCGCCTCTCCCACGATTTCCGCTGGGATCAGATCTTGAACCAGCATCGGCAGATCCTCCAGGCTCTGCGGGAGGGCAAGGGAGAAGAGGCCAAGAGGATCATGGGCGAGCATCTGCGCATGGTCATTGTGGAAAAGGATCAACTGCTGGCTGATTACCCGGAATATTTTGTGGACCTGTAAAGAGGCGTGGTGAGTGAAAGGATGGTCTAGGTGAAAATTGTAGATATCCGGCCGACCACAATTACTGTACCCCTGGAGGCTCCCCTCAGGCACAGCAATGGGGAGCATTGGGGGCGCTTTGTGCGCACGATCATCGAAGTGGAAACGGATGAAGGCATTATCGGCCTCGGTGAAATGGGAGGCGGCGGTGAAAGCGCGGAGCTCCAGTTTCTGGGCCTCAAGCCCTACCTGGTGGGGCATGATCCCTTTGCCCTGGAAGAGCTCCGCTTCAAGATCTGCAATCCAACAGCCAGCCTCTACAACAACCGCACCCAGCTCATGGCGGCCATTGAGTTTGCCTGCCTGGACATTATCGGGCAGAAGCTGGGCCTGCCCATCTACAAACTCTTAGGAGGTAAGCTGAGGGATGAGATTCCCCTGGCCAGCTACCTCTTTTTCCGCTACCCCAGCGACGACGGGCTCCACGGGGAAGTGCGCACCGTGGAACAGCTGGTGGAGCACACCAGGCAGCTGAAGGAAACCTATGGCTTTCGCACCCACAAGCTGAAGGCCGGCGTGTTCAGCCCCTGCTATGAGCTGGAAGCTTACCGAGCCCTGGCCGAAGAGTTTCCGGAGGATTCCTTCCGGATCGATCCCAACGCCTGCTGGAGCGTGGAAGACAGCATCTGGTTTGGCCGGCAGATCGAACACATCCGCAATGACTATCTGGAAGACCCCACCTGGGGCCTGAACGGCATGCGGCGGGTGCGGGAAAAGGTGCGCATTCCCCTGGCCACCAACACCGTGGTGGTGGATTTTGAACAGCTGGCCCAGAACATCCTCCATCCCGCGGCGGATGTGATCCTCCTGGACACCACGTTCTGGGGGGGGATCCGGGCCTGCGTGAAAGCCGCGCATGTCTGTGAAACCTTCCAGCTGGGTGTGGGTGTGCACTCCTCCGGGGAGCTGGGCATTCAACTGGCCACCATGCTGCATCTAGGGGCTGTACTGCCCAACCTGTCCTTTGACATCGACGCCCACTACCATCACCTGCGGGATGACATTATCGAGGGGGGTAAATTTGTGATCCAAGCTGGCCGGGTTAAGGTTCCGGAGGGGCCTGGCCTGGGCGTTACACTCGATCGCGACAAACTGCAGCAGTATGCTGAGCTCTATAAAGAACTTGGAAGTTACCCATACGACCGGGATTCCCGGCGACCGGGCTGGTATCCACTGCTGCCCAATGATCGCTGGGCGGATCATACAAGAACCGAGTGAAGGGGGGATCGCCGCCAAGGGTACTTAGCGTGGGACAACGGGGAGTATACAGATGATAAATAAAGGAGGACGTGAGTCAATGAGAAGGATTGGATTGTTTGCCGTCGTGCTGCTTGTGGCAGTGATGCTGTCCAGTGCAGTTTTGGCTTACGAGTCGGATCGCATGGACTTCGGGCCCATTGACTTCCAAGGCGCCACCGTAACGGTTGTCGCGCACTTCGACAACCTCTCCGCTTTCTATGAGGGTGGAGCCCGGGCTGGCCGTTTGGAAGAGGCCAAGAAACTGTTTAACATCGGCGAGATCCAGCTGATCACCGCCGGTTGGGACGAAGTGGGCGAACTGGCCCTGAACCGCTACCTCTCGGGAGACTCGCAGTATGATCTGTGGCGCCTGCCGCACCGGGATTTCTTCACCCTGGCGACCCGCGGCGCATTCTATCCAGTGGATGAGATTCTACCTCCAGAGTACTTCGAGAAGCTTTCACCCATCACCCGGGAGAAAAACGAGCGCCTGGCCTACGACGGGCATGTATTCCACTTCTCGGTGGGCACACCCGACGACTACGGGCATGCTCCCTTCGCGGTTGTGAACCTGGACATGTTCGAGCGGGAAGGCCTGCCTGATCCCTACGAGCTCTATGAAAATATGGAATGGAACTGGAAGATGGTGGAGGAGATCGGCCGTCAGGTCACCAGGGACACCGATGGCGATGGTGTCGTGGATCAGTGGGGTCTGGCTTTCATCGATCCCATGTTCATGATCTTCTCCAACGGCGGAGCCGTCACCAGGCTGGGCGATGACGGCAGGGTCTACTACGCCCTGGATGAACCCCAGGCCATCAACGCCCTGCGCAAACTGGGCGAGTGGGAGAACGTATTGGGCATCTCCTACGGCGACTGGCAGATGCGGGAGTTTATAACCGGCCGCGCAGCCATCGGCATCATGCCCATGTGGCAGATTGACCCCAGCGAGTACGAGTTTAGGCACGGGGTCCTGCCCCTGCCCATGGGGGACGATGTGGATGACTATGTCTTCTCGCCCGGTGTTGCCGACGCCATCTTCATCCCCAGGAATGCCGCTTACCCGCTGGGCATGATTGCCCTGGATAACTTCCTCTTCCCGCTGGAGGATTACTACGAGACCATGGAAGACTATATCCGCGCTCGCGCCTTTGACCGCACGACCTATGAAGTCCTCCATCGCGGCGTGTCAGAGGTGGACGGCGATGCCGCTTACTACCACAACTTCCTCGGCGCTTGGTGGGAGGGTGAAACCCCCTACGGCGGTGTGATCATGGGAATCAAGGGCGGCGGTGTAGCTGCCACCATCGTCAACGAGTTCAAGCCTCAAGGTCAAGCAATGATCGACGAGTACCTCAAGCAGTAAACGCCGAAAGGTTTTGGTCTGTGAGCCCGCGGGCTCACAGACCTTCTAAACCACAGGGGAGGTGGCGACGATGTGGCGCAGGATTGTGACAGCGGCGTTGATTCTTCTGGCAGCTGCCTGCGTAATGTACGCCCAGGGCAGGTCGATTACCAACTTCACCGTCCCGTACACCAGCTACCTGTATGATTTCTGGGAGAAGGCGGTACCCAGTCCCCAAGCTTACCTGCCCTCCCGGATTGTCCTGGGTGAAGATCTGCAGGTGGGACCCCTCAACAATCCCAACGATCTTTTTGTTTCCCCCAAGGGTGAAATCTACATAGTGGATACGGGCAACAACCGCATTGTGGTGGCCGACCGGGATTTTCAGCTGCTCCGCGTGATCTCCACTTTTGGAGATGGGGACAGCTTTAAATCTCCCATGGGCATTTTTGTCACTGCCGAGGACCACATCTACGTCGCGGACACCGGCGGCGGCCGCATCGTGCACCTGAATCCCGATGGAAGCCTCAACCGGATCGTGCCCGCTCCCCAAACCGACATCGAAGGCGTTCTGCCGGCCAACTTCAACTACCGGCCCCTCAAGGTGGGCGTGGATCAGTACGGCAGGATCTTCGTGATTGCTCAGGACTTATACGAAGGGTTTATCAGCTTCAGCGCGGACGGCCAGTTCAGGGGTTTCCTAGGCGCGCCCAGGGTCACGCCTAGCCTTGCCGATTATCTGTGGAGCCGCTTCGCCACGAAGGAACAGCGCCAGAGGATCAGGGCCTTCCTGCCCACCGAGTACACCAATTTTGATCTGGACTCCGAGGGGTTCATCTACGCCACCAGCCACGCGGAGGACAAGGAAGAGGACGAAGGCGGAATTGCCATCAAAATCCGCAGGATCAACGCCAAGGGTGAGGATCTCCTCAGGCGCCAGGGTTTTTCCATCCCCATGGGGGATGTGGAGTTCCCCAACCGCTGGTCCACGGCGACCCGCCGCACCTCCTCGATGCTGGTGGACATTACTGTCCAGCCCTACGGGGTGTACAGCGTGCTGGACGGCAACCGGGGGAGGGTCTTCACCTACGATAACAACGGCAACCTCCTCTACGAGTTCGGCTATTGGGGTACGGACCAGGGACAGCTGGCCAGTCCCGTGGCCATCGACTGTTTGGATAAGACCATGCTGGTTTTGGACAGCCAGCGGCGGGGTATTGTGGTCTTTGAGCCCACCGATTACGCCCTGTTGATCTGGGCCGCCCTGGATGCCTACGAGCGGGGCGACTACTATCTCGCGGAGAGAATCTGGGGCCAGCTTTTGGTGCTCAACTCCAATTTCGATGTGGCCTACACCGGCATCGGCCGGGCGTTGCTCAGGCGGGGCGAGTACGCCGAGGCCATGAAGAACTTCAAGCTGGGCAACAACCGCGCCGAGTATTCCGAGGCCTTTGAGCTCTATCGAAAAGACCTGGTCTACGCCCATTTCCCCAAGGCCTTTGCCCTTTTTGTCGTGGTGCTGGCCGCCTTTTTCACAGCCCGCAGGCTGAGGAAGGCCAGGCGCACCGCGCCTGCGGTGCAGGAGGTGGCCGCGACCAATCCCCGGCGGCGGGGCTGGGTCCTGAGGACCCTGGACAGTTTGCGTTTCGGCCTTTACGTTGTGGTCCACCCCTTCGACGGTTTTGAACGGCTGAAAAAGGAGCGCCGGGGTACGCCCTTTGCTGCCACCATTATCCTGGCTTTGGTTGTGCTCACCTTTGTTTTTGCCAGGCAGTACACGGGCTTTATCTTCAACCGGGTGGACCTGAGCAAGATCAACCTCCTGGTGGAAATTGGCAGTGTGGTTCTGCCCTTCTTGCTCTGGACCTTTGTGAACTGGGGTCTGACCACCCTGATGGAAGGGAAGGGTACGTTGAAGGATGTGTATGTGGCCAGCGCCTTTGCCCTCATCCCTGTGATCCTTACGGTGGTGCCCTTAACTATTGTCAGCAACTTCCTCATTCAAGAAGAAGGGGCCTTTTACTACATGCTCATGGGCTTCGGGTTGGGCTGGGCCGTGCTCCTGCTCATCCTCGGGGCCACCATGGTCACCCACGAGTATGATTTCCGCAAGACCATTTTCACCTGCATCTCCACGCTGCTGGGCATGGCCTTTGCCCTGTTTTTGGGACTGCTCTTTATTGCCCTCACCGAGCAGGTCATCCTCTTCGTCCGGCAGCTGCTCACTGAAGCGATTCACCGCACTTAGCTGGAAGCAGAGGGGGGCTGAAAGCGTATGCGCTCTAGACTATTCACCCAGTTTGTGATGCTCATAGTGCTGCTGGCTGCCTTGTCCGGCGTCGCTTGTGCCGCTGAGCTGACCGGTTTTGCCCAGGCTGCGGAAAATGAGTTCTTGGAGCTCTACTACAAGGCCGAGACCGCGGAGATCGCCGTGCTGCACAAGCCCAGCGGGGCGGTGTGGTTTTCCAATCCTCCCGGCAGAGACAAGGAGGAAACGGTGGCCAGGGGTGCGGCCAAGGCCCGCCTGAGCTCCCAGCTGGTTCTCACCTACTACGCCTTTAACCAGCAGCAGCAGATGGACAGCTTCAACGATGCTGTGGCCCACGGGCAGTATGAGATCACGCCCCTGCCCAACGGGCTGCGGGTGAAGTTTCTCTTTGGGAAGACCTGGCAGGACAGGGATTACCTGCCCACCATCATTTCCGAAGAACGGTTCAACGAGCTGATTTTGGCCAACATCCCCCGGGAAAAGGACCGCGAGTTTCTCCGGGACATGTACGGCCTGTTCAGCCTGGAAGAGGGCTATGACAGCGGTGAGGACTTGAGCATCATGGGCGTGGATTTTGACCACCTGCTGCAGGGCTGGGGAATCAAGGTGGAAGAACCCCGCTTTAGGACCGCTGACAAGCGGCGTCTCTTCCAGGAGTACCTGGTTTTGATCAGGGACAATATGAAGTACGACTCCCTGGGCGAGGTAAAGCCCGAGGAGATCTTGGCCCTGCGGGACACCCCAACACTTCTGCTGAAGTGGAATGTGATGCAGTGGGATATTGAAGATGCTGTGCAGCTGGTTAAGGCCGCGGGCTACACGCCGGAAGATGTGGTCTACGACCATGAGTACTACAATGTGGCTCCGCCCTATCCAGACCTGCGCCAGTTCGAGGTTGTGGTGGAGTACCTCTTAGATGGGGAGGATCTTGTGGTCCGCATCCCCACCGAGGAGATCACCTTCCCCGAGAAGGTGTGGGATCCGAAGAACGAAGAGGAAGTCTCTTACCCCTTGAACTCCCTCAGCGTGCTGCCTTATTTTGGCGCGGGCAGCGTGGACGATGAGGGCTACATGTTCATCCCCGACGGTTCCGGCGCCCTGATCTATTTCAACCGGTCAGCTCCCCTGGCGGAGCCCTACAGCCGCCGGGTGTACGGTCAGGATCATGCCGCCGTTCCCCTCCGGGAGTATTCCTCCATGCTCAAGGAGCAGATTTACCTCCCGGTCTTCGGCGTGGTCAAGGGCGGGCAGGCCTTTTTAGCCATCATTGAAGAGGGGGATGCCTCGTCCCGGATCGAGGCCATGCTCCCCGGCATGCGTGATTCTTACAACAAGGTCTGGGCATCCTTTGAAGTCCGGGCTGCGGCCAGGGTGAACATGCAGGCCGAGGGAGAGCTCATCCATCTGCGGCAGCTGTCCCTCCTCATGTACCAGGCCAGGCTCAACCAGAATGATATCGCGCTCCGCTATGTGTTCCTCCCCGAAGAAGAGAGCACTTACGCGGGGATGGCCCGGGCTTACCGGCAGTACCTTGTGGAAAAGTACGGCTTGACCGAGCTTTCCCCCGGAACCGATCTGCCGCTGATTGTAGATCTGATCGGCTCCTTTGACCTGACAAGACCCGTCCTGGGCATTCCCAGCAACGTGGTGGAAGCCCTGACCACTTACGAGCAGGCCCGTTCCCTGGTGGATGACCTTTTGGCCGAGGGAGTGGGCAGCCTGAAGGTCCGCTATTTGGGCTGGCTGCGCGGGGGGATCCGCCATGTCTACCCCCGGGGAGCTCCCCTGGAGCGGGCGGTGGGCAGCCGCGGCAGCCTGGAGCAGCTGAACCGGTACCTGGAGGACCTGGGGGTGGGTTTGTATCCCAGCGTGGACTTCCTGCAGGTGCACCGCAACGGCCTGGCCGATCTGTACCTGGAGTTTCTCCACGCCCCCAGGGGGTTGGACCGCAGCGCAGCCTATGTGAACACGTTCCATATCGCCACTTACCAGCCCATTGACGGCCGTCAAACCGCGCTCTTGTCTCCAGCGCGCCTGGCGGAGGTGATCGACTCTTTCCTCCGGGGTTACAACCGCTACGGCATCTCCGGCTTGGCCCTGGGGGATTTGGGCCTGCTGCTCTATGCCGATTACCGCCTCAATCCCAACCGGCTGGTGGACCGGGTGATGGCGGCGGAGATCATCGCCCAGGAGGTGGAGCGCCTGGCCCAGGAGAAACGGCTGATGATCGCCGGCGGCAACGCTTACGTCCTGCCCTATGCGGAGGTCTTGGTGGAGGCGCCCCTCTTTGCCCGCGGCACAGCAATTGTGCATCAGACCGTACCCTTCTATCCCTTGGTGGTGAGCGGGTTGGTTGAATACGCGGGGCAGCCTTTCAACCTCTCTGATCACCGGGGCGAGTTTTACCTGCTGAAACTGTTGGAGACGGGGGCCGTGCCCTACTTCGCCCTGTCCTGGGATCCTTCGTTTGAAACGAAGAATACAGATTTTGACTACCTGTTTTCCACGTACTATCCCGAGATCAAACGGGATGTGCTGGCCGTCTATAATCAGGTTCGGGCTGTTTTGGGCGGAAGCTGGCCTGCAGTCATGGTGGACCACAAGGTGCTGGCGCCCAACGTCTGTGAGACCACCTACGCGAGCGGGCTCCGTGTGGTGGTGAACTACACCTCGCAGCCCTACCAACTGTCGGAGGATCTGGTGGTCCCCGCGGTGGGCTACGTGGTCCTGCAAGGGGGGAATTGAGATGAAGAGGAAAAGGCGGTCCATGAGCTTTGCAAGCAGGCAGAAGCTGGCGGGGTTTTTGTTCACCGTCCCCTTTCTGGTGGGCTTCATCCTCCTGTTTGCCGTCCCCTTCTACCAAGCAGTGATGCTCAGTTTCAGCGAGCTGGTGCTGACGCCGCAGACCTTCGAGCTGCGCTGGAAGGGCTGGGAGAACTACGGCTATGCCCTGCAGGTGCACCCGGAGTTTTCCCGGACATTCACGGAGGTCATGGTCAAGCTGGCCACGGAGCTGCCCATGATCATCATGTTCAGCTTCTTTGCAGCCACCATCCTCAACAGCGACTTCAAGGGGCGCACCATTGTCCGCACCCTGTTCTTCCTCCCGGTGATCTTAAGCGCCGGCGTGGTGCTGAAGATGGAGGTAAACGACTATGCCCAGATCATGGTCCAGCACCTGCAGGAAGGGGCCCCGTTTTTTGGTGGTGCAGCGGTGAGGAGCTTCTTCGACGCGGCGCGCTTTCCCGCGGGCATGGTGGATTACGTAATCGATGCCATCAAGGCGCTGCCCACGGTGATCCGGGCCTCCGGTGTGCAGATCCTCATTTTCCTCGCGGGCCTGCAGTCTATCCCCAGGGAAGTATACGAAGCGGCTAGCGTGGAGGGGGCCACTGGCTGGGAGCGCTTTTGGCTGATCACCTTCCCCATGATGACCCCCTTGATCTTGGTGAACGTCATCTACACCATCATCGACTCGTTTACAGCCATGAACAACGACCTGGTGGTGCTCATCCGGGAAACCATGCTGCGGGGCGCTGGCTATGGGGTGAGCATGGCCATGGCCATGATCTACTTCGTGGCCATCGGCCTGATCCTGCTCGCGGTATTTGGGCTGCTCTCGCGGCGGATCTTCTACCACGTTTAGCCTGGAGGTGTGAACATGAGCTTAGCAGCCAAGGAAAGATGGAGAAAGCGTATTGTGGCCCTTTTGCGCACGGTGCTGCTCATCGGTATCGCCTATGTGATCCTGCTTCCCCTGATCTACCGGTTCTCCACCGCGCTCATGAGCATTGAGGATCTCTACGATCAGTCCGTGCGCTGGCTTCCCAGAAAGCCCACCCTGCGCAACTTCAGGCTTATGTGGGAGCATATGGAATACCCCGCTGCCTTTGCCCGCTCGCTGTTTTTGGCGGCCTTAACCAGCGGGCTGCAGCTGGTTACCTGTTCCATGGTGGGCTACGGCCTGGCCCGCTTTAACTTCCCCGGAAACAAGCTCGTTTTCGGCCTGGCCATCTTTACCCTGATGATCCCGCCGCAGCTGATCATGACGCCCACCTATCTGAACTTCCGCTTCTTTGACCTGCTGGGCCTGCTCAGGGGCCGTTCCCTCAACCTGATCGGCACCTACTGGCCGTTTATCCTCATGGGCCTTACCGGCACGGGCTTCCGCTGCGGCCTGTACATTTTCATCATGCGGCAGTTCTTCAGGGGTATGCCCAAGGAGCTGGAGGAAGCTGCTTATATCGACGGGGCGGGCCCCCTGGCCACCTTCTGGCGGGTGATGATCCCCGGGGCCGTGCCGGGGCTGGTCACCACCTTCCTCTTCTCCTTTGTCTGGCAGTGGAACGACTACCTGTATGTGACCACCTTCATGGCCGGCCGCAATTTCTTGCCCCAGGCCCTGGAGGGCGCCGCCACGAAAGTGCACAAGGCCATTGACGAAGCCAGCGCACTGGCGGCCAGCAGCGGCTTTTTGGATGATCATTTCTACTCGCTGATCAACAACGCAGGGATGCTCTTGGTCATTCTACCCCTATTGATCCTCTACATCTTCCTGCAGCGCTACTTCGTGGAAAGCGTGGAGCGCACAGGTATTGTGGGGTAACAAACTGGAGGTGGTGTTGGTGCTTGCCAGGAAAGCTGCTCATCTGAGTTTGGTGGTGCTGCTGCTTTTATCATTCTACATCCCCGCGCGGGGAGAAGCTGGAGGTGTTCCCATGCTGAAAGATATTTACGCCGGAGATTTTCTCATCGGGTTCGCCGCCCGGTCCGATTACTGGCTGGATGAACCCCTGCTGGACCATTTCAACGCAGTGACCGCGGAAAACATGATGAAATGGGAGGCGCTGCAGCCCAGGCCCGGTGAGTTCCGCTTCACCCAGGCCGACAACCTGGTGCGTTACGCCCAGGAGCACGGGATGGCAGTGATCGGCCATACCCTGATCTGGCACAACCAGACTCCGGATTGGGTGTTCAAGGATGAAAACGGGCGGGAAGTGAGCCGCGAGGTGCTCCTGGCCCGCATGGAGGAGCACATCAAGACGGTGGTGGGCCACTTCAAGGGCCGGGTCAAAGGCTGGGATGTGGTCAATGAAGCGGTTGAGTACAACCCGGCCACCGGTAAGTGGGAGCTGAGGGATACCCCCTGGCGCCGCATCATCGGCGATGATTACATCGAGTACGCGTTCCGCTTTGCCCAGGAGGCGGATCCAGAAGCGGAACTTTACTACAACGACTACAACGCCGCGGATGTCCCCAAGCGGGATGCCATTTACGCTTTGGTTAAGGGCCTTCTGGAGAAGGGTCTGCGGGTGGACGGCATCGGTATGCAGGGCCACTGGGATCTGCAGCATCCCAGCGTCGAAGCCATTCGGGAGGCCATTGAACTCTATTCGTCCCTGGGGGTGAAAGTCCACATCACCGAGCTGGATATCAGCGTGTACACCTGGGATGACAGGGCTAACCGCTACCCCACAGGCCTGCCCGAAAGCGTTCAGGAGCAGCAGGCCGCCAGGTACGGGGATATCTTCCGCCTCTTTAAGGAGTACGCGGATGTGATCGAGCGGGTAACCTGGTGGGGAGTGAAGGACAGCCACAGCTGGAAGAACAACTTCCCCGTGCCGCGCCGCCCCGATTATCCCCTGCTCTTTGACGGCCAGGGCAACCCGAAACCAAGTTTCTGGGCAGTTGTAGATCCTTACAGCCCGTGGAGGGAGAACCGGGAGAAGTACAGCACTGCACAGGATCGCTAAGGAGGAAGCGAGCATGCTCACCAGGCGCCTTGGAACAGGTTCCATACTCGGCCTCAGCTGCCTGCTAGTTCTGGCTGCCCTCATCTGCTGTACTCAACCAGCGTCTGGGGAAACGCCCGCCTACCGGGAGTACCTGGCGGGCATCCAGGAACCGGTTTATCCCCAGCGGGAGGTGTTGATTCCCGCGGTGGCCTTCGCCCGGGCAACGGGCAAAACCGAGATCTTGTTCCGGCATGGGGGCTATCCGGGCCTGACGGTTTGGACGGATGAGCAGGGCATGGTGGAATGGGATGTGTGGGTGGAAGAGGCGGGGCTGTATAACATCGAACTCACCTATTACCCCGCGCCAGGACGCAGCACGGCCATGGAGCGCAGCATTGCCGTCAACGGAGAGCTGCCCTTCACGGGAGCTGAATACCTGGTCTTCTACCGCGTTTTCGGCGATGCGGGGCCGTCCCGCTTTGATGCCGCGGGCAACGAGATCCGTCCCCAACAGGTGGAAAAGCCCATGTGGCAGACGGTGTTCCTCAGCGATTCCGAGGGCTATGAACAGCACCCTTACTTCTTCTACTTCCAGGAGGGCTGGAACACCATCCGCCTGGTTGCCCGGGCCGAGCCCATGATCATCGGACATTTGAGGCTCTGCCAGGCCCCGCTCCCCAAGCCCTATGCCCAGGTGCGGGCCGAGCAGCCAGGTGCACCGGAGCTTGAGGGCATCTTCATCCAGATCGAAGGGGAGGCCAGCACCTACCGCTCCAGTCCATCCCTCTTTGCCGTGGCCGACCCCGGCGATCCCACGGTGGTACCCTATCACCACGCGGAAACCAGGCTCAACTCCGTGGGGGGCCACCGCTGGGCGGAAGTGGGTGACTGGATCGCCTGGCATGTGGAGATCCCCCAGGATGGGTATTACAAAATAGCCATCAAGGCTAAACAGAATATCAACCGGGGGGACCTGAGCAACCGCAGGCTGCTCATCGACGGCCAGGTGCCCTTCGCGGAAGTGGCCGCCATTCCCTTCCGTTTCTCCTCCCGCTACGAGATCGTCCAGCTGGGGGAAGAGGAGCAGGGCGAGCCTTTCCTGTTTTACCTAACCGAGGGCAGGCATGAAATCCGCCTGGAGGCCGTCCTCGGCGAGCTGGGCCCCATCATCGAGTTCGCTGAGAAGACTTTGTATGAGCTGAACGGCATCTACCGCAGCATCATCATGATCACCTCGCCCACCCCTGACCCCATCCGCAGTTACCAGCTGGAGCAGCGGGTGCCCCAGCTGCTGGAGCGGATCAAAGGGGGAGCTGAGGATCTGCGCTACCTGGCGGCGGAGATCGAGCGCATCACCGGGCAGCTCAGCCACGGGGCGGCTCTGCTGGATTTTGCCCGCATGCTGGAGCGGATGTACGACAAACCCGATGCCATCCCCAATCTGCTCCAGGAGTATCGGGATGCCATCGGGCAGCTGGGCACCTGGATCATGACCTCCCGGCGCCAGCCCCTACAGATCGACTTTTTGGTGGTGGCTTCCCCAGAGCAGAAAATGCCCAGGGCCAAGCCCACTTTCTGGGAAGTCTTGGTCCACGAAGTGAGGGCCTTTGCTTCGTCCTTTGTCCGGGACTACACCACGATCCACGATATTGACCAAGGCGCCGGTGAGCCGGCCAAGCGGATCAGGGTCTGGATCGGCCTGGGACGGGACCAGGCCCAGATCCTCAAGCAGATGATTGAGGACAGCTTCACGCCGCAGACGGGGATCCATGTGGATCTGGAGCTGATCACCTTCATGGACCAGCTGCTGGTCCCCGCCACCATCGCCGGAAACCAGCCCGATGTGGCCATTGGCGCGGCCAACATGGACCTGGCCTTCCGGGGTGCGGTGGTGGATCTGAGCCAGTTCCCCGATTTCCCCGAGGTGGCTCAGCGCTTTAAGAAATCCGCCCTCCTGGCCTTCCGCTTCCGGGATCAGGTCTTTGCCCTGCCGGAAGTGCAGAGCTTCCCCATGCTCTTTTACCGCAAGGATATCTTAGATGAGCTGGGACTGGAGGTCCCCCAGACCTGGGATGACGTGATGCGCATCCTGCCGGAGCTGCAGAACCACCACCTGGAGTTCGGGATCTGGCCCAGCATGTACACCTTTGTGCAGTTTTTGTACCAGAACGGGATCAGTCTGTACAAAGAGGATGTGATCCAAACCAACCTCACTGCCCACGCCGCGGTGGAGATCTTTGCCCAGATGACCAACCTCTTTACCCAGTCGGGTCTGCCCCTGCAGTATAACTTCATCAACCGCTTCCGCATGGGTGAGATGCCCCTGGCCATCGCCAACTACGCGGAGTTCAACACCCTGTCTGTGTTCGCCACAGAACTGAGGGGACAGTGGGGCATGGCGCCCATCCCCGGTACTCTGCAGGCCGACGGAACCATCAACCGGGCCGTACCTGTGGCCCAGGATGCTCTGCAGATCCGCACGGACCAGCTGGGGGCGGTGATCATGCCCAGCGGTACCACGGGCTCCATCATCCTGGAGAAATCCCAGAACAAGCAGGAAGCCTGGGAGTTTTTGAAGTGGTGGACGAGCAAGGAAACCCAGGTGCGCTTCGGCCGGGAGCTGGAAGCCCTCATCGGGGCCAGCGCCCGCTACGCCACGGCCAACGTGGAAGCCATGCAGGAGCTGCCCTGGCGGGTGGAGGAGCGGGAGCAGCTGAACATCCAGTGGGACTGGGTGGAGGGAGTGCCCCCCGTTTTGGGCGGGTATTACGTGACCAGGCAGTTCGACTGGCTGTTCCGGGCAGTGGTGCTGCAGAACGCGCCCATCAGGGAGTCGGTTTTGGACTACGCCCGGGAGATCGATCGAGAGATTGCCCGCAAGCGCATGGAGTTCGGCTATGAAACAGAACTGGAAGAGCTGGATCCCCGCTGGAAAGAACTGTTCTGGGATCACTACACCCACGTTTGGCGGCTGGATTGGGATCCGCCGGGATTGGGCGAGGAGTACCGGGATATCTTGGAGCGCTACGGGCTTGTGGAAGGGGGAGGCCGTGAATGAAGGCACTCTGGCTGGAGCTTAAGGAAAAGAGAACCTCCTATCTGTTTGTGGCCCCATTCCTGGCGGTTTTCGCCGTTTTCGTGGTCATTCCCATTCTGGTGGCCGTGGGGCTCAGCTTTACCTACTTCAACATGATCGAGCCGCCCCGCTGGGTGGGCTGGTCCAATTACCTGGCCCTGTTTTTGGAGGATGATGTCTTCCTCATCGCCGTGAAAAACACCCTGCTCTTTGCCGCCATCACCGGGCCGTTGAGCTATGCCCTGTGCTTTGTCTTCGCCTGGCTGATCAACGAGCTCAAGCCCAAAATCCGGGCCGTGCTCACCCTGCTCTTTTACGCGCCGAGCATATCCGCCAACGCCTTCATGATCTGGACGGTGCTCTTCAGCGGCGATGCCTACGGGTACATCAACGGCGTCCTGCTCTACTGGGGACTGATCGACAAGCCCGTTCAGTGGCTGGTGGACCCCAACTGGATGATGCCCATCGTGATCGTGGTGGTGCTTTGGATGAGCTTGGGCGTGAGCTTCCTCACCTTCATCGCCGGGCTCCAGGGGATTGACCCCATCTATTACGAAGCGGGCGCCATCGATGGCATCCGCAACCGCTGGCAGGAGCTGTGGTACATCACTCTGCCCATGATGAAGCACCACCTCATGTTTGGCGCCATTATCAGCATCACCAACTCCTTTGCCGCGGCCGACCAGATCCAGGCCCTCACGGGCACCGCCCCCACCGACTGGGCCACCTGGACCATCGTGCAGCACATCAACGACTACGGCTATGTGCGCTACGAGATGGGCTATGCTTCGGCCATGGCGGTTCTGCTCTTTATCACTATGGTACTGGTGCAGCGCCTTGTGCAGCGGCTGCTGCGCCGCTTAGGTTAGCGGGGAGGGAAGCGCAATGCGTCTGAGGATCAGTCATCGTCGATTGGCACGGTCCACCGGGGGCGATGTGGTCATCCTGATCTTTTTGGGTCTGGGTGCCATCTACATGGCCCTGCCCATGTTCTACACCATCTGCCAGGCCTTTAAGCCCTTGAACGAGCTTTTCATCTTTCCGCCGCAGTTTCTGCCGCGCCATCCCACCCTGAGCAACTTCAGCGATCTCTTCCTGCTCATGGCCCAGTCCTGGGTGCCGGTGACCCGCTATCTCTTTAACTCCCTCTTCATCGTCGGCGCCGGCAGCGCGGGCAACGTGATCCTAGGTTCGCTGGCAGCCTATGCCCTGGCCAAACACGACTTTAAGGGGCGGGGTTTGATCAACAACCTGATCCTGTTTTCCCTGATGTTCGCAGGTTCTGTGCTGGTCATCCCCAGATACTTGATCATCTCCTACCTGGGCTGGATCAACACCTACGCGGCCTTGGTCATTCCCGCCTGGGGCACCACCTTGGGTGTGTTCCTCATGCGCAACTTCATTACCCACATGATCCACGATTCGCTTTTGGAAGCGGCCCGCATTGACGGGGCTTCCGAGTGGTATATCCACTGGCGCATTGTCATGCCCATCGTCAAGCCGGCCTGGCTCACCTTGATCATCCTGAACTTCCAGCAGCTCTGGGGCGACCAGGGGGCCATGTTCATCTATTCGGAGGAGCTGAAACCCCTGCCCTACGCCCTGGGCCAGATCATCGGCGGCGGGGTAGGCCGCGCCGGCGTGGCCGCTGCCGTCTCGGTGATCCTCATGGCGGTGCCCGTGACCGTCTTCGTGATCAACCAGGCCAAGATCGTCCAGACCATGGGCACATCGGGAATCACGGGGGAATAAAAAAAGCGCCAGGCAAGGCACCTGGCGCGCAGCCTTTCCCCTCAGCGGGGCAGCTCCAGGGTTTCTCCCACCAGCAGGACCTGCCCGAGCAGGGGTTTTTGCCCGGTGAGCTCTTCACTGCGGGCATCGGGCTGGCTTCCGCCGGCCAAAAGCTCCACAGCACCTGGCTCCACCAGACAGCGGCCCTCTTCGTCGAAGACAGCCAGCTGCCGGGGGGCGAGCCGGAAGGTGACCGTGCGCTTTTCCCCCGGTTCAAGCCGGATGCGGGCAAAGCCCTGGAGGGAGTGGTGGGGCACTGCCGCGGAGGCGTCGCGGTGCCTGATGTAAAGCTGCACCACTTCGTCCCCGGCCCGGGCGCCGGTGTTTTCCACATCCACCTGCACCACCAGCTCCTCCCCGATGTTAAGCTCGGCAGGCGCCTGGAGGTTGCTGTAGGTGAAGCTGGTGTAGCTTAAGCCGTAGCCGAAGGGGTAGAGGGGCTCTTCCTTCAGGTATCGGTAGGTTCTCCCCTCCATGGAATAATCGGTGAAGGGGGGCAGCTGATCCAGGGATTTGACAAAGGTTATGGGCAGCCGTCCCGCGGGGTTGTAATCCCCAAAGATGATGTCCGCGAGGGCGTTTCCGCCTTCTTCCCCTGGGTACCAGGCCTGGATAATGGCGGGTACGTTTTCCTGGGCCCAGGTCACAGCCAGGGGGCTGCCGCTAAAGAGCACCAGGACAAGTGGTTTGCCCAGGGCAGCCACTTCCTTGATCAGCTCGTTCTGCATGCCGGGAAGCTCCAGGGTAAGCCGGTCTCCTCCGCCGTCGCTGTTGGCCGCAGCGCCTTCTTCCCCTTCCAAATCTGGGGAGACGCCCATGCACATAATGACCGCATCGGCCCTTTCGGCCACAGCCAACGCTTCGGCAAAGCCTTCCCGGGGGCTGTTCCCCCAGTAGCCCGGTCTGGTGGTGGTAAGATCGCACCCCTCCGCATAGAGCACGCGGCAGTTCGGTTCCAGCTTCCGGCGGATGCCCTCCAGGGCGGTCACCAGCTGGCTGGAAGTGCCGAAGTAGTTGCCCAGGAGCACCTTGCGGCTGTCCGCGTTGGGGCCGATCACGGCCACCGTCTTGAGCTCCTTGCTCAAGGGCAGGAGGTTGTTTTCGTTTTTCAAAAGGACCATGGACTGGCGGGCCATCTCCCGGGCCAAGCTGCGGTGCTCGTCGCAGGCCACCACTTCATAGGGGATCTGCGCGTAGGGCACTTCCTCTTCCGGGTCAAACAGGCCCAGCTTGAACTTGGTGCGCAGTAGCCTGGCCAGGGCCCGGTCGATCTCCTCCTCGGAGATGAGTCCCTGGGCCACCGCTTCCACCAGAGCCGGGTACACCCGTCCGCAGTTGAGGTCGCAGCCGTTTTTCACGGCCAGGGCAGCCGACTCTTCGGGGCTGCCTGTCACCTTGTGGTGGGCGTGGATGTCGTGGATAGCTCCGCAGTCGGAGACCACATGGCCCTCGAAGCCCCAGTCTTCCCTGAGGATCTTCTGCAGCAGGGTGGGGCTGGCGCAGCAGGGCTCGCCGTTGGTGCGGTTGTAGGCACCCATCACCGACTCCACCTTGGCTTCGGTCACCAGGGCCCGGAAGGCGGGCAGGTACGTTTCATAGAGGTCTTTCTGGCTGCAGCGGGCATCGAAACTGTGGCGCAGGCTCTCCGGTCCGCTGTGCACCGCGAAGTGCTTGGCACAGGCAGCCGCCTTTAAGTACTTGGGATGGTCTCCCTGCAGGCCCTTGACGAAGGCGATGCCCAGCTGGGCGGTGAGGTAGGGATCTTCGCCGTAGGTTTCCTGGCCCCGGCCCCAGCGGGGGTCACGGAAGATGTTGATGTTGGGAGTCCAGAAGGTGAGGCCTTTGTAGATGCCCCGATCGCCGTGGCGGGCCGCTTCGTGGTGCTTGGCCCGGGCTTCCGTGGCGATCACCTCCGCCACCTGCTGCAGGAGCGGGGCGTTGAAGCTGGCGGCCATGCCGATGGCCTGGGGGAAGACGGTGGCGGTGCCGGCCCGGGCCACTCCGTGCAGGCATTCATTCCACCAGTTGTACTCCGGGATGCCAAGATGGGGGATGGCTGCGGAATCATAGAGCAGCTGGGAGACCTTTTCCTCCAAGGTGAGGCGGGAGATGAGGTCTTTGATCCGTTCTTCCATGGGCAGGTCACTTCGCTGGAAAAGCATCTTATACACCATCTTTCTTTTAGTTCTTGTAAGCAATTATAACATGGTATTAGGAAATACTGAAGAAGGAGTGGGCAGGTATGGGGCAGGATTACAAAAGCCTAAGGGACTACGGCTGCTGGTTGAACTACGACCCCCTTCCCGGGAATAAATACTTAGGGAAGTTCAAAACCGTGTCCGTTTGGGGGGCCGGAAGTCTGCGGGGCGCCATAGTCTCCGAGCTGACCCGGGGTTTGCAGGGCCTTTTGGGGGAGGCACCGGAGCTTCTGGTAGGGGAGGAAGCGTCCGTTGTGGTGCGCCGCGAAGAACAAGGGAACTTGGGCAATCCAGAGGGCTTCCGCCTTAAGGTGCGGGAACAGCAGGGTCAGCTGCGGGCAGTGATCTCCAGCCCTGGGGAGCGGGGGCTGCTCTACGGCACCTTTGCCTTTCTGCGCTTCCTGCAGCTCGGGGAGATCGCGCCGGGGCTGGATCTGGTGGATGGGCCCCGCACAGGCCTGCGGCTGATCAACCACTGGGATAACCTGGACGGCAGTGTGGAGCGGGGCTATGCCGGCCGGTCCATCTTCTTCCGGGACAACCAGCTGGTGGACGATCTGGAGCGGGTGCGGGACTATGCCCGGCTGCTGGCCTCCGTGGGGATCAACGGCGTTGCGGTGAACAACGTGAACGTGCACAAAGAAGAAACGCAGCTCATCGCCGCCAAATTGGAGATGGCCAAGACCCTCAGCGCCATCTTCCGGGAATACGGTATCCGCCTCTATTTGAGCATCAACTTCGCCAGTCCCCTGGAATTCGGCCTGGATACCGCCGATCCCCTGGAGCCCGCGGTGCAGGAGTGGTGGCAGAGGCGCACGGCTGAAGTTTACAGGGCCATCCCCGACCTGGGCGGCTTTCTGGTCAAGGCCGACTCGGAAAACAGGCCGGGGCCCTTCACCTACGGGCGCAGCCACGCCGAGGGCGCCAACATGCTGGCCAGGGCCGTGGAGCCCTTTGGGGGAGTTGTGATCTGGCGCTGCTTTGTCTACAACTGCCAGCAGGACTGGCGGGACACCCAGACCGACCGGGCCAGGGCCGCCTACGACCACTTCAAACCCCTGGACGGCCAGTTTGCTGACAATGTGATCCTGCAGATCAAAAACGGCCCCATGGACTTCCAGGTGCGGGAGCCGGTTTCACCCCTCTTTGGCGGGCTGGAGCGCACCAACCAGATCCTGGAGCTGCAGATCACCCAGGAATACACGGGCCAGCAGCGGCATCTTTGCTACCTGGTTCCCCAGTGGAAAGAAATCCTGGATTTCGATACTTACGCCAAGGGCCCCGGGGCCACTGTGGGTAAAATCGTGTCCGGAGCGGTTTTTCCCATGCGCTTTAGCGGTCTTGCCGGCGTGTCCAATGTGGGCAGCGACCCCAACTGGACAGGCCACACCCTGGCCCAGGCCAACCTCTACGGCTACGGGCGGCTGGCCTGGGACCCGGGGCTTTCTGCCCAGCGGATCACGGAAGAATGGGCGGTGCTCACCTTCGGCCAGGAGCCTGAGGTGGTTGAGACCATAGGCGAGCTGCTCCTTGGTTCCTGGGAAATCTACGAGAACTACACGGTACCCTTGGGGATCGGCTGGATGTGCAATCCAGGCCACCACTACGGCCCGAGCCCCGAGGGCTATGAGTTTTCCCGGTGGGGCACCTATCACCGGGCAGACCGCAGCGCGATCGGGGTGGACCGCAGCGTGAAGAGCGGAACAGGCTTTGCCGGCCAGTACCATCCGGAAAACGCCCTCCGCTACGAATCCCCGGAGACCTGCCCGGAAGAGCTTTTGCTCTTCTTCCACCGGATCCCCTACACCTACAGGCTCAAATCGGGGAAGACCTTGATCCAGCATATCTACGACACCCATTTCCGCGGGGTGGAGCAGGTGGAGGAGATGATCGAGAAGTGGAAGGGGCTGGAGGGGAAAATCGATGCGGCTACCTTCCGCCATGTCTTACAGCGCCTCGAGGGCCAGCTGGTGGATGCCAAAGAGTGGCGGGATGTGATCAACACCTACTTCTACCGCCTAACCCACATCCCCGATGATCAAGGCCGCAGGATCTATCCCTAGAAAAAAACAAGGGGCTGTTGCAGAATGAACGTTGATTAGTTCTTCCTGCACGGCCCTTTTTTGTCTAATAACGAGAATACGGGCT
>DGEY01000030.1:11320-12001 GCA_002391385.1 Firmicutes bacterium UBA3914 | reverse complement strand
CAACAGATCCCGGCCCCGCTCGCACTGCCACTCCAGGAGCAGGTCCTGGATTTCCAAGAGCTCTGCCTTCTGCTCAGGCGAGGCGGGAGCCATCCTCTGCGACATGAGATGGACTTGCCGCTCACCACCATCGATGACCATGGTCACAGGTTCTCCGGGGGCCAGTACGCCCTGTTCCATGAGGGCCATGCCAGCCGCCATCTTCAGCTCCATTGGAGGGATGCTGCTCTCCAGCAAGGAGCGCCCAAAGGCAAGGCCCCACTCGCCCAGGGAGACCAGCCTGAATACCGACTCCTGAGCCATGGACCGGGGGAAATCAGGGTCGAACAGATTAGCCAGGATGAGAGCCCGGTTGCCCCCGTGCTCCAGTTTCCTGCGGACCTCTTCCACCGTGGGCTCCGCCAGGGGCCCAAAATCGGGTGCCGAGTAGGGCAGCAAGAAGTGGGGAACAACGCCCTGGTCCACCAGCCTGGCCGTTATGGCAAAGCCCTCCAAAAAACCCCAACCGCGCTCTCTAATGCGGGACCAGACTTGCACTGCCCTTAACGGATAATGTGTGTTGAAAAAGGCCACTCCGACCTGGAAAAGATCTTCAGGGCTCTGGTAGTAGCGCTCCCATCTTTTGTGCAAGTTCAAAACCAACCGGTGGTCGCCCAGATGGCCGGCGGCCCGCTTGATGAT
>DGEY01000030.1:0-11104 GCA_002391385.1 Firmicutes bacterium UBA3914 | reverse complement strand
ACGCCCCTTTCAAAGAGGAAGATGGATCTTTCCAAATACTCCCGGGCCTCCAACCCCCGGCCTTGGTCGCAGGCGATCATGCTGGCCAGGGCCCAGGCAAAGGGGCTGATCACGTCTTTGGCCAGCTCAGGAGCGAGAACCTCCCAAGCTTCATCCACTTTGCCGCTGTTGTAATAGGCTGTGGCCAGGTTGTTCCTGACCACAGGATGATCGTCCAGCTCCAGAAGTTTCCTGAACGTCTCGGCAGCCTCTTCCCAATGCCCGGCGTTAAGCTGCTTTTTACCCAGCTCATCCAGCTGGGTCAGGGTTTGCCACGTAGGTGTATCCAAACAAATCTCCTCATTTCCAGCGGCGAGGTGCCGCTGTGTGAACTATCCCCGCAACCTTGGGGGAAGCTATGACCGTTACCTTCTACATCCGATGGACAGATCCTTTATGGAGAGGGAGGCGCATTCCGTGCAGCAACCCCCCGAACAGATCCTCAGCTGGTTTGCGGAGCACCAAGATCAAAAGCTCCGCATCGAAAAATCGGAAGATGGAGATCTGGATGTGTGCACCATCAAGTTAGAAGCTATCCAGGTGGTGGAGCACCGAGATGCCGAAGGCTATCTCTCCCCGCAGGCTCTCCTGCTTAAAGGAAAAGGTACGGTGAACACAGCCCAGGGCAAGGAGCCCCTTCCCGGCGAGGGCTTCGAGATTCCCCTGACCGGCCGCTGGTGCAGCGCTGCTGATCGGCGCACGCTGCACCTGAGCACCGAGCGGGGCAGCTACCGCATTGAAAGCGCGGAAGGCTAGTACCTGGCTGTGCCTTTCCCCGTTTCCGGCCAGGGGATGACCCGCTTGGCCAAAAGGATATCGGGCTTCCCCAGGCCGTTGGCATCGGGCAGGACGCCCACGATCTGAAAACCCATTTTCAGGTAGAACTCGTAGGGATGGCCCTTGAGGTTGCGGATGTTCCGGATGCGGTTCAGCAGGTTGTCGTAAAGATCCACATGGGCCAGGGAAGTCATACCGTTTTCATCATCACTGCCGGCAAAGATGGTGAGGCCGCCCCTCTGCCGCACCTGCTCTTCTATGTCCCGGACAAGCTTGGTGCCGATCCCCCGCCTGCGGTACCTGGTATCCACCACCAAGGGATGGAGCTCCCAAACATGGCCCTTGTAGCCGCTGATGGCTCCAGCCCAGCCCACCACATCACCCTGGTCGTTTAGGGCAACCCGGCAGATGCGCTCAGCCCCCAAGCACTCCTCCACCTCCCTGAGCGCGGAGGGCAGATCGGGCCAGGCCTCCGGCCAGTTTTCCCGGAAACCTTCCACAAGGAGCTGCGCCGCTTGGTTGATGTGCTTCCGGTTTTCTCTCTGCAGGGAAACGATCTCCATGGCCAGACCCCCAAAAACTTTGGCCACAGCTACAAAATGCTGCAGCCCAGAACGTTCTTAGCTTCTTTTAGGGCGAAGCGGTGCGCCTCGGCATCGAAGGAGGCCACGCCCTGTTCGTAGATGCTGACCCGGTAGTTCAAGTTGCGGGCATCCGCGGCGGTGTACAGCACACAGATATTGGTGCACACCCCCACTAGATAAATCTCCTCCACACCCTTTTCCCGCAGGTAAAGGTCGAGTTCTGTTCCGAAAAAGGCGCTGTAGCGGCGCTTTTTGATGATCTTGTCTCCGGGCTTCACTTCCAGCTCAGGGATGATCTGGCTGCCAGGGCTGCCCGCGACACAGTGGGCCGGGAACATGTCAAACTCCTTGTCATCGGCCTCGTGATGATCGCAGATGAAAATGACGGGATAGCCCTGCTCCCTGAATTCCTGAATTTTCTCCTGGATAAAGCCGATAATCTCCCTCCCGGCTTTCCCGGTGGTGAGCACCCCATCTTCAGCAATGAAGTCCTGCAGCATGTCAATGACCAGAAGTGCCTTCATGACAAGCCTCCCTTCTCTATACAGCTAGCTGGAACACGGCCCCCGAAAGGAGGCCGTGCCAGCTGCTTACTACTTCGCATCAGCCATCAGCTTCGCCTTGAGAAGCTCGATCTGCTCCGGGCTCAAGCCGATACCGGCCAGGTAAGCTTCGGCCGCGGCGGACAGATCCACCCCTTCCAAACTGGCCCCCGCCGGCAGCCCGGCAATATCCCTTAGAGAAGCCAGGACATTGCTTTCGGCGATCTTCTCATACTGCTCCGATCCGTACTCCACCCCATAGTAGTTGGTGAAGCTGCACATGTAGTCGTCTTTGATCTCTTCCACACTGGAGCCCACCAAGGCCTCCAGCAGGGCGGAAACAAAGCCGGCCCGGTCCTTGCCTTCTGTGCAGTGGATCAGGTAGGGACCCTCATGGGCCATGAGGAACTCCAGACCCTCCTTGAGCTTGGCCTGGAAGTCAGCTGAACGGAAATCCACGCCCATGTTGAGCAGGATGACGCGACCTTGGTCGTAGAGCTCTTTGTAATAGGGGGAGTTGAAGTCGGGCTGGGCAAAATAGCTGGCCAGTTCCTCAGGACCATCCGCCAAGTTGATGACGGTCTTGATGCCGGCAGCCTTCATCAGGGCATCGGCGTAGGCCGCCCGCCCCAGCTCGTTGTTGACCGGGCTGCTGCTGCGGTAGTAGATACCTTTGCCCATCTGGCCCGTGGTCACCTCACGGAAGTTGGCAAAGACCTCATCCGACGGGTAATCTGCCCGCTCATTGGTGCGCTGCAGCTGCCGGATCAGCCACTCACCCAGGTAGGTCCCCTTTTCCGCCAAGGTGAGGGCTACGGCATCCCCTTCTTGGACCCCGTAGGTGTCCGCGAAGTTGCCCATGTTGATGGCCAGCATCACATTGGCTGTCCCCGCTCCGCCCGGGCCCCGCACCAGCAAGCTCCCCACATCAACATCGCTGTAGGCGGTGACAAAGGGTGCTTGGAATACCGTGCCGGCGATCTCCACCTGGATCAGATCGCCGAACTCAAAGCCCGCATCCAGCAGGGCCTGGGTGAGCAGGTCCAAGGTGAGGTTGCCGTACTTGTCCACCCCGGCCACCTGCGTGGTCATGGTGGGCTGCGCCAGCACTGTGCCGCCCAAGGCCAGGATTACAACCAACAGCAGGGCGAGGAAGCTAAAGCGCTTTTTCACTGTGATCACCTATCCTTCCCGAAGGTTTTTAGTGTTAGGTTTCTGCTTGGCGCCCTGCTCTTCCTCCCTAACTAGAGGAGACAATGCTGTCTTTCACGAACTAGGTGAGTAACACGAAGAAGAGGGGTGGAGCCATGCGCATGGCAGTTGTTGGTCATCTCTGTTTGGATATCATTCCCCACTGGAGACTTGGCGGTTTTGCTGACCTGAAGCCGGGAAGCACTGTGGAGATGAGCGGCGTTGCCTTTTCCACAGGAGGTGCGGTGGCCAACACCGGGCTCTGCTTAAGGCGCTTGGGCTTTGAGCCGCTGCTCATGGCCCGGGTGGGCAGCGATCATTTTGCCGGCATTATCCGCAGTATCCTGGCGGAGCACGGCGTGTCCTCCCGCTTTCTGCACACTTCCTCGGGAACCACTTCCTACACCATCGTGCTCAGCCCACCCGGCAGCGACCGCGCCTTTCTCCACTACCCCGGGACCAACGACGAATTCTCCCTGGAAGACATCGATTTCAGCGCGGCCCGGTCCAGCCTTTTCCACTTCGGCTACCCGCCCCTCATGCGCCAGATGTACAGCGCTGGAGGCAAAAACCTCCAGGCAGTGTTCCAACGGGCCAAGGGAGCGGACTGCATCACCAGTCTCGATCTGGCCCGCCCCGACCCCAACGCCGCCTCCGGTCAAGTGGATTGGGAAAAAATCCTGCAGCGCACCCTCCCTTATGTAGACCTTTTCCTCCCCAGCCTGGAAGAGCTGCTCTTCATGATCTCCCGCAGGGAATACGAAGCTCTGCAGAAGGGCAGCCTGCACAGGAGCACCAAGCTCCTCGACCAGCTGGGAAGACTCCTCCTGGATCTGGGTGCAGCGCTTGTCGGCATCAAGCTGGGGGATCAGGGGTTTTACCTCTGTTCCGGGTCAAGGGCGGGAGAGCTCTTCGGCCCAGAGTGGGCCCACCGCCAGCTGCTTTCCCCCATCTTCAAGGTGGAGGCCCGGGGCACCACAGGAGCAGGGGATACCACCATTGCCGGTCTTTTAGCAGGTCTGGCCGAGGGCTGCTCACCCTGCCAAGCGGCGACCCTGGCCACCGCCGTGGGAGCCTGCCGGGTGGAGTCGGGCTCGGCGGTGGAGATCCCCTCCCTGGAAGAAGTACAAAAGCGCATCACAAGCGGCTGGCCAAGGGGCAAGATCAGCCTAGAGGCGCCGGGCTGGACCCGAGGAGAGCAAGGCGTTCTGCGGGGACCGGAAGACGGGGCCTTCCACAGGTAGACTGCGGAAAATTGTGCGCCACTTCACATCATTGACAGGATCCACCAGATTTCCTATACTGAAAAAGCTGCCCCATGCATGGGCGGGCAGCCACAAATTCCGTGGGGTTGGGGGTGATTGCCATTACTGCGCAAGTCTTGTCGGGGATCCTGGCGGCGGGAGCGGTCCTCGCCGCAGGGGTGTGGATCCTGATCCGGATACATAAAGAAGCATACTATGACAAAAGGCGGCTGGAACTGGCCCTTGCCGGCAGTAAAGTCGGCCTATGGGACTGGTCAGTCCAGGGGGGATTTGTGGTCCGCAGCAAGAGCTACGGGGAGATGCTGGGCTACGAGCCCGCTGAGCTCACCGATAGACTGCTGTGGGAGACCACCCTCATCCACCCGGAGGACCTGCCCCGCCTGAAGGCGGCGTTGGACAGCTACCTCGCCGGTGACAGCCCCAGCTTTGAACAGGAGTTCCGGCTGCGGGATGCGGCGGGCCGCTGGCGCTGGGTACTGGATCGCGGCGTTGTGGTGGCCCGGGACCGGCACAAACGGCCCACCAGGGCGGTGGGCATCACCGTGGACATCACCGCCCGGAAGGAAGTGGAGCTGAGACTGCGGGAGCTCAGCTTCAGAGACCCAGTAACCGGTCTTTACAACCGCACCTATTTCAACCACAAGCTCCAAGAACTGGACAGGGAAGAAGCCCTGCCCCTGAGCGTGATCATGGCTGATCTTAATTTTCTTAAACTCGCCAACGACACCTTCGGCCATCGCTGCGGAGACCTCCTCCTGAGCGCCGCCGCCAAGGTGTTTAAGGAAAACTGCCGGGCCAGCGACATTGTGACCCGCTGGGGCGGGGATGAATTCGCCATCCTGCTGCCCAACACCGGTGAAGAAGAAGCGCTCCGCATCTGCCAGCGCATCCGGGCCGCCTGTGCCCGGACCCACAAGGACCCGGTTCAGCTCAGCGTGGCTTTGGGAGCCGCCACCCGTACGTCCATGGCTGAGCCCATGGACAGCATCGTCGCGGCAGCGGAGGGCTGGATGTACCGCTACAAGTCCCTGGAGCGGGGTGATGATACTTCCCGCTGGCTGGCCCTCATCGATCGGGCCTTCCTGCAGTGAAAATCAAAGCGGCCAATGTGACCTGCACATTGACCGCTTTTTTGTTCCGGGACTCACCTTGCCGCGCCCAGATAAGCCTCCTGCACCTTGGCGTCGGCCAAGAGGGCTTTCCCCGGGCCTTCCAAGACCAACTGTCCGGTTTCCAGCACGTACCCGTAGTCGGCGATCTCCAGGGCCTTCTTCGCGTTTTGCTCCACCAGCAGGATGGTGTTGCCCTGCTCCCGCAGGAGCAGGATGATCTCGAACACTTCCTTGACCAAAAGGGGAGCCAGGCCCAAGGAAGGCTCATCCATCATGAGAATCTGGGGACTGCTCATCAGAGCCCTGCCCACGGCCAGCATCTGCTGCTCACCGCCGGACAGCGTCCCCGCCTTCTGCCAGCTCCGTTCTTTGAGCCTGGGGAAGGTGCTGTACACCTTCTCCATGTCCCTGGCGATGGCCTTGTGGTCAGAGCGGGTATAGGCGCCCAAAAGCAGGTTTTCTTCCACAGTTAGGTTGGCAAACACCCGGCGCCCTTCCGGCACCATGGTAATGCCCTTGGCCACAATGTCTTTGGTGGGCAGGTTGGAGATGTCTTCACCTTTGTAGAGCACCTGGCCTTTGGACTTCTTCACCAGACCCATAATCGCCCTCAGGGTCGAGGACTTCCCTGCGCCGTTGGCGCCGATCAGGGTTACGATCTGGTTTTCTTTGATGGTCAAGTTGATGCCCCTTAAAGCAGCGATGCCTCCGTAGTTGACATGCAAATCCATTACCTCTAACACTAGCCCACCCCCAAATAGGCTTCGATCACCTTTTCATTCCTCTGCACTTCGCCGGGGCTGCCCTCGGCAATCAGCACTCCATGGTCCAGCACGTAAATCTTCTCGCTGATTTCCATGATCACTTCCATGTGGTGCTCAATGAGGAAGATGGTCAGGTCAAACTCCTCTTTGATCTCCTGGATAAAACCGATGAGCTCATTGGTTTCCTGCGGATTCATGCCCGCCGCCGGTTCGTCCAGGAGCAGGAGCTTGGGATTGGTGGCCAGGGCCCGGGCCATCTCCAGCCTCCTCTGCATACCGTAAGGCAGGGAACTGGCCTTCTCGTTCCGGAAATCCTGCAACCCGATTTTCTCCAGCAGGTACATTGATTTTTCGTAGATTTCCCGTTCTTCCGCCGTATAGCCAGGCAGCCTGAGGACGGAGGAAAAGACATTGGAGCG
This sequence comes from Firmicutes bacterium UBA3914, assembly GCA_002391385.1. Lineage (GTDB taxonomy): Bacteria > Bacillota > Limnochordia > Darwinibacteriales > Darwinibacteriaceae > DTU010. The sequence goes on along the minus strand of DGEY01000030.1, from coordinate 4,411 downwards.
CAAGCGCAGGTGATTGCCGATGAAGATATTGTCCAAAACGGAAAGCTGGCCAAAGAGCCTGATGTTCTGGAAAGTCCGGCAGATCCCCAGCTGAGCAATGCGGTCGGGCTTCAGCCCCACCAGCCGGTGCTGCTCCCCTTCCCGGGGGCTGAAGGTGATCTGCCCTTCCGTGGGTTTATACACGCCTGTGATCACGTTAAACACAGTGGTTTTCCCAGCCCCGTTGGGACCGATCAGGCCCACGATCTGCCCCCGCTTCACCTCCGCGTTGAAGCTTGAACAGGCCACAACTCCGCCGAATTTCATGGTCAGGTTCTCAATTTTCAGCATAGCTAGACTCACGTCCTTTTAGCCTGGTGAACAGCCCCTCTTTGCGCAGCAGCACCACCAAGATCAGGATGATGGAAAAGACGACCATCCGCATACCCGGTATGCCCTTGAGCTGGATGAAACCGAGATTGATGGACTCGTCCAGGAAGCGCAGGGCTTCCATCATCACTGTCACGATCACGGCGGCCACCACAGTGCCTGCAATGCGCCCCAAGCCGCCCAGTACCACAATGAGCAGAATGTTGAAGGTTAAGGTGATCCGGAACATGTTGGGATCGATGGTGCCCAAAAGCGAAGCCAAAAGGCCCCCCGCAATCCCGGCAAAAAAGGAAGCGAAGGCAAAGCTCAGCACCTTATGCTTGAAGAGGTTGATCCCCATGGCCTCGGCAGCCACTTCATCTTCCCTGATGGCCATAAAGGCCTTCCCGTAGCTGCCCCGGATTAAAAAGCTCACAAACCAGATGGTGAAAAACGCCACGCCCCAGCTCCACCAGGTGTTGGTGTAGTTGGGGATTCCCTTGAGGCCCAAAGCCCCGTTGGTGAGGGATTGGGTGTTGGTGAAAACCACCCTGATGATCTCGGCAAAGCCCAGGGTGGCAATGGCCAGATAGTCATCCCTCAGCCGCAGAACCGGGGCACCGATTAACACGCCCAAGAAGGCCGAGATCAACCCCGCGGCCAGCAGGGCCGGCAAAAAGCCCACTTCCACATTGGCCAGCCAGGGCACGATGGGCTGGAAGAAGAAGTTCATTTCCTTCATGGGTATGGGCATGGTCAGCAGGGCCACCGTGTAGGCGCCCACGGCCATGAAACCCGCATGGCCCAGGGAAAACAGCCCGGTAAACCCGTTGATCAGGTTCATGCTCAGGCCCAAAGTCACGTAAATCCCCGAAAGGTTGATGATCCTGATCTTGTAGTCATCCAAGTATCTATTGGCCAGAAGCAGCACCACCACCGTGCAGACCAGGGCGGCCAGCGCGATGAGATCTGTTCTTCTCTTGTCCCTCATGGTCTCACCTTCTCCGCGGTTTTTTCCCCCTGAAGCAAAACGGCAACAGTCAATTCCGGTACCATCCCGCAGCCTACACCTTCTCGGTCTGGGTGGAACCCATCAGACCCGCGGGTTTGAAGAGCAAAATGATGATCAAAACCACGAAGGCAAAGGCATCGCGGTAACCTGTGAGCCTGGGCAGCAGAGCCACCAGCATGATCTCGCCGAGACCCAAGAGAAAGCCCCCGGCCACTGCCCCGGCGATGTTGCCGATGCCGCCCACAACCGCGGCAATGAAGCTCTTCAGGCCCGGCATTACGCCCATCAAGGGCATCAGCTGGGGATACCTCGCTCCCCACATGATGCCGCCCACCGCGGCTAAAAAGGAGCCCATGAAAAACGTAACCGAAATGATCCTGTTGATATCAATGCCCATCAGACTCGCCGTTTCATAGTCCCTGGACAGGGCCCGCATGGCCATGCCCGTTTTGGTTTTGGTTATGAAATAGTTGAGTCCAATGAGGAGCAGGATGGTCACCACGGGGATGATGAACGTGATGACGTTAATGGACACTCCCCTGACTTTTACAACATGGTTCAGAATATGAGGAACAGGGAAGGCGCGAGGCCTTCCCCCGAACAGAACGATCCCCAAGTTTTGTAAAAGAAAGGAGGCGCCAATTGCGGAAATGAGAATGGTGATCCTGGGTGAATCCCTGAGCGGTTTGTAAGCCACCCTTTCCAAAAGCAGCCCCACCACACCGGTCAAAGCGGGACCGATGATGAACATCAGCCACCACGGAATGGCCGTGTAGAGGATGCCGAAGTAGGTGAGGTACACGCCCAGCATGAAGATGTCACCGTGGGCGAAGTTGATCAGCCGCAGAATACCGTAGACCATGGTGTAGCCGATGGCGATCAACGCGTACAAACTCCCCAGGGAAATGCCGTTGGTCAGATGCTGCAGGAATAAAGATAGGTTACCCACGTTTGGCCCCCTCCTCAAGCGTCAGATCAGAACTCCGGCTCCACCGTCGTCAGGTAGACAAATCTGCCGTTCTCCACCTTGTTGATCACAGCCGATTTTACCGCGTCGCCATTTTCATCCAAGGAGATGACGCCCGTGGCACCCACAAAGCCTTTCACCTCGGCCAAGCCGTCGCGGATGGCCTGCGGATCAGCGGAACCCACCTTTTCAATCACATCGAGGATGACCATGTACGCATCGTAACCCAGGGCAGCGAAAGCATTGGCTTCCTTACCATACTTCTGCCTGTAGGCATCCAGGAAGTAGCCGGACTCAGCTGTTACCGGAGCTTCAGCAGTAAAGTGGGTGCTGAACACGGCCCCTTCAACTGCTTCGCCGCCGATGGACAGGAACTCAGGAGCTTCCCAAGTGTCTCCGCCCAGGAAGGGAACATCGATGCCCAAATCCCGAGCCTGCCTGATCAGCAGGGCCGATTCGCCGTAGTTACCCGGAGCAAAGATCACATCGGGGTTCTTGTTCTTCACGTTGGTGAGCTGGGCGGTGAAGTCCTGGTCCCCGGTGTTGTAGGAAGAGATCTCCACGATGCTGTTGGGATTGCCGGTCAGCTTCCTAAAGGCATCGATGAAGTACTTGGCCAAGCCGACGGAATAGTCTTGGGTCACGTCTTGGATGACCGCGGCAGTCTTGGCCCCCAGCTCATTCACGGCATAGCTGGCCATAACCGTCCCCTGGAAGGGATCGATGAAACAGACGCGGAAGTAGTAGTCGTTGTTCAAGGTGACCAAGGGATTAGTGGGTGAGCAGCCGACAGCGGGAATCTGCTTTTGCTTGACGATATCCCCCGCGGCCATGGAGAGGGAGCTGCCGTAGCTGCCGATGATGGCCACCACTTGATCCCGTTCAATCAGCCTGGATACGGCGTTGGCAGCCTCCACTTTGTCCGACTTGTTATCCACCACAATGATCTCCACGGGTCTGCCCAAAACTTCCGGCTTAATCTCCCAGGCCAGTTCAATGCCTTCCACCGTCATCTCGCCGCCTGCCGCGCTGGGCCCGGTCATGGGCTCAAAAACGCCGATCTTGATGGGCTGCGCAAAAGCCAAACCCACCCAGGACGAACAGGCCAAAATCAGTACCAGCAGAGCTAAACCAATCCTCTTCACAAACACTCCTCCTTTGGTATTAGTGAAAACAATGATTCTGCAAGTACTGTGGTCGGTGGTGCGAAAACTGGTGCAAAACATCCATTAATGCTGGTTTTTCTAATTTTACATTTAACTAAAGTATACAAAGCGATTGCGAAAAAGTCAACGTACCGCCCGCCAGGGCTCGGCTGCTTGTAATATGCAAAACCCCCATGCCTGCTGAACCAAACGGCACGGGGGGCAATTCCAAAATTATGTTTCCACCTGCACAGGTACTGATTTCGTCTGCACATGGTGTCCTGGAAGGCGTCATGGTAAGTTATAAAGTGCTAAAAAGCAAAAAAGAGGGGCGGAACAGATGAAAATCACGGTGATCACGGCAACAGAGGTAAAGGGCTGCACCTATCACATCAAGGAGGCTTTCCTGGAGGTTCTGCGGGAAGGCAGCTCCCTTACGGAGTTCGTCTTGCCCAGGGATCTGCCGCACTTTTGCACTGGCTGTAAGACCTGCTTTGTAAAGGGCGAGGAGCTTTGTCCCCATGCCGCCTGTGTGCAGCCCATTTGGGACGCCATCCTGGCAGCGGACCTCATCGTCTTGGCCTCGCCTGTCTACGCCCTGCGCGCCCCCGGCCAGATGAAAGCCCTTTTGGATCACCTCTGTGTCCACTGGATGGTGCACCGGCCGGAAGCCAGGATGTTCCGGAAAAGGGCAGTGATTCTGACCAACGCCATCGGCCCGGTGCAGCGGCAGGCCCAGAAGGATATGGCCACCAGCCTTTTGTGGCTGGGCGTCTCCGATGTCAAAAAGCTGGGGATTGCCCTAGTGGAAGATGCCTTTTGGACCAAACTCTCCCCGCAGAAACACCAAGCGATCCACTCTAAAGTCCAGAAGCTGGCCGCCCGGTACAAAGCCAACACCCCCTCCCGCCAGGGTATTAAGGCTGTCTCTTATACACA
>DGEY01000029.1:51053-51334 GCA_002391385.1 Firmicutes bacterium UBA3914 | reverse complement strand
GGGCTCGGAGATGTGTATAAGAGACAGGCTTAAGGCACACCACTGACCCTAGGGGGGCTTTTTCGCGCGCCCAAAAACACTCGTATGTGTCTGCCATCTCAAGATCTGTCCAACTCTGGGCGCATTTTCAGGCCAAGAGACACAAAAAGGAGCGTTGCTCCTACTCAATCGAGTAGTTCTGCAACGCCCCCTTTTCTGTGCGTCCGGCACAACCACCGAGCCGTTGGGTTCGTGTGAAGGCGCGGTTAAGTGACAAGTGCCTAGGCCAGTTCAGGCGGGAG
>DGEY01000029.1:47629-50787 GCA_002391385.1 Firmicutes bacterium UBA3914 | reverse complement strand
GGTCTCCCGCTTTTTGGTAGCAATGCAGGAAAGGAGAAAACAGATGGCGAATGTACGGGAATGGCTGTAAAGGAGGATAGAGGTATGCGAGTACTCGTAAACGGAGCCAACGGCAAGATGGGGCGTGAGGTCTGCAAGGCAGTGCGGGGAGCTTCTGACCTGCAGTTGGTGGCTGGCGTAGATCCCGCCGGTCGTCCCCAGGACGGGCTGGCCGTTTTTACTGACCTGGCCCAAGCGCTTCGGGAAGCTGAGCCCGATGTCGTAGTGGATTTCACCACACCGGCGGCGGTGCAAAAGTCCATGGAGCTCTGTTTGGCCCGCAACGTACCCATGGTCATCGGCACAACGGGCATTAAGAGCCACGAGCTGCAGGAGTGGCAGGCCCGGGCGCTCCAGGAAAACTGGAAAGCCATTATCGCTCCCAACTTCGCCATCGGAGCAGTCTTGATGATGCGCTTTGCCCGAGAGGCGGTCCGCTTTTTTGAGCAGGCGGAGATCATTGAATACCACCATGCAGAAAAGCTCGATGCCCCCTCAGGGACGGCGCTGCGCACTCGAATGCTTATGGAAGAAGTACATCCCAAGGAGATCCCCATCCACAGCGTGCGGCTGCCGGGGCTGGTGGCCCACCAAGAGGTGATTTTGGGTCTGCCGGGACAGACCTTAACTATCCGCCATGATTCCACCAACCGGGAAAGCTTTATGCCCGGGGTTCTCCTGGCCATTCGCCAAGTTCACAGGGTGAAGGGCCTGGTAATTGGACTAGAACACATTCTCTTCACCGACATATAGTACTAGTGAGTTTCGGTGAGGAGGGCTTGTCATGGCTGGGCAGCTTGCCGGCACACCAGTGAGTATGCTGGGCTGCGATGAGCGGGAAGTGGAGCTGGCGGCAGCTCTACTTGCTTTAGGGGCGGACCTGCATCTGGTTGGTTTCCCGGAAGCGGGGCCCCTAACCAAGGCGCTCCATTTTCGCCAGGCCAAGCAGGCGGTGCTGGGAGCCAGGGCGGTGATTGCACCCATGAGCAGCACCGACGCTGCGGGCAGGGTGGTCAGCCACATGGCCGAGGAAGATCTGGTCATCGATCTGACGGAGGTCATACCCCTGCTGCCCGGCGGGACTCCGCTTTTGATCGGTGTTGCCCGGCCCGTTATCCGCGGCGTGGCCGCCCAGTACAACCTCCGCTTGGTGGAAATGGCGGAGATCGATGAGATTGCCGTTTTGAACTCCATTCCCACCGCGGAAGGGGCCATCCAGGTGGCCATGGAAAACACCGCTGTCACCATCCATAATTCCCGCTGCCTGGTTCTGGGTTTTGGCCGCTGCGGGAGCACCTTAGCCAGGAGCCTGTATGCCCTGGGTGCCCATGTGACCGTAGCTGCCCGCTCCGCTAAAGACCTCGCGGGGGCTTTTGCCCTGGGCTGCGAACCCCTGCCCCTGGCCAGCCTGCAGCGGCACTGGGATTTCGACATCATCTTCAATACTATACCAGCCATGGTTCTGCCCCGCTCTTACCTGCGGCAGCTGTCCAGGGACACAGTGATTATCGATATTGCCTCTGGTCCTGGCGGCACAGATTTCACCGCAGCCCAGCAGCTGGGGCTGAAGGCCATCCATGCCCTGTCACTGCCCGGCAGGGTTGCTCCGAAGACGGCCGCGGCCATCCTGGTCAAGACAGTTCCTCGCCTGCTCGAAAACCTGCTGGGAGAGGAAGACCATGGCTCTGAACGCTAAGAGAATCGGTTTCGCCCTCACGGGCAGCCACTGCACCTACCAGGAGATCTGGCCCCAGGTGCAGAAACTAAAGGAAGCGGGGGCGGACATTTACCCCATCGCCTCTCCGGCGGTGGCGGAAACAGATACCCGCTTTGGCGCGGGGGCAGAGATCACTGCCCATTTCGCCCAACTGGCCGGTAGGCCGGTCATCACCACCATTGTGGAAGCGGAACCCCTGGGTCCGAAGACCCAGTTGGATGCCCTGGTGATTGCACCCTGCACAGGCAATACCTGCGCGAAGCTGGCCAACGGCATCACCGATACGGCTGTGCTCATGGCCGCCAAGGCGACACTGCGCAACGGGCGGCCGGTGGTGCTGGCCATTTCCACCAATGATGCCTTGGGGCTGAACGCCAAGAACCTTGGAGTGCTCCTCAACACTCCCAGGGTGTTTTTTGTGCCCTTCGGTCAGGACAATCCAGAGGAAAAACCGCGTTCCTTGGTGGCCGACATGGATCTAATTATTCCCACCCTGGAATATGCTTTACAGGGCAAACAGATTCAGCCCGTCTTGATTGCCAGAAAGCTGAGAGAAGTCAAGTAATAAGGAGAGATCTGCCATGAAGAAGCTGCATGTAGCCATCCTGGGCGCAACTGGCATGGTTGGCCGGGAGCTCCTGGACATTTTGGTGGAAAGGGACTTTCCCATTGCCAAGCTCACCCTCATGTCCTCCGCCCGCTCCGCCGGGAACAGGGTTTTGGTGGGGGGCAAGGAGTACGCGGTTCAGGAGGCATCCCCCGAGGCCTTTCAGGGGGTGGATGTGGCCTTTTTCGCCGCGGGAGGGCAGGTGAGCCGGCAGTGGGCGGATATCGCGGTGGAAGCTGGCGCTTTGGTCATTGACAACACCAGCGCTTTCCGGCTGCGGGACGATGTGCCCCTGGTGGTACCGGAGGTGAACGGGGAAGAAGTCCGCAACCATAGAGGCATTATTGCCAATCCCAACTGTTCCACCATTATCATGGTCCTGGCCCTTAAGCCCATTTTCGACCGGGCCGGCATCAAGCGCGTTGTGGTTTCCACCTACCAAGCCGTGTCCGGTGCGGGGGGCAAGGCCATGGACGAATTGCGCATGCAGACCGAGGACTACCTGGCCGGCCGGGAGATGGCGGCGAACATACTCCCTGTGGCGGGCGCACCGCGGCATTATCCCATCGCTTTCAACTTGATCCCGCAAATTGACGAATTTGCCGAAGACGATTACACTAAGGAAGAATGGAAGATGGTCCGGGAGACCCAGAAGCTGTTTAAGGCTCCTGAACTCAAGATTTCCCCCACAACCATCAGGATTCCAGTGATGCGCTGCCACAGCGAGAGCATCAACGTGGAAACGGAAGCTCCGCTCTCACCGGAGGAGTGCCGGGAGCTGCTCAGGGGAGCCCC
>DGEY01000029.1:33660-47391 GCA_002391385.1 Firmicutes bacterium UBA3914 | reverse complement strand
CCACGGGTAAGGATGCGGTCTATGTGGGGCGGATCCGCCGGGATCCCACGGTTGAAAACGGCCTTAACCTGTGGGTGGTTGGCGATCAGGTGCGTAAGGGAGCGGCCCTCAATGCGGTGCAAATCGCGGAACTGGCCCACAAATTAGGCGCCATCTAGGTGGGGTGAGAGCGTGAGAGTGGTTGTGCAAAAGTTCGGCGGAAGCTCCCTATCCACCGCCGAGCTGAGACGGGAGGCCATGCAGCGGGTTTGGGACGCGGTGGATCGGGGTTTCACCCCGGTGGTGGTGGTTTCCGCCATGGGACGTTTCGGTGACCCCTATGCCACGGACACCCTGTTGGAGCTGGTGAAGGAAGCCAATCCTAAGGCGCAGGGGGCCAACGTGGATCTGCTGCTCTCCTGCGGAGAGATTATCGCCGCGACCCTTTTTGCCGAGGGTTTGTGCTCCCTGGGTCTGCCCGCTGTAGCCTTGACGGGGTGGCAGTGCGGCATTACCACAGATGATGTGCATCTAGGGGCCCGGGTGCTCAAGGTGCACGGGGAAAGGCTGTGGGAGGTTCTGCACCAGGGCCGGATCCCCGTTGTCGCTGGCTTCCAGGGTGTGACGGAACAGGGCGTGGTGACCACCCTGGGCCGGGGGGGCAGTGATACCACCGCGGCGGTTCTGGGCGTGGTGCTCAAGGCCGAACGGGTGGAGATCTATACAGATGTGGACGGGATCAAGACCGCCGATCCCCGAATTATTCCCGATGCCCCCACCCTGCAGGTCATGTCCTATCGGGAGGCCATGGAGTTGGCGCAGATGGGTGCCAAGGTGCTCCACCCCCGGGCGGCGGAGATCGTCATGGAAGAAGGGATTCCTGTACAGGTGCGCTCCGTTCAGCACTCCAAAGGCGGTACCTTCATCGGCCACGGGGTCAAGCCGCAGGCCGCTTTAGGCGCCGAGCAGATAGCTGATCGGGTGGTAACAGGCGTAGCCCACCTGGGCAAGCGGGCGCAGGTAAAGGTCAGGGGCGTTGAGAACTTCCACACTTCAGGCCTGGGTGCCCGGGTTTTCCAGGTGCTGGCTGAGGCCCACGTCAGCGTTGATTTGATCCATCTATCCCTGGACTACATCGTCTTCATTATTGATCAGGCCAAGGTGGAAATCGCCCAGCAGGCCTTGGCCCCCTTGGGCCTGGAGGTGGAGATCACCGGGGGCTTTGCGAAAGTGTCCGTGGTGGGAGCGGGCATGCATGGGGTGCCGGGGGTTATGGCCCGTGTGGTCAACTGTTTGAGTGCCGAGGACATTCCCATCTACCAGACCAGCGACTCCCACGCCAACATATCCTGCCTGATTTTAGAGGAAGATATAGGCAGAGCGGTACAGGCGTTGTATAGGGAATTCCATCTCGATTCGATTTAGGAGGTTACTACTATGAAAGCAGGTCAGGTTCTCACCGCGATGATCACGCCCATGAACAAGGATTGTTCTGTGAACTACCCGGCGGCGGTGGAATTGGCGCAAAAACTGGGGGAAAACGGTTCCGATGGGGTGGTTTTGAGCGGCACCACCGGAGAAAGCCCCACCCTGAGCTTTGAGGAAAAGGTCAAGCTCTTTTCCACGGTGACGGATGCCCTGGGGGGGCAGATGACCATCATTGCTGGCACGGGATCCAATAATACGCAGGACAGTATTGCCCTGACGAAGGCTGCGGAAAAGGCGGGAGTGGACGGAATCATGCTGGTAACTCCCTATTACAACAAGCCTTCCCAGGAGGGTCTGTACCAGCATTTCAAGACCGTTGCGGAGCAGACGTCCCTGCCGGTGATGCTCTACAATGTCCCGGGGCGCACGGGTGTGAACATTCTGCCGGAGACCGTGGCGCGCCTGGCGGAGATCGACAACATCGTAGCCATCAAAGAAGCCAGCGGCAATTTGGAGCAGGTGAGCGTGCTCAAGACCATGGTGCCCGAGGACTTCCTCATCTACTCGGGGGACGATGCCCTGACCCTGCCCATCTTGGCGGTGGGGGGCGCCGGAGTGGTGAGTGTGGCCAGCCACCTGGTGGGCCGGGAGATTAAGTCCATGATTTCAGCTTTTCTGGCCGGCCGGGTCGGGGATGCCCTGGAGATTCACCTCAAGCTTATGCCCTTGTTTAAGGCCATGTTCATCACCACCAATCCTGTGCCGGTGAAGCGGGCTTTGGAATTTGTCGGTGTGGACACCGGGCCTCTGCGCCTGCCCTTGGTGGATCTTACCGAACAGGAAGCCCAGAAAATCAAGGAAGTGCTGTTCAGTGTGGGCTTAGGCTCCTGACACTTTCTGCCTTTTGGGATCAACCCCCTACCTGGCCGCTGCCGGGAGGGGGTTTTGTTTTTCGCGTTTGATTATTTCCCGCGCTCTGTGTATAATATAAGAATCTGTGACTTGTTCGGCTTAAGTGGAACGGTAACCACCCCAACGGGCGGCAGAGGTGGTTAATTTTGTTGCGCGGACTTGAAAAAGTCATAAGTTTTGGAGGTGTTTTCAACTGCATGAATAGAGAAGAAAAAATACGCATACTGCCCCTGGGCGGTTTGGGCGAGATCGGAAAGAACATGACCGTCTACGAGATCGGTGAGGATATAGCCATCGTGGATGCCGGGGTCATGTTTCCCGAAGACGATATGCCCGGGGTTGATCTGGTGATCCCAGATATCACCTACCTGGTGGAAAATGCCCACCGGGTCAAGGCCATCTTTCTTACCCACGGCCATGAAGACCACATTGGAGGTGTGCCCTACGTTCTACGCCACCTGAACGTGCCGGTGTACGGGACCAGGCTCACCTTGGGTCTGCTGCGGGTCAAACTGATCGAGCACGGCTTGGAGCGGGGCACGGTACTGAAAGAAATCAGCCCCGGCGATCGCATTAAGGTGGGCAATCTCGATGTACAGTTCATCCATGTCAACCACAGTATTGCCGGGGTGGTGGCCGTGGCCTTCCATACTCCCTTGGGAGCCATCATCCACTGCAGCGACTTCAAGTTTGACCAGACTCCCTACGACGGCCGGGTAGCCGACCTGTACGCCTTTGCCCGTTTGGGCCAGGAAGGTGTCCTGTGCCTGCTTTCCGATTCAACCAATGCGGAAAAGCCCGGCTACACCGCTTCCGAGCGGACGGTGGGCGAGACGTTCCAGAATATCTTCAGCAAGGCCCCGGGGAGGATCCTTGTGGCCACGTTCGCTTCCAATGTGCACCGCATTCAGCAGATTTTCGATGCAGCGGCGCGGGAAGGCCGCCACGTGAGCATCACTGGGCGCAGCATGATCAGGACCATCGAAGTTGCTTCGGAACTGGGGTACCTGGACATACCCGACGGCGTCCTGGTGGAGCTGGGAGACTTGGAACGGTACGACAAGAACAAGTCCGTGGTCATTACCACCGGCAGCCAGGGGGAGCCCATGGCGGCCTTGAGCCGCATGGCCATGGCCGAGCACCATCACATTGCCATCGCCCCTGGGGACACGGTGATCATCTCTGCATCGCCCATTCCCGGGAATGAGAAGTCGGTGGGCCGGATCATCAACCAACTCTTTAAGGAAGGCGCCAACGTGGTATACGAGCCCCATTTAGGCGTGCATACTTCCGGCCACGCCCAGCAGGAAGAACTGAAATTGCTGCTCAATCTATGCAAGCCCAAGTACTTCATGCCCATCCACGGCGAACACCGCATGCTGCTCAAGCACGCGGAGCTGGCGGAGGCCACAGGCGTCCCCAAGGATAACATCATCATCGGCGAGATCGGCCTGCCCGTGGAATTCAGCCAGCGGGGCCTGCGCATCAGGGAGCGGGTTGTTTCCGGCCAGGTGTTCGTGGACGGCCTGGGCGTCGGCGATGTGGGCAATATTGTCCTGCGGGACCGGCGGCAGCTTTCCACTGACGGCATCGTCATCGTGGTGGTGACCATGAACAAGAGTGCCAACAAAGTCCTGGCAGGTCCAGATGTTGTCTCCCGCGGCTTTGTCTATGTCCGGGAGTCCGAAGAACTCATGGAAGAAGTGCGCCAGCGGGCCAAGGAGGCCATTGACAGCTGTATTGCCCAGAACAACACCGACTGGGGCGCGCTGAAGGGAGCCGTGCGGGACAGCTTAAGCCGGTATGTCTGGGAGAAGACCAAACGCCGCCCCATGATCCTGCCCATCATCACCGAAATCTAACGGTCCATGTTTAGGGCCCCTCCTTTCTCATCATACTAGGGGATGAGAAGGGAGGGGCTCTTTGTGTTCGAACAGACTGAAACGGAAAACACGCCCGCAAGGGAAACGCCTGCCCTGCAGACCATCAGGGAGCTGGGACAAACGGGTACCCCCACCGGTGGCCCGCTGGAGGAGATGCCCTTTCACTGCTTAACCATCATCGGGCAGATCGAAGGGCATCTTGTACTGCCGCCCCGGAACAAGACTACCAAGTACGAGCATGTGATTCCCCAGCTTGTGGCCATTGAACAGAATCCGAAGATCAAAGGCCTTCTGGTGGTCCTCAACACCGTGGGCGGAGACATCGAAGCGGGCCTGGCCATCGCAGAGATGCTCAAGACCATGACCACACCTGTGGTGTCACTGGTCTTAGGGGGAGGCCACTCCATCGGCGCCCCCATTGCCGTGGCGGCAGACCACTCCATCATCTCCGAGACAGCCACCATGACCATCCATCCCATCCGCTTGAGCGGTCTGGTGATCGGGGTTCCCCAAACCTATGAATACCTTGACAAGATGCAGGAGCGGGTGATCCGCTTCATCGTGCACCATTCCCGCATTCCCGAAGGGGTGCTGCGGGAGATGATGTTCCGCACGGGAGAACTCGTTCGGGATGTGGGTACGGTGCTCGTTGGCGCCGAAGCGGTGCAGGTGGGCCTCATTGACGAAGTGGGGGGAGTGGGCACGGCCCTACAGCGCTTGGCTGACCTGGCTGCCGCCACAAACAAAGGGGGTGTGCATTGATGCTCTACACGGTGCTCCCTTTGGAAGAGGTTCTGGAAGGCCTGGAGGAGGATCCGCCGAGAACCATTCAGCTGGCCGTGGGCGGAATCACGGTGGAGGCGGAGCCTTTGGGCAGCTTCCAGGCTAGGGTGGTGAGGGTTTTGAGCACGGACCCCAGGCATTTTCTAGAGCCCCACTGCCAGCCGGGCAGCATAATCCACGGTCAGATAGTCTAGGCGGTCAGAGATTCTCATATGGTCAGATATGAGGATCTTTTTCTTTGCCATCCCTGTGGTTTTGGGCATCAGCATTTTCCTACTGGGCTTAAAACTCATGACCGCCGCCCTGGAGACGCTCTTGGGGTTTCGCCTGCGCTCCGCCTTGATCCGGTTCACAGAGGCGAGAACCAAGGGTTTTTTGCTGGGACTGCTGGTCACGGCCTTCATCCAGAGCAGCAGTGCCGTGGGTGCAGCCTTGGTGGTGCTCGCCGATACCGGGGTGCTCAGCCTAACCCAGGCCCTAGGGGTGATGCTGGGGGCCAATGTGGGCACCACCGTGACCGCGCAAATCGTGGCTCTCCCCCTGGAAAGCCTGGCTCTGCCCTTGTGTGCGGTGGGGCTGGCGGTGCGCTATGGGGCCAAGCGGCGCCGTATGGGCACCGCCCTCTTTGGTTTAGGGGCGGTTTTTTACGGCCTCTCTTGTACAACAGCTGCGCTAGCCCCGCTGCTTCAAACCCCCGGCGTGCACAGGATCCTAACCTCCCTCACCGCTACTCCCCTGGAGGCGGTGTTCTTCGGCATGCTCTTGACCGCTTTGGCCCAGTCCAGCAGCGCGGTTACCGGGCTGGTCATTGGCCTAGTCAAACAGGGCCTCCTGCCGGTGCCAGTGGCGGTGGGGGTGGCTCTGGGCAGCAACGTGGGTACCGTGGCCACCACACTCCTGGCCAGCCTGGGGCGGGGCCGGGCCAGCCGGGCCACCGCCTACGCGGATCTCCTTTTCAACCTGGGGGGCGTTGTGTTGGTGCTCCCTGCGTTCCCTTGGTTTGTCCGGTTTCTTGCCTGCCTTTCCGGGGATCCCGGGCGGCAGGTGGCCCATGCCCACACTGTGTTCAATACCGCCACGGCCCTCTTGGCTCTGCCTTTTCTTCCCCAGTTGGCTGGTCTAGCTTGGTGGGGAGCAGGAATCGTTGGAAGGAACAAGAATAATTTAGGATGACCTGGAAGGGAGTGGGGCCGTGACAGTTGCCCAGGCGATCCTGTTGGGGATCATTCAAGGAGTGACCGAATTTCTGCCCGTGAGTTCTTCGGGGCACCTTGTCCTGCTTTCTCGGCTTTTTGGCCTGCAGGAGCAGTCCATAGTCTTTGAGGTTACCGTGCATGTGGGGACGCTCCTGGCGGTGCTGGTGGTGTTCCAGGATGAGGTTAAGCTGCTCTTAGTGTCCCTGCTGAAGCTGGTGCGCAGCCCCAGAAGGGCCGGGGAGCTGGTGAAGCAGGATGCAGGCTGCCGCCTGCTGGTGGCTTTGGTGGTGGGCACCATCCCTGCGGTGGTTGTCGCCCTGCTGTTTAAGGAGCAGGTGGAAAGGCTCTTTGCCAGCAGTCTCTTTGCCGCCGTGATGCTCCTGGTCACCGGATGCATCTTGCATGCCGCGGATCGACGCCCCTCAGCGGCCGGGAAGCTGGAGCCATCCCTTCTGGATGCTTTCTTGATTGGCTGCGGCCAGGCGGCGGCTATTTTGCCGGGGCTTTCCCGGTCGGGGACGACCATTACCGTAGGCTTGTTTCGGGGCCTAGACCGGGAAAGGGCAGCCAGGTTTTCCTTTTTGCTGTCCGTCCCCGCGATTCTCGGCGCGTTGGTTCTGGCCCTGATGGATCTCTGGGCCGGGGCTGAACCCTTTAGCGCCGGAGTCTTGGTCGCCGGGCTTTTCTCCGCCGCGGTTACGGGCTATCTGGCCATCCGCTTTTTCCTAGCCCTCGTGCGCAGGGGTAAACTGGTCTGGTTTGCTTATTACACTTGGTTTGTGGGCGCTGTCATCATCGCAGTTCACATGCTGTAAACAAGGTTAACTCGATGGGGAGGAATACGGTTAGTAAGGTGGAAGTAATGGGAATTAGAGAGAATTTGGCAAGTGTACAAGCCCGCATCAGAGAGGCCGCCCTTAGATCGGGCCGTGCTGAGAGTGAAATCAGGCTGTTGGGCGTGACGAAATATGCCTCAGATGACGAAGTTCGGGAGCTGATGGCCGCGGGGCTGCTGCTCCTGGGTGAAAACAGGATGCAGAGTGCCCGCCGGCGTGTTGAGCTTTTCCCTGAGGCGGAGTGGCACTTCATCGGTTCTCTGCAGACCAACAAAGTGCGCTACTGCCGGCCCTTTGCCCTCATCCATTCCCTGGACCGGTGGCCCTTGGCGGAGGCGCTCAATGCCCGGGCAGAGAGGTGGGGGAAGCGTCAAGACGTGCTGATTCAAGTGAATGTTTCGGGGGAACAAACCAAGAGCGGCCTTACTCCGGAGGAGGTGCCGGGCTTTGCCCGGCGGGTGCTGCTGGAATGTCCCCAGCTCCATGTGCGGGGCCTGATGACCATGGCACCCCTTGCCCCGCCTGAAGAGGTGCGCCCGGTTTTCCGGGAAACCAGGCTCCTCTATGAGCGGCTCCAGAAGGAGCTGGGTGTCCAGTGGGACACTCTATCTATGGGCATGACGAATGATTTCGAGGTAGCCATCGAAGAGGGCGCCACATTGGTGAGGATTGGTTCGGCACTGTTTGCCAAGGAGGAGTAGAGATGAGCGATTTGATCCAGAAACTCAAAGTGTTCTTGGGTGTGACCGAGGCCTATGAGGAAGCGGAAGAGCTGGACGTAAAGGAGAGGGCCGCTACTGAAGATGTGGTGCCCCTGCGGCGGGAGCGGGCTAAGAAGCAGCCAGCGCAAACGCGCAGCAAGGGAACACCCACCTTAGTCAGCCTGTCGGGGGGGCAGACCACCGTGCAGAGCAGGATTTACATTTTGGAACCCAGGGACTTCGCCGATGTCAAGGAGTATGTTGCCTTCCTCAAGAGCAGAAGGTCCCTCATCCTCCGCCTGCACCAGTTGGATAAAAATGAGGCGCAGCGCATTGTGGACTTCATGAGTGGCGCCACCCATGCGCTGGATGGGAACATGCGGAAGCTGGGCGAGACCATCTTCTGCTTTACTCCTTCCTCGGTGGTGATCGAAGGGGATCTGGAAGCGGATTTTTTTGATTTGATCAACGGCGAAGGTGAGTGAGGGAGTTGCAGTTCATTCTCGTTCTCGACCTGCTGTTTGAGGTTTTCACCTGGATTTTGGTTGCCCGCTTTTTATTGAGCTGGATTCCTAATGTGAACTACTATCATCCCGTTGTCCGCTTTATCTACAGGGTGACTGATTTTGTGGTGCAGCCCTTCAGGGGCATTCTCCCCCCCGTGGGCGCCATTGATTTTTCACCGCTGATCATGTTCTTGGTGCTGCGTTTAGCCTATTCGCTGCTCCGCCGCATCCTGGTTATTCTCGTACTGCAGTGGGCCATGGGGGGTTGAAGTTAGTTGGACAAGGAACAACTCTTAGGGCATCTACGGGGTGAGGAAGAGCGCAGTCTGGGCAGCCATATTTTAGATCTGGCCCGCCTGGCCTGGGATACCAACCGTCCCCAGGTTACGGACTTTTACGACCCGTATGAACGCAAGGTGGCCCAGAGCGTGTTGGGACGCATCCCCGAGGTGGGCGTGCTGACCCAGGGCGGCTATAAAAGGGCGGAGCGGGCCAGGCTGGTCATCTATCCCCAGTTTTATCTTGTGGAGACCATCCCCTCCCACCTCAAGGTTCTGGAGGTCAAGGGCAACTTCTCCTTTGAACAGGTCTCCCACAGGGACTATCTCGGGTCCCTGCTGGCCACGGGCTTAAAGCGGAACAAAGTTGGGGATATCTTGGTCTTGCCCCAGGGCTGCCAGGTGATCGTGGCCGCGGAAATCGCCGATTACCTGCTCACCCACTGGAATCAGGTGCATAGGGTGCCCATCACTGTGCAGGAGATCGATGAAGAACAGCTGGCAGTGGAGCCCGAGCGCATCAAAGAAATCAAAGCCACCGTGGCTTCCCTGCGCCTGGACGCGGTGGCCGCGGAGGGGTTTGGCATGAGCCGCACCAAGATGGTGCGGGAGATTAAGGCGGAACGGGTGAAGCTCAACTGGCAGCCGGTGAGCAATCCGGCCCTGGCCGTGAAGGAAGGCGATGTCCTGTCCCTGCGGGGGCGGGGTAGGGTGGTGGTGGCCCAGGTTGTGGGTACCACGCGCAAAGGTAGGACCAGCGTTGTACTGCAGCGCTATTCTTAGGAGGTGGCGAAGATGCTGAAGCCCATGGACATCCATAACCTGGAGTTCAAGCGGGTGTTCAAAGGTTACGATCCGGAAGAAGTGGACGACTTTCTCGCCGATATCGTGGTCAAGTACGAGGAGGTATACCAGGAGAACCGCAAGCTCCGCCAGGAGTTGGAGGAACTGCGCCGGCAGCTGGAAAGCACCGGCGGCCGCGAGCAGGATGTGCTGGATCTTCTGGCTTCGGCCAAGCAGACCGTGCAGGAGATCAAGAGCATGGCCAATCGCGAAGCGGATAACGTGATCAGCCTGGCCCAGGCGGAGGCGGAGCGGATTATCAGTGAAGCCCGGCTGAAGGCCCAACAGATCCTGGCCGATTCCGAAGAGCGGCTGCACAGGGCCCAGCGCCTGGAGCGGCAGCTCCGGGAGCGGATCCGCTTGACCATGGAAAGCATCTGGAACTCCCTGACCGCAGAGGATGCGGAGGCAACCAGGCCCTATCGGGAGATCGCACCGGGATCGGCAGGTGGAGAGGAACGGGGCTGAGCTGGCTTGCTAAGGGCCGGCAGCAGCAGGGGACAACGACTTGAGGAAGGGAGATGGGCCAGTGACTCTAGGCTGCCCCTACGGCATCCACCGGGTGCTGGAGCCCAAGGGCGTGCTGCCCCAGGGTGCCCAGCGCCTGGATAACACCATGGAGATTTACGACAACGAGATTCTCGTGGATGTGGAAACCTTGAATATCGATTCCGCCAGTTTTACTCAAATCCGTGAGCAGGCCGGTGATAATGAGCGGCGTATGGCCGAGATCATGCTGCAGATCGTGGCGACCCGCGGCAAACACCATAATCCTGTGACGGGTTCTGGCGGAATGTTTATCGGTACGGTGCGGGCCATCGGCTCTGCCCTGCAGTCGCGGGACCTCAAGGTGGGCGATCGCATCGCTTCCCTGGTCTCCCTGACCCTGACGCCCTTGGTGATCAAGGAGATCAAGCGGATCCACAAAGATACGGCGCAAGTGGACATCGAAGGCCAGGCCATCTTGTTCGAAAGCGGGATCTACTCTGTCCTGCCGGAGGACCTGCCGGAGAAGGTGGCCCTGGCGGTGCTGGATGTGGCGGGTGCCCCGGCCCAGACTGCTAAGCTGGTGAAACCGGGGGACACGGTGCTGATCATCGGAGCGGGGGGCAAGTCTGGCTGCCTGTGCCTGCATGAAGCCAAAAAGCGGGCCGGGGTGTCCGGCCGGGTCGTAGCCATGGATAACGGCGAGGCGGCGGTGAGCCGCATCAAGGGCCTGGGCTTGGCGGATGTGGTGATCAATGTGGATGCGACGAAACCCATAGACTGCCTCCAGGCGCTGCAGCAAGAGATCGGGGCCCTCGCGGATCTGACCATCAACTGCGTGAACATTCCCAAGACAGAAATGGCGTCCATTCTGTGCACCCGGGATGGCGGCACGGTGTATTTTTTCAGCATGGCCACAAGTTTCACCGCCGCGGCTTTGGGCGCGGAAGGTGTGGGGAAAGACGTGACCATGCTTATCGGTAACGGGTATACCAAGAACCATGCCCAGATTGCCCTGGAGGTGTTGCGGGAGAATCCCCAGCTTCGCCAGCTGTTCTCCGAGCTCTACGCGTAATTCTTCGCCCTGGTGAGGAGGAATACCGGTGTTTTTGGCAGAAATATTAAAGAACCATTTCCGTTCCGTTGCGATTATTGGAATGGCGAAAAATACCGGTAAAACCTTCACGTTTAACCAGCTGCTGATGGAAGGGCAGAAGCGGGGTCTTAAGCTGGCCCTCACTTCCATCGGCCTGGACGGCGAGGAGCGGGACAGCCTCCTACGGCACAAAAAACCACCCATCACGGTCTTCCCCGGCATGATTGTGGCCACCGCCAAGCAGCTGCTCTTGGCGAGCAGGCTGGATTGCGAGATCTTGGGCACCACCGGGGCCTTCACGCCCCTGGGGGAGGTTGTGGTGGCTCGGGTGTTGAGCCAAGGCCGGATTGTGCTGGCCGGCCCGGGAACAGGCCACGAGCTGGCTTCCCTCAAGGAGCAGTTGGCCGCATTCGACTTGGATCTACTGCTGGTGGATGGCGCTGCGGACCGCCGTTCCCTTTCGGCGCCGCTGGTTACCGACACCGCTGTGCTGGCGGTGGGTGTGGAGGCGGCCTGGGAGCGGAGGCAGCTTCTGGCCAAGCTGCAGCATCTGCTCACGGTGCTCACCCTGCCAGGGCTTACAGACCTCGGCGCGCTGGAATGCTTCCAGGCCGCGCAGGGGGAAACCAAGCTGATGGTCCTTTCCGCTGCTGGGGCAGTGCACTCCCTTACCCGGACGGAGTTCGCTGCCAGCGATGCTTGCTTTTATGGATCTCAGCTGACAGAAGCAAAGTATGTATATGTACGTGGAATGCTGACCGATGCTGTGCTGACCAAGATCTTGGGCAGTGCGGCCAGGCCAGCTTCCTTTACCCTTGCGGCCTCTGATCCCACGGCTGTGTTTCTAGGACCAGGGAGCCTGCAAAGGTTGGCCGCCTCAGGGATAGAGCTGCGCGTTTTGCGCCCCCTGCACCTCAGCGCGGTTACGGTCAGCCCGTTTCACAGCAGGTACGGGTATGCCCATCCCCTGCGCCTGCTGGAGGATGTGGGACGGCTGGTCTATCCCGTGCCCTGTTTTGACCTGCGCTTGGGGCTGCGCTATGTACCGGATAAGGAGGAGATCGATGCAGTTCCTGGATGCTGAAACCAGGCGCGAGCTTGATTTTGATGCTGTATGGCAGCGCATCCGCCCTGTGTCGCCCCTGGGCCAGGCCGCCAAGCGCCAGGCGGAGGCCTTCCTCCCGCACCAGGCGGCGCAGCTGGAGGAGAGCCTGCTCCGCTTGGAGCAGGCCGCGGACTGCCTGCGGAGGCAGCCTCAGGGGGCCGATGATCTCGCCTATTTCCTCAGCAACCTGCGGGATATCTCAGCCCTCGTGGACCGGGCAGGGCAGGGGGAGGTTCTGGACGACACCGAGCTCTATGAGGTAAAAAAACTGCTGCTGCTTGCCGCCGATATCCAGGGTGAACTGGAGCGGCTGCAGTGGAGTTTCCTGCTGCCGGAGCCCCTGGATCCCTGTACCGGCCTGAAGGCAGAGCTCAGCCGGGGCCAGGGCAGCAAGACCAGCTTTTATATCGCCGACGCCTATGACCAGGAGCTCGCGGCCCTACGGCGGGCGCGCCTCAGCCTGGAAGAGCGCCTAACCCAGCTGCGCTCCGGGGTGGAGGAAAAGGTAAGGCGCTTTGCTGGGCGCGGCCTATCCATGGATGATGAGATTAGCGTGAGCCCCAGTGACACCCAGCTCGTGGGGGCCCTTTCCGCCGTGGAGGGGCTGGTCAAGGTTCAGACCTCCCCCGAGGCCATCACCTTCCGCCTGCTGGAAGGGGAAGAGCTGGCCGAGCTCCGCCGGGAGCTGGGGGAACTTCGGGAAAGGGAAGAGGCCCTCAAGGCCCGGGTCAGGCAGCGCCTGAGCCGGCTGGTGGGTGCTTACGCGCCCCAGCTGCTCAGAATCTTGAAAATGTTGGGATTCTTAGATTTTTTGCTGGCTAAGGCCAGATTCTGTCTGGAGATCCGGGGAGTGCGGCCCAAGTTGTGCGCTGCGCCTCGCTTGGCTATCCAGCAGGGACGCCATCTTCTGGTGGAGGAAGAAGTGCAGGGAGACGGCGGCGTCTACTGCCCCCTTTCCCTGGAGCTCGGTCCGGGTGTCACGCTCCTGACGGGGCCCAACATGGGGGGTAAGACGGTGAGTTTGCAGACCATCGGCCTGCTCACCGCCATGGCCCAGTACGGTTTGTTGGTGCCGGCCCAGGCCATGGAGTTCCAGCCCCGGAGGTTCATCCGGGTGCATCTGGCCTCCAGCCAGAGGGGGCAGGGACTGAGCAAGTTCGCTGGGGAAATGGCCTTTGTGCGGGAGGTGATCGCCCACAGCCAAGACCCGGGGCTGATCCTCCTGGATGAACTGGCCCACGGCACCAATCCCGCGGAAGGGGCTGCGGTGGCCCAGGCGGTGGTGGAAAGGCTGCGGGGAGAGCCGGCCATGACGGTGATTACCACCCATTTCCCCTCCTTGGTCAGCCTGGAGGGCGTCTGCCATTACCGGGTGCGGGGTCTTAGGAGGAATCTGCTCCAGGAACAAGGGCAGCTGCTCGCTGCCCAGGGCTCGGCTGCGCTGCGGCGGCTCATGGATTATTCGCTGGAGCGGGCCGCCCCGGGCCAGTTCGGGCAGAGCGATGCGGTCTTGGTGGCGGAAGCCATGGGGCTGGAACCAGAGATCATCGCGCGAGCTAAGGCACTTCAGAGGAGTGACAGTCATGGTTAATCAGCTTTTACAGATAGACCAGAAGCAGGTGGAAAGGGCGCGGCAGCTGGCGGTGCAGATTGCCCGGGATATCCAGCGGGAGATTGACGAGGTTACCACCGTGAGCAT
>DGEY01000029.1:24605-33483 GCA_002391385.1 Firmicutes bacterium UBA3914 | reverse complement strand
TTGCCTTTTGGCTGGCCAACGCGGTGGCGGCCCTGGGCAAAACGCCGCAGGAGGTGGCGGAGGCATGTGCCGGGGATCTCTCCTTGTGTTCCCTGGAGATCCAACCGCCTGCCCGGGTGGAGCAGGTTTTGGCTGAGTACACCCAAAGGGCCCTGGAGGCCATTGCCCGACAGCGGCAGACCCGGGAGGAACTTAAAGCTAGGTTGGGTACGGGCCCGGAGCCTTTGAAATACGTGATCGTGGCCAGCGGTAACATCTTTGAGGATGTGAAACAGGCCCAGGCCGCGGCCAGACACGGCGCAGACATCATCGCCGTGATCCGCACCACGGCCCAGAGCCTCCTGGATTATGTTCCCTACGGCACCACCACCGAGGGCTTCGGCGGTACCTATGCCACCCAGGCCAATTTCCGCCTCATGCGGCAGGCCCTGGATGAAGTAGGCGAGGAGCTGGGCCGCTACATCCAGCTGGTTAACTACTGCTCGGGCCTGTGCATGCCTGAAATCGCCGCCATGGGAGCCCTGGAGCGGCTGGATATGATGCTGAACGATGCCATGTACGGCATTCTCTTTAGGGATATCAATATGGATCGCACTTTTGCCGATCAGCACTTTTCCCGCATGATCAACGCCTATGCCGGGATCATTATCAACACCGGAGAAGACAACTACCTCACCACCGCGGATGCCTATGAGCAGGCCCATACTGTTTTGGCGTCCAACTTCATCAACGAACGGCTGGCCCTCCAGGCAGGGCTGCGCCCCTGGCAGCTGGGCTTAGGGCACGCCTTTGAGCTCGATCCCAAGCTGCCCAACGGGTTCCTTTACGAACTGGCCATGGCCCAAACTGTCCGCCAGATTTTCCCCGCATCGCCGCTGAAGTACATGCCTCCCACCAAGTACATGACTGGAGATATCTTCATGGGCCATGTGCAGAACGCCATGTTCAACTTAGCCTCGGTCCTCACCGGCCAGAGCATCCACCTTCTGGGCATGCTCACCGAGGCCATCCATACCCCCTACCTCAGCGACCGCATCCTCAGTCTGGAGAACGCCAAGTATGTGATGGAAAATGCCCGGGACCTGGGCAGGGAAATCACCTTCAAGCCCGATGGCCTGATCCAAAAAAGGTCGGAGGAGATCGTGGCAAAGACCGTGGCGTTTTTGGAGGAGATTGCCCAGCTGGGCCTGAAGCGTGCCATCAGCCAGGGGTATTTCGCCGACATTAAGCGCCCGCCCGCAGGGGGCAAAGGCCGTGAGGGAGTGGTGCGCAAAGGTATAGACTACGTGAATCCCTTTATGGAGCGGCTCGGGCGTGAACTGGGCCTGCAGGCAGCGGAAGGGGGGAAGCGGTCATGAGGGAGCAGCTGATCAGGCCCTATGGAGATACCTGGAATGATGGAAGAGTGCAGCTCAGTTTTACCCTGCCTCTGCCCGCCGGGGCCCAGGCCCAGGAGGCGGCTCGCCGGCTGGCCTCCCAGATGGGCTTGGATGATGTGCAGATCGTGCACAGCAAAGATCTGCGCGACTTCACGTTCTTTATCGTTTACGGCAGCTGCCGCCACAGCGTGGACCTCACCACCCTGCCGGCAGTGCCGGCGGCGGAACCGCCCATGGATTTTGAGGAGATCAACGCCTTCATTGCAGAGAAAATCGGGCGGAAAGTGGTGGTGGTGGGCGCCTGTACAGGCACCGACGCCCATACGGTGGGCTTGGACGCCATTATGAACATGAAGGGCTACAAGGGCGAATACGGCTTGGAGCGTTATCCCATGTTCGAGACCTACAACTTAGGCAGCCAGATCCCCAACGAGATGCTCCTGCAGAAGGCGGTGGAGGTTCAGGCCGATGCGGTTTTGGTGTCGCAGGTGGTCACCCAGAGGAATGTGCACATCCAAAACCTCACGGAACTGGTGGAACTGGCGGAGGCGGAAGGACTAAGGCCCAAGCTGATCATGGTGGTTGGCGGCCCCCGCATCGATCGGATTCTCGCCGCTGAGCTCGGGTTCGATGCCGGTTTCGGGCCGGGAACCACCGCCCGGGATGTGGCAGGTTTTTTGGCTAAAGAAGTAGCACGGAGGCTGGAAAGGGGTGAATAGGATGCTGGAGAGTGTCCTGCGAGTTAGGGTCAGCGCAGCCCAGGCCCATTATGGCGGAGGGTTGGTGGACGGTGCCTTCGTCCTTCAGCTCTTTGGCGATGCCGCAACGGAGCTGCTGATCCGCCACGACGGCGATGAGGGGCTCTTCCTCACCTACAGCGAAGTGATGTTTAGGGCACCGGTCTACGCCGGGGACTTCCTCGAGGTGCGGGCCCGGCTCACCGAAGTGGGTAATACCTCGCGCAAAATGGAGTTTCAGGCGGTAAAGCAGATCACCCGCCCCCAGGAGAGCGGGCTGGCTCCGTCCGCCATGGATGTGCTGGAAGAGCCAATTTTGGTCGCAGAGGCCAAGGGCGTGTGCGTTGTGCCGAAAGAGAGACAGAGGAGGGGATAGCCGTTGACCAAACTGATCATCACCGCCGCCCTCACAGGAGCAGAAGTAACCCGCGAGCAGCAGCCCAATCTGCCCATCACACCGGAAGAGATCGCCCAGGCGGCTCTGGAAGCCTACGAGGCGGGAGCAGCCGTCGTCCACGTCCACGCCCGGCTGGCCGATGGAACCCCCACCCAGGATCGGGAGGTGTACCGGGAGATCCAGCGTTTGGTGGCGGAGGCCTGCCCGGTGATCTTCCAGCCCTCCACCGGTGGGGCGGTGTGGCACAGCGCCCAGGAGCGCCTGCAGCCCCTGGAGCTCAATCCGGAAATGGCCACTTTGACCACGGGGACCTGCAATTTCGGGTCTGACATCTTCGCCAATCCCCAGGGTTTCGTGGAAGAGGCGGCCCGCATGATGCAGGAACGGGGCATCAAGCCGGAGTTTGAGGTCTTTGAGGCCGGGATGATCGATAACGCACTGCGCCTGGTGAAGCAGGGCCTCGTGGAGGAGCCGCTCCATTTCAACTTCGTTTTGGGAGTCCCTGGTGCCATGGCGGGCACCGTGCGCAATCTGGTTTTCCTGGTGGATGCTCTGCCCCCGGGTGCCACCTGGACAGTATCGGGGATAGGGCGCTTTGAGACGCCCCTGGCCGCGGTGGCCATCGCCATGGGCGGACATGTGCGGGTGGGCTTTGAGGACAACATCTACTACCGCAAGGGGGAGCTGGCCACGAGCACAGGGCAGCTGGTGGCCAGGGTCGTGCGCCTCGCGCGGGAACTGGGGCGGGAAGTGGCCAGCCCCGATGAAGCCAGGCAGATCTTGGGACTGCCTCTGAAAACATAACATAGTGCAAAAAGGGAGGGAAAACATGCCCGAGATTTTATCAGTGCCAGAAGCTGTGGCGAAGGTTAAAGACGGCAGCACCGTGATGATCGGAGGTTTTCTAACCTGCGGTGCGCCCCTGAACCTCATCGCCGAACTTGCCCGGAGGGGCGTGCGCGATTTGACACTGATTGCCAACGATACGGGCGTGCAGGGTAACGGCATTGGCATGCTGATCAGTGCCGATGCGGTTGCCAATCTGATCACCAGCCACATCGGGACCAATCCGGAAACGGGACGGCGCATGATCGAAGGGCGTCTTCAGGTGGAGCTGGTTCCCCAGGGTACCTTGGTGGAGCGCATCCGCTGTGGCGGAGCGGGCCTGGGCGGGGTGCTCACACCCACCGGGGTGGGGACGATTGTGGCCGAGGGCAAGCAGGAGTTTGTGATTGAGGGCCGGACTTATCTTTTAGAGACGCCGCTGCATGCGGATGTTGCACTCATCAAAGCCTGGAAGGCCGACCGCAAGGGTAATTTGATCTACCGCAAGAGCGCCCGGAACTTCAATCCCATTATGGCCATGGCCGCGGAGCTGGTCATCGCCGAGGTGGAAGAAATCCTGGAAGTGGGGGAACTTGACCCGGACCAGGTGGTCACCCCCGGTATCTTCGTGGATATTCTGACAAAGGGGGTGAGCAGCGGTGACTGAGGAACAGAAAAGAGTCATCATTGCTCAGCGGATTGCCCAGGAGCTCTCCCATGGCGATGTGGTCAATTTGGGCATTGGGCTGCCCACCATGGTGGCTCAGTACATACCTCCGGGGATCGAAGTCATTCTGCAGTCGGAAAACGGGCTGCTGGGCTTGGGACCTGATCCCGCCCCGGGCCAGGAGGATCTGGATCTGGTCAACGCGGGGGGTAAACCTGTGACCATTGCGCCGGGTGGCTGCTTTTTCGACAGCGCCATGTCCTTTGCCATCATCCGGGGCGGCCATGTGGATGTGACCGTGCTGGGTGCCCTGGAGGTAGATGCCTGGGGGAATCTGGCCAACTGGATGGTGCCCGGTAAGCTGGTCCCTGGTATGGGCGGGGCCATGGATCTGGTTGTGGGGGCTAAAAAGGTGATCGTGGGCACCAGCCACACCACCAAGGACGGCCAGCCCAAACTGCTGAAGGAGTGCCGCCTGCCCCTCACAGCCGCGGGGGAAGTGGATCTGATCGTGACCGAGCTGGGGGTGCTCCGCCCCAATCGGGGTACGATGATGCTCCTGGAGAAGAACCCCAATTTCACGGTGGACCAGATTCGAGAACTGACGGAAGCTCCCCTGGAGATTTCCCCGGAGCTTAAGGAGATGGTCCTGACAGTTTGAGTTTAAGTGCTAAGGAGGTTTGGCGTTGAGTGCGGTGAAAAAAGAAAGCCTAAAGCAGGAGCCTTGGCTCAGGTGGGGCGTCAGCGAAGCAGAGTGGAACGATTGGCACTGGCAGGTGCGCAATCGCATCCAGACTGTGGAGGAACTGGAAAAGGTTGTGCCCTTAACCGCGGCGGAGAAGGCTGATATCACTAAGGTACTGGAGATCTTCCGGATGGGGATCACGCCCTACTATGCCTCACTGATGGACCCCACTGATCCCAACTGCCCCATCCGCAAGCAAGCCATACCCACCATCTACGAGACCTATGCCAGCAGAGCAGATATGCGGGACCCCCTCAGCGAGGAGGAGGATTCGCCGGTACCGGGCTTAACCCACCGCTATCCCGATCGGGTGCTGTTTCTGATCACGGACCAGTGTTCCATGTACTGCCGCCACTGCACCCGGCGCCGCTTTGCCGGACAGAGGGATGCCGGTGTGAGCTGGGAGTTGATCGAGCAGGGCATTGAGTACATCAAAAACACGCCGCAGGTTCGGGATGTGCTCCTCTCCGGTGGAGATGCCCTGCTCATGGCGGATCAGCGGCTGGAGGAGATCATCAAGCGTCTGCGGGCCATCCCCCATGTGGAAATCATCCGCATCGGCACCCGCACGCCGGTGGTGATGCCCCAGCGGATCACCGGCGATCTGGTCAAGATGCTGAAGAAGTACCACCCCATCTGGCTGAATACCCACTTCAACCATCCCAAAGAGATCACAGCCGCTTCCAGGGCAGCCTGCGAAAGGATCGCGGACGCCGGTATCCCCGTGGGCAACCAGAGCGTCCTCTTGCGGGGCGTGAACGACAATCCCGAAATCATGAAAAAGCTCGTTTTGGAGCTGGTGAAAATCCGCGTCCGTCCTTACTACATCTACCAGTGCGACCTGTCCATGGGCATCGAGCATTTCCGGACCAAAGTCTCCAAGGGTCTAGAGATCATGGAGGCGCTCCGGGGCCATATCTCAGGTTACGCGGTGCCCACTTACGTGATTGATGTTCCCGGCGGCGGCGGCAAAACGCCCGTAATGCCCCAGTACTTGATCAGCATGTCCCCAACCAAGGTGGTGCTGCGCAACTACGAAGGGGTGATTGCCACCTACGTGGAGCCGCAGTACATCGACGAAGGCTGGCAGTCTGAAGGGGAGCAGGCGGGCAGGTCCCGGGGCGTGGCGGGGCTCTTGGAGTCCATGGAGGAGCGGGCGATCGAGCCGGCCCACTTGGAAAGGCGCCGCCGGAAGCAGAAGCCCAGCACCTGAGGCGGGGCGAGGAAAGAGGAATGCAAAGGAGGATGAACATGCGCGAAGTGGTCATTGTCAAGGCACTGCGCACGGCCATCGGCAGTTTCGGAGGCACCCTGAAGGACCTCACTGCTCCGCAGCTGGCTGCAGTGGTGATAAGGCGGATCCTGGAAGAGACGAACCTGCCGCCGGAAGAGATCGATGAGGTCATCTTAGGGAATGTCCTGCAGGCGGCTGCGGGCCAGAACCCCGCCCGTCAGGCGGCCATGGAGGCGGGCATCCCGGAGACTGTTCCAGCATACACCATCAACAAGGTGTGCGGCTCGGGCCTAAAGGCTGTGGGCCTGGCGGCTCAAGCCATCCGGGCCGGTGATGGAGATGTCTTCGTGGTGGGCGGTATGGAGAGCATGAGCACTGCGCCCTATGCGGTGCCGAAAGCGCGCTGGGGAGCCCGTATGGGCCATGAACAGCTGACGGACACCATGATCAAGGACGGCCTCTGGTGCGCGTTCACAGATACCCACATGGGTATCACGGCGGAAAACATCGCGGAGCGCTGGCAGATCAGCCGGGCTGAGCAGGACGAGTTTGCCGCGGCCAGCCAGGAAAAATGCCAGCAAGCCCTGGCGGAAGGCCGCTTCCAAGCTGAGATCGTGCCGGTGGTCATTCCCCAGCGCCGGGGCGATCCCATCGTGTTTGAGCGGGATGAGTATCCCCGGGAGGGGGTTACGGTGGAGTCCCTGTCCCGGCTGCGCCCGGCGTTTAAGCCAGATGGCACCGTGACCGCGGGCAACGCCTCTGGGATCAACGACGGCGCCGCGGCTCTCTTGGTCATGTCCCGGGAAAAGGCGGAAAGCCTCGGCCTAAAACCCTTGGCCCAGGTGAAAAGCTACGCTTCTTCCGCGCTGGATCCCGGGATTATGGGTTTGGGCCCTGTGGAAGCCACCCGCAGGGCACTGGCCAAATGCGACTGGCAGATTGACGATTTGGATCTGATTGAGGCCAATGAAGCCTTTGCCGTCCAGTCCATCGCGGTCATGAGGGAGCTGGGTCTGGACCCGGCCAAGGTCAACGTCAACGGCGGAGCCATTGCCCTGGGCCACCCCATTGGCGCGAGCGGCGCTCGGATCCTGGTGACGCTGCTGCACGCCATGGAACAGCGGGGGGCCCAAAAGGGGTTGGCTACCCTGTGCATCGGCGGCGGACAGGGTTATGCCGTGACTGTGGAGCGCCTGTAGCTTTGTGGGGAGGTGACCAGTGTGCGGACTATAGGAGTGATTGGCGCGGGAACCATGGGCAGCGGAATTGCTGAAGTGGCGGCAGCGGTGGGACAGGTTGTGCTCCTGGATGTGGATCGGGAAAGGGCAGAGGCGGGGCTCAAAGCCATAGAAAAACGCCTCGCCCGCCAGGTGGAAAGGGGGCGCCTGGAGGCCGAGGAAAAAGCTGAGCTCTTGGCCAGGATCCAAGTGGCCGATGAGCTCCAGGCGCTGAAGGCTGCAGAGGTTGTGGTGGAAGCAGCCTCGGAGAATCTAGAGCTAAAACAGGAGCTTTTCCGCAAGTTGGCTGAGATCTGTTCCCCCGAGTGTATCTTGGGCACCAATACCTCGGCCTTGAGTGTCACCGCCATTGCCGCTGTGACCAGGGAACCGCAGCGGGTGGTGGGCATCCACTTCTTCAATCCGGTGCCCCGGATGGAGCTGGTGGAACTGGTGCGCACGCCCTTTACGTCCCCGGAGTGCCTGGAAAGGAGCAAGGAGTTTGCCAAGGCCCTGGGCAAGACTCCCGTGGTGGTGGAGGAAGCCCCTGGCTTTATCGTCAACCGCCTGCTTCTGCCCATGATCAACGAGGCCATCTTCCTCTTGGGGGAGGGCGTGGCTTCAGCTGAGGATATTGACACCGCTATGCGCTTGGGGGCGAATCACCCCATGGGGCCCTTGGCCCTGGCAGACCTCATCGGTTTGGACATCTGCTTGGCCATCATGGAAACGCTCCAGGCGGAACTGGGTGAGGATAAATACCGTCCCGCGCCCCTCCTGCGCAAGTTGGTGCGCGCCGGGAAGCTGGGGCGCAAAACCGGCAGCGGCTTTTACAGCTACGACTAAAGGCCAGGGGGGAACAAGGTGCATTTGGAGTGTTTTCAGCTTACCCTGAGCGGGAAGGCAGGCCTCTTGGAGCTGGCCCGGCCAGAGAAGCTCAATGTCCTGGATGAACAGGCCCTGGATGAACTGGAAGACCTCCTTAACCACCTCCAAGGGGAGGGGGTAAAGGCGGTGGTCCTGACAGGACAGGGCCGAGCCTTTGCCGCGGGGGCGGATGTGAAGGCCATGGCGGAGATGGATCCGGAAGCGGCCAGAGCCTTTTCCCTGAAGGGAAACCGGATTTTCCAGCAGATGGAAGACCATCCCGCCGTCTTCATCGCCGCGATCAACGGCTACGCCCTGGGCGGGGGCCTGGAGCTGGCCTTGGCCTGCGATCTGCGCCTGGCTTCCAGTAAGGCAGTGTTCGCCCAGCCCGAGATTGGTCTGGGCATCATCCCCGGTTTTGGGGGCACCCAGCGGCTGCCCCGCTTGATCGGCCCTACCCGGGCCAAGGAATGGATTTTTTCCGGGAGGCGCTATACAGCCCAGGAAGCGCTGGACGCCGGTTTAGTCCTGGAAGTGCTGGAGCCGGAGGAGCTTCTGCCTCGGGCCCAGGCCTTGGCCCAAGAACTGGCAGCTAAGTCTGGTCCCATCCTGGCTTTGGCTAAGCGGGCCGTAAACGCCTCGGTGGGGCTCAAAGCAGCCAGCGGCCAAGGCGAGGCGGAGCTTTTCGGGGAGTGCTTCACCCATGAAGATGCCCGGGAAGGACTGCAGGCCTTTTTGGAAAAGCGCACCCCGGTTTTTCAAGACAAGTAAAATGGTACTGAAGGAGGGCGGGAGAAGCTATCTCCCGCC
>DGEY01000029.1:16766-24437 GCA_002391385.1 Firmicutes bacterium UBA3914 | reverse complement strand
GGTGTTGACTTCTCGGTGCTGGTTGGGTATAATATCGACAATATTGGAAAAGACGATGAACGGGAGAGTACTAGCTGGGAGTGGCTGCAGAGAGTCCGGGCAGGTGCGAGCGGATGCCAGGAACAGCTAAGGAAGATCACCCGGGAGTTGCCAGCTGAACCTCGAAGTAGGCTGAGCCGGTGGTACCGTTATACCCGCAGAGTGAAGGCGCTTGGTGTACCGGCGTCTTAACTAGGGTGGTACCGCGGTCATTTCCGTCCCTTTCCGGGGCGGTTTTTTTATGGTACAGGGGAGGAGTAGCTATGGAAAAAGGATCGGCATATCAACACACGTTACAGCTGCCTGTGACAGACTTTCCTATGCGGGGGAATCTGCCCCAGCGGGAACCTGCCATGCTGGAGAAGTGGGACGCTGAGGATTATTACGGCCAGCTGCAGGAGCTGGGCAGGGCCCAGAACAGGCCCACGTTCATTCTGCACGATGGCCCTCCGTACGCCAACGGTAACATCCATATCGGCACGGCGCTGAATAAAGTGCTGAAGGATATCGTCATTCGCTCCCGCTCTTTGGCCGGCTATCAGTGCCCCTATGTTCCCGGCTGGGACACCCACGGCTTGCCCATTGAGCTGCATGTGGTCAGGGCCCTGGGGAAAAAGCGGGAAGGGATGTCCGTCTCTGAGTTTCGGAAGCACTGCGCCGCCTATGCCCTGGAGCAGATCGATAACCAGCGCAGCCAGTTTAGGCGCCTGGGGGTCTGGGGAGAGTGGGCCGACCCCTACATCACCATGCATCCCCACTATGAGGCCACCCAGATCCGCTTGTTCGGGGACATGGTGGAAAAGGGTTATGTCTACAAAGCCAAAAAGCCTGTGTACTGGTGTGCAGACTGCCAGACTGCCCTGGCCGAGGCGGAGATTGAGTATCACGACCACCGCTCCCCCAGCATCTATGTGCGTTTCCCGGTGCGGGATGGCAGGGGTCTTCTCCCTGAAGAAGATACCTACATCGTGATCTGGACCACCACGCCCTGGACCATACCGGCGAACTTAGCCATTGCCCTGCATCCCCAATTTGAATACGTCTTGGTGCAGACCGAGCGGGGAAAGCTGCTCATGGCCAAAGAACTGGCCAAGGGCGTCCTGGAGGAGCTGGGCCTGGAAGCCCAGGCAGTGGTGGGCGAGTTTAAGGGTGTAGAGCTGGAGGGCGTTGTGTGCCGCCATCCCCTCTTGGAGCGGGATTCCCTGGTCATCCTGGGCGGTCATGTGACCTTGGAAGCCGGTACCGGCTGTGTGCATACGGCGCCGGGGCACGGCCACGAAGACTACCTGGTTGGGTTGGAATATGATCTGCCCGTACTCTCGCCGGTGGATGCCGAGGGACGGTTTACGGAAGAGGCGGGGCCCTACGCCGGCTTAACGCTGGACGAGGGCAACCGGGCGGTCACCGGTGATCTGGAGCGCTCAGGGGACCTTTTGAAACTGGATTTTGTGGATCACGCCTATCCCCACTGCTGGCGCTGTAAGGAACCGGTGATCTACCGTGCTACTGATCAGTGGTTCATCTCCATCGAGCAGTTCCGGGAGGCCATGCTCCAGGCCATTGACGGAGTCCAGTGGATTCCCAGTTGGGGCATTGACCGCATCAGAGGCATGGTAGCCGAGCGCGGCGATTGGTGCATCTCCCGGCAGAGGGTTTGGGGTGTGCCCATCCCCGTCTTTTACTGTGCCTGTGGAGAGACCATTGCCTCCCGGGAGACTGTGGACCATGTGGCGGAGATCTTCAGCCAAGAGGGCTCCAACGCCTGGTTTGAGAAGTCCGCCCAGGAGCTTCTGCCTCCGGGCTTTACCTGCCCGGCCTGCGGCGGCACCAGCTTCGAAAAAGAGACGGATACCATGGATGTGTGGTTTGACTCCGGCGTCTCCCACTGGGCGGTGCTCACTTCCAGGGACGGGCTGTCCTGGCCCGCTGACCTCTATTTAGAGGGCAGCGATCAGCACCGGGGCTGGTTCCAGTCCTCCCTGTCTGTGGCGGTGGCCACCAAGGGCCAGGCTCCCTACCGGTCTGTGCTCACCCACGGTATGGTGGTGGATGGGGAAGGGTATAAGATGTCCAAGTCCTTGGGCAACGTCATTGCTCCGGAAGAAGTCTGGGAGCAGTACGGCGCAGATATTTTGCGGCTGTGGGTTTCCTCCGCCGATTTCCGGGGCGATATCCGCATCTCCCCAGATATCCTCAAACAGCTGTCCGATGTCTACCGGCGGATCCGCAACACCGCCCGCTTTATCCTGGGCAACCTGCACGATTTCGACCCGGCGGTACACAGCGTTCCCTACGGGGAGATGGAAGAGCTTGATCGCTGGGCATTGATGCAGCTGTCCAAGCTCAGCAAGAGAGTGCGGAAGGCCTATGCCGCTTACGATTTCCACATCGTGTACCACGCTGTGCACCAGTTCTGTGCGGTGGATCTGGGCGGGTTCTACCTCGATGTGCTGAAGGATCGCCTTTACTGCGATGCTCCGGACAGCAGGGAGCGCCGCTCCGCGCAGACGGCCTTCCTGGCCATCATCAAGGAACTGGCCCAGCTCATCGCCCCGATCCTGGTCTTTACTGCCGAAGAGATCTGGGGCTACCTGCCCGAACAGGTGCGGCCGGAGAAGAGCGTGCATTTTTCCACCTGGCAGGAGCTGCCCGCCGAGTACTGGGATGAAGAGCTGGAACGCCGCTGGGACGAGTTCCTGGAGATCAGGCGCATCGTGGCC
Organism: Firmicutes bacterium UBA3914; assembly: GCA_002391385.1. GTDB lineage: Bacteria > Bacillota > Limnochordia > Darwinibacteriales > Darwinibacteriaceae > DTU010. The sequence continues at coordinate 21,678 of DGEY01000029.1, read as the reverse complement.
AAGGGTTTGGAGCTGGCCCGCACCGCTAAGGTGATTGGCGGAGCCAACGAAGCCCGCTTGGTGCTCTACGCGGACCAGGCCAAAAGGGATGTCCTTGAGGCCTTTGCCCCGGACCTGCGCCTGCTGTTCATCGTTTCCCAGGTGGAAGTGAAGCCTTGGGAAGAGGCGGGGCAGACCCTCTACAGCGAACCGGGACTGGCGGTGGATGTGTTCCGGGCGGAAGGCGAAAAATGCCAGCGCTGCTGGAAGTACTTCGCCGAGCTCAGTTCGGATCCGGAGCATCCCGGCATCTGCCGGCGCTGCCTAGAGGTGGTCCAAGGCTAACAGGCTGTATGTTGACCCCCATCCGTAGGGAATACGGATGGGGGTTTTGCATACTCTAAGGGCGAAAGGGTGGATGAAGTGGGAGAGAGGATCAGTCCAGGTTTGATTCAGACACTCCTGACCAGATTGGAGCACCTGGCCCTAGCCTTGGAAAAGGCAAGCATAGCCGAGTACATCGAGCTTTACCGCAAGCCCCGGCGCCTGCTCTACCTCAATTTCCTGGCGGGCATCGCCCGGGGATTCGGACTGGCCATAGGCTTTACGGTGGTGGGCGCTTTCTTCCTTTATGGATTGGGTAAACTGGCTTCCTGGAATCTGCCTGTGGTGGGGGAGTTCATCGCCGAAATCACCCGCATCGTCCAAAACGAACTGGCCCGGAGGCATTAGGTATGATCAACCAAGGACGTTTACAGGAACTGCAGAAACTGCTGGAACAAGAAAAGGAAGAGCTGCTGGCGGTGGTGGAGCGGCTCACCGGACCTGGGGGTCTGGAGACACCCGCGGATGAGGCGGATCGGGAACTTTCCGCCTATGACAACCATCCCGCCGACTACGGCTCCCAGATGTACGAGCGCAGTAAGGACCTGGGTTTGCTCCAGGCCGCTCGCAAACAGCTCGCGGAGGTCGCCGAGGCTCAAGAGGCCATACGCAAGGGAAGTTACGGGATCTGCCAAAGCTGCGGCCAGCCCATTCCCGAGGAGCGGCTTCTGGCCCTGCCCCGGACTGTCCTTTGCGTGCAGTGCAAGAAGGAGCGGGAAACGGAGGAACAAACGGCGCGCCCCGTGGAGGAGGAAGCGCTGCGCAGGCCCCCCGAGGCTGGTTTGCGGGGGAGGTTGGATTACGCCTTTGACCGCGATGCGGCCTGGGAAGAGGTGGCTGAATTCGGCACCTCCAGCAGCAGGCAGGGAATTCCTTCCCAGATACAGAATAATATCGGCAGAGAATAGGGGAAGGGGCTTTAGCCGTTGAGTTATGCACTTGCGGCGGGCTTGATTCTGCTCGCTGACCGAGTTTCTAAACATTTGGTTATGGCCAACATGCACGATGGGGAAAGCATTCCCATCATTCCACCCATCTTCTACCTCACCTATGTGCAGAATCGGGGGGCGGCCTTCGGGCTTTTTCAGGGGAGAGTGGCTGTGCTTTCCCTCGTTGCCCTGGTCTGCCTGTCCTTGGTCTTGATGCACTGGAAGAAGCTGAAAGCGAAAAGCGCCTTTGTGCGCTGGGGCGTGGTGATCAGCGTTGTGGGGGCTTTGGGCAATCTCTTGGATCGGCTGCGCTGGGGAGCGGTGATTGATTTTTTGGACATCCGCATCTTCGTGTTCAACGTGGCCGATGTGGCCATTGTGCTGGGTGTAGCCCTGCTGTTTTGGGAGGTTTTGGTTCATGACCCCCAAACCCGCTGAAAGGCGCGTGTTGACCGTAACTGAAGACTCGGGCGGCCGTTTGGATGTGTACCTCAGTGAGCGCCTGGAGCTCAGCCGCTCCCAGGTGAAGCGTTTGATCGACGACGGGCTGGTGCTGGTGAATGAAGCATTGGTGAAGGCGGGCTACAAACTCCGCGCGGGCGATGAGATCCGGGTAACCCTACCAATGGAGCCGGAGCCCAGTTTGGAGCCGCAGCCGATACCCCTGGAGATCATCTATGAAGATGAGGAACTCGCGGTGATCAACAAGCCCAAGGGTCTAGTGGTGCATCCCGGCGCGGGCAATGTCAGCGAGACGCTGGTCCACGCTCTGCTCTACCACTTTGCTGATCTGGCGGAAGGGGGCGGTCCCGAACGGCCGGGCCTAGTGCATAGGCTGGACAAAGACACCAGCGGGCTTTTGGTGGTGGCCAAGACAGACCGCTGCCACGCCCACCTGGCCCACCTGCTCAAGAACCGTTTGATGGACAAGCACTACCTGGCTTTGGTCCACGGCGCGGTGCGGGAGGATGAAGGCCTGATCGACAAGCCCATTGGGCGCCATCCGAAAAACCGCAAGAAAATGGCGGTGGTGGAAACGGGCCGCCCGGCCCAGACGGTGTTCACTGTCCAGGAGCGGTTTAGGAAATACACTCTGCTGAGATTGGAGCTGATCACCGGGCGTACGCACCAGATCCGGGTGCATCTAGCCAGCATCCACCATCCCATCGTGGGGGATCCGGTCTATGGTTACAAATCAGGCAACTTGGGTGCCACGAGCCAATTGCTCCATGCCTGCTACCTGGCCTTTCAGCACCCCGACGGCCAGCTTCTGGAGTTCAGCTCGGACCCGGGACCCGAGTTTTGGGAGATTGTGGCCAAGGCGCGACAAATTGATTGACAAGCCCTGTTTCTTGGTGTAGAGTGGAGAAAAAGCTTAGTTCCTTTAAGCGAGCACAGAGAGGCTGGCAAGGAAGGGATACGGAAGTAGGCTGCTTCTTGCCCGCGGACTGTGCGTGGAAGCAGCATTTTTTTATGGGGAGGTGAGAGTATTCTCCGGGAAAAAGCCCAGATTCTCGACGGGGAACAAATCAGGCGGGCCTTAACCAGGATCGGCCACGAAATTGTGGAGCGCAATCGCGGCACCGACGGAGTGCTTTTGGTGGGCATCCGCACCAGAGGGGTTCCCCTGGCCCAGCGGCTGGCCAAGGTGATTGAGCGGATTGAGGGCGTACAAGTGCCGGTAGGCGTTTTGGATATCACCCTTTACCGCGATGACCTCAGCTCCGTGGCGGAACAGCCCATCGTCAGCCACACTTCCATGCCGGTGAGCGTGGAGGGCAGGACTGTGGTGCTGGTGGATGATGTGCTGTTTACCGGCAGGACTGCCCGGGCAGCCCTGGATGCCATCATGGACCTGGGCCGTCCGGCCAGGGTGCAGCTGGCGGTCTTGGTTGACCGGGGCCACCGAGAGTTGCCCATCAGGGCCGACTATGTGGGCAAGAACGTGCCCACCTCCGCTAAGGAAGTGATCGCGGTGCGGCTCAGGGAAACGGATCAAGATGAACGTGTGCTGATTTTGGAGAGAGACTAACCTTTAAGCAAGTCCAGTGAGACTTAAAAGGAGGAGTTTAACTAATGAAAACGGTAGTTGGGCAGCGGCAGTTGGGTGTGGGGCAGCATCTGGCCCTAGGCTTTCAGCATTTGTTCGCCATGTTTGGCGCTACAGTTCTGGTTCCCCTGTTGACAGGTTTTGATCCGGCTGTGGCGTTATTTACCTCCGGCAGCGGTACACTGCTATTCATCCTCATTACCCAGGGCAAAGTACCGGCCTACTTAGGCTCATCCTTTGCCTTTATCGCGCCCATCATCAGCATCGCTTCCATCTGGGGCCCCCAATACGCCCTGGGCGGGGGAGTGGCAGTGGGATTGGTGTACGCAGTGGTGGCCCTACTTGTAGCCCGCATCGGGACGGATTGGATTGATAGGGTGCTGCCTCCAGTTGTTATCGGCTCAGTGATCATGGTGATCGGTCTTGGTCTGGCGGGCACTGCGGTGGAGATGGCGGGCCTTACCGGCGGCGGGTCTCTGGCCAATCCTGATGTACGCGTTGCTCTTTTCACTATCATCGTGACGGTGCTGGGTACCATGTTCTTCAAAGGCTTTTTCGCTGTGGTTCCCATCCTCATCGGCATCATCGCTGGCTACATCTTTGCCCTGCTCAACGGCGTGGTGGATTTCAGCCCCGTGGTGGAAGCGGCCTGGATCGGCCTGCCCAAGTTCATGGTGCCCAAGTTCAACTGGGCGGCCATCGCCATGGTCCTGCCCGTGTCGTTGGTGACCATTACCGAGCACCTAGGCGATGTGCTGGTACTGAGTAGGATCACCGGTAAACAGTTCTACAAAGACCCGGGTCTGCACCGCACCCTTCTGGGAGATGGGTTAGCTACAACCTGGGCTGGCTTGGTGGGCGGCCCGCCCAACACCACCTACGGGGAGAATGTGGGCGTTCTGGCCATCACAGGTGTGCACCAGGTTTCGGTTATCGCTGTCGCGGCGGGGCTGGCTGTGGCCATGTCCTTCATCCAGAAGTTCGGTGCCCTAATTTCCACCATTCCCTCTGCCGTCATGGGCGGAGTATCAGTGGTCCTGTTTGGCGTGATTGCCGCTTCGGGCATGAGAACCCTGGTGGAAGCGGGTATTGACTACGGCGACAAGCGTAATCTGATCATCTCTTCCGTCATTTTGGTGCTGGGTATCGGCGGAGCTCAGCTGGGCTTGGGCGAGGTCAAACTGCACGGCATGGCCCTGGCTGCAGTGGTGGGTATCATCCTCAACCTGGTCCTGCCCAAGAACGGAACCAGCGGAGCGAAAAACTGAGGCTGGAAAAGGCAAAGAGGAGCAGAGCTGCTCCTCTTTTTCGCGTAAACCGGGAAAACGGGGCCGCGGACTTGCCCAGCGGTGGTCCAATACTAGCGTTTCATTGTGGTTGTGGTTGGTCAGCCAAAGGGGGACGCGAGGGCTTAGCCGAATTTTCCGCTTTCCAGTCTACGGTTCAGCCGTCTCCCTTTGGTTCGCTGAGCTGGGTCCTCACCCTCGCTTGTAGTTTGGAGCGGGATGGGGGAAATTATACGCGCGGGAAAATAAGTTTTCGTACCTTGGGCGAAGCGGATGCGGGCCTG
>DGEY01000029.1:12910-16601 GCA_002391385.1 Firmicutes bacterium UBA3914 | reverse complement strand
ACAGGAGCGGTCAAAGGTGATAAGATTTTAATGGCTGAGGCGGCATAGCCAAGTGGTAAGGCAGGGCTCTGCAAAAGCCCCATCCCCAGTTCGAATCTGGGTGCCGCCTCCACTTTAATGCAGTGAGGAAAAGGGGGGTAACTGGTTCGTGGCCAAAGCAAAAAGAGGTAAGAACGTTAAAGGTCCAGGCTGGAGAGGGACTTGCCCCTCGTGTGGAAAGACCGGAGTGAAGCTGCTTTGGGAAAAAGGGGATCTCAAAGTATGCAAGGCCTGCGGTAAATAACTCAGCAAGAAATGGCACACCGTGAGAGCGGCTGGGCCGTTTTTTTTTCTTACGCAAAGAGACCCCGCCTGCTGCGGGGTCTCTGCCTGTCTTACCTGGAGTAAAACTCTACGATTTCTGCTTCGTTGATGTCTTGGTTCAGTTCTTCTCTCTTGGGCAGCCGTACGTAGGTTCCTGTGCGGGAATTCTCATCGTAGCTCAGGTACTCTGGCACGCTGGGGCGTACCGAAAGAGCTTCCTCCACAACCTGCAGGTTGCGGCTCTTTTCCCGCAATCCGATCACATCGCCCACATTCACATGGTAGCTGGGGATATCAACTTTCTTCCCATTGACGGTGATGTGGCCGTGGGTGACCAGCTGCCGGGCTCCCCTTCTGGTGCGGGCAAACCCCAGGCGGTACACGAGATTATCCAACCGGGATTCCAGAAGAATCATGAAGTTCTCACCGGTAATGCCCGGCATCTTGGCGGCTTTGCCGAAGAGGTTGCTAAACTGCTTTTCGCTCAAGCCATACAGGAAGCGCAGTTTCTGCTTTTCCTGGAGCTGCCGCCCGTAGTTGCTCTGTTTGCGGCGGCCTTGACCATGCTGCCCAGGTGGATATGGGCGCTTGCGGAGCTCTTTCCCTGTTTCGCTTAGGGAAAAGCCCAAACGTCGACTTACCTTCCACGTTGGTCCTGTGTAACGTGACATTTACTTTTCTCTCTCCTCGTACAGTAATTCTAGTTGCCAAAGCAGCCGCGCCTTGTCAATGTTTCCCTCACTAGGATACCACATTTGTTCGGATTTGCAAGGGTAATTTAGCTGGAGAACAATCAAACTAAAGCAAAAAAGAGGTGGGCCCATGCGGAGCATGTGGAAGGGTTCCCTGTCTTTTGGACTGGTGAATATTCCGGTGAAGATGTACACGGCCACCGAGCATAAAGATATCCGCTTCAACCAGCTGCACAGCCTCTGCCACACCCCCATCAGATACGAGAAGGTGTGCCCAAGCTGCGAACGGGCGGTGGACAGCAGCGAAATCGTCCGGGGTTATCAGTATGAAACGGGACGCTATGTCATTTTCGAGGACGAAGAACTGGAAAGCTTCGCCGAGAAAAGCTCCCGCACCATAGACATTCTGCGCTTTGTGGAGCTGGAGGAAATCGACCCCATCTACTACGACAAGACTTACTACCTGGAACCGGGGGAAACAGGGGGGAAGGCCTATGCCCTGCTCCAGGAAGCCCTGGCCCGCTCGGGCAAGATCGCCGTGGCCAAGATGACCATCCGCTCCAAATCGTCCCTGGCGGTGGTGCGGGTCTATCGTTCCCTGTTGGCCTTGGAAACCATCTTTTACCCAGATGAAATCAGGGATCACACTAGGCTCGCGCCCGCCCGGGTCCCTGTACAGGAACGGGAGCTGCAGATGGCCTTATCCTTGATCGAGAGTCTCACCGAGCCCTTCCAGCCCGAACACTACCAGGATGAACGGCGCCTGGGGCTGCAGGAGCTCATCGAGGCCAAGATCCGGGGCCGGGAAGTTGTGCTGGTGGAACCTGCGGCAGCTGACCGGCCCACCTTGGACCTGCTGGCTGCCCTACAGGCCTCCCTCCAGGCGCAGCAGGCTAAGGATACTCCCGAGGTGCGCCATTGAAGCCGGGGGAGTTTAGGCCCATGCTGCCGGTGCAGGAACCCCTGGGGGAGGAGGAGGGGTTTATCCACGAGATCAAGTGGGACGGCTTTCGCGCCCTGGCCTATCTCCAGGGGGGTAAGGTGCTTCTGGAAAGCCGGGGAGGGCACAGCCTCAACCGGCGCTTTCCCCAGATCGCCAGCTTCCTCGGGCAAAAAGAGTGGCAGGCAGTGCTCGATGGTGAGATCGTCGCTTTCCGTCCCGGGGGAGAAGCGGATTTTTCCCTGCTGAAGAGCGGTTCCGCCCGGATGATCTGCTATGTTGCCTTTGACCTGCTCTTCTTGGCGGGGGAAAACCTCTGCCCCCAGCCTTGGCAGCGGCGCCGGGCGCTTTTGGAGGAACTGGTGGAGAGCGCGGGCCCACTGCTGCTTTCACCCCTTTTGCCGGGAAGCCTGGGGGAAAACCTCCGGCGTGCCCGGGAGCACGGTTGGGAGGGGATCATTTCCAAACACAGGCAGTCCCCCTATCTCCCTGGGGAACGCTCGCCCTGGTGGCGCAAGCACAAGATCCTGCGCACTCTGGACGCGGTGGTGGTGGGGCTGCGGCTCCGGGGTAGGCAGGTGCGTTCTTTGGCTCTGGGACTCTTTTGCCCAGATGACAGGCTGGTTTATCTGGGCAGCTGCGGCAGCGGACTCGGTTTGCGGGAGCGGGAGTTCCTGGAGCAAGCCTCAATCCTCCTGCACACGGACCGTCCCCCGGTGGATAATCCTCCCCCTGCTGATGGTTCTTGGGTTTGGTTTCAGCCCCATTTAGTGGCGGAAGTGGAGTATTTGGAACTCACCGCTCAAAAGCGCCTGAGGCATCCGGTGTTTCTCCGCTTCCGCTTTGATAAAAGGCCGCAGGAATGCCAATGGACAGGTGACCAGCTGTGAACTCCCGTCAGGTGGTGCAGATCGCCGGTAAAGAGGTGGTGCTTTCCAATCTGGACAAGGTGCTCTGGCCCAAGGCTGGGCTGACCAAAGCGGATCTGCTCAGTTATTACGCCAGCCTCTACCCCTATCTGCAGCCCCACTGGCAGGGGCGGGCCCTGACTGTGACCCGCTATCCCCACGGGGTGGAGGGCAGCTCCTTTTACCAAAAGAACGTACCCCCAGGGGCGCCGCCCTGGGTTGAGGTCTGCTCCATCGGTGAGGTGAGCTATGTGGTGGCTAACGACCTGGCCACCATTATCTGGCTGGCCAACTCCGGCGCCCTCGAGGTTCACCCATCAACTTATTTGGCCACTAGACCAGAAGTGCCCAGCTATGCTATTATCGACCTGGATCCCACCGCACCCTTGGGATTTGAGGCCGCGGTGGAGGTGGCCAGGTTTACCCGGGAGCTCCTGGAAGAGCTTGGTCTGAGGGGCTATCCCAAGCTCTCTGGAGCCACGGGCATCCACATCTACTTGCCTTTGGCGGAGACGAGTTTCGAGTTCAGTTCGGAATTGGTACGCCAGATCGGTGTCGCCCTCAAGAGCCGCTATCCGGAGAAGATCACCCTGGAGCGGCTGGTGAAAAAGCGGCAGGGTGTCTATGTGGATTACCTGCAGAACAGCCCCGGTAAGACCATGGTGGGAGTGTACAGCCCCCGGCCAACACCCTACGCCACGGTATCCACGCCTGTGAGCTGGTCTGATCTCGAATGGTGTCGGCCGGAGGACTTCACCATCAAGACGGTCCCCCAGTGGGTGCAGGCGCGGGGTGATCTCTTCCGGGGGGTGCTGCAGCCCCAATCCCTGGATCCTTTGCTTTTTTCT
>DGEY01000029.1:10281-12657 GCA_002391385.1 Firmicutes bacterium UBA3914 | reverse complement strand
CTTTGCTTTTTTCTCGTACCAATTCTTGACGGGTAGTACAATACTATGTTATACTTCAACCGTTAGTTAAGCAGAAGCCACCGCTTCTCACCTTGTGACTACGTGTCTTCAAGGTTAAGACCCTCAAGAGAGTTTTTTCCGCGAGAATGTAGCTCTACAATGTGGGGAGTACGGGTGGCAGGAGCCATCCGTTTTTTGCATCTATGAGACTGGAGGGGTGACACCATTAGCAAAGATCTAAGAGTGAACGAAGGGATTCGAGCTCGCGAGGTGCGTGTTGTCGATACCAACGGCGAACAGTTGGGGATCATGAGTGTGCGCGAGGCCCTGAATATTGCGGCGGACAGGGGTTTGGACCTGGTTGAAGTGGCGCCAAACGCCCGGCCTCCCGTATGCCGCATTATGGATTATGGCAAGCACCGCTATGAGCAGAGCAAGCGTGATAAGGCTGCCAAGAAGAAGCAGAAGATTGTCAACGTCAAGGAAATCCGCATGAGCCCCAAGATCGACGAACACGATTTTGAAGTGAAGCTGCGGGCAGCCGATCGGTTTTTGAAGGCAGGCGACAAGGTGAAAGTCGCGGTTCGCTTCCGGGGCAGGGAGATCGTCCACGCGGACCTGGCCAAGACGAAACTGGAGAATTTAGCTGCTCAGCTTCGGGAAATAGCCGTTGTTGAACGCCCGCCCAAGTTGGAAGGTAGGCAGATGATCGCGGTACTAGCCCCTAGAACCGATGGCCAAAAAACGGAGAAGAAGAAGGCAGAAAACGTCGAAGTAGATAATTAGGAGGTGTGCAGGGTGCCGAAGATGAAGACCCACCGGGGTGCAGCCAAGAGGTTTAAAGTGACCGGTACAGGCAAGATTGTCAAGAACAGTTCCAACAGAAGACACAAGCTGGGGAAAAAGTCCTCGAAGCGCAAACGCCAACTGAGAATTGCCATGGTGGCGAGCCAGCCCGACGCCAAGCGCGTACAAGAGCTTCTGCCGTATAAATAGATGTCTAATTAGGAGGAAAGAGCAATGCCTAGAGTAAAAGGTGGTCCCGCCACTCGTCAGCGGCGCAAGAGAGTCCTGAAGCTTGCCAAGGGCTATTATGGTGATAAGAGCAAGAAATACCGCGTAGCTAAGCAGGCGGTCATGAAGTCCGGCAACTATGCCTACCGTGATCGCAAGGCGAAAAAGCGTGATTTCCGCAGATTGTGGATCGCCCGGATCAACGCAGCTGCCCGCATGAACGGCATGTCCTACAGCACGTTCATCTCCGGTCTTAAAAGAAACGGTGTGGCAGTGAACCGCAAAGTCCTTGCTGATCTGGCTGTGCACGATCAGGACGCGTTCGCCGAGCTGGTGGCCATTGCTAAACAGTAGCTTGAAAAAGCATTCCGGGTGGGTTAACCTCCCGGTCTTTTTATCTGGAGGCGGATATGACCGAACGGGGGAAGATTGTAAGCAGGCAGAATGAGCGGATTCGGGAAGCGAAGAAACTGGGGCAGAGAAAATACCGGGAACAGCGGGGACTGTTTTTGGTGGAAGGCGTACGCCTGGTGGAGGAGGCCCTGGCCGCCGGCGCGGTGGAACAGCTCTTTTTCACCGAGCGCCTCTTGGCTTCACCCCGGGGGCAGGTCCTGGTTAGCCGCGCTGAGGCCCGGGGCGTGCAGCTTTTTGCCTGCAGCGAAGGGGTGCTGGTGGAACTCACCGACACAGTTCAGGCCCAGGGAGTCGTCGCCGTAGCCCGCAAGCCCAGCTGGCCGCAGCCGGCCCCAGGAGTTTTGGTCATCGCCGATGAGATCCAGGATCCTGGAAACATGGGTGCCCTGCTGCGCACCGCGCTGGGCGCGGGGGTGCAGGGCTTGTTTGTGGTGAAAGGTTCTGTGGACCTCTACAGTCCCAAAGTGCTGCGGGCCAGCATGGGAGCCATTTTTCAGCTGCCCAACTGGCCTGTGGAGCGGCAGGAGGTGTTGGCGTTCTTGGAAAAGACTGGAGCAGCCCTGGTGGCAGCCGACCTGGAGCAGGCGGAGGATTTTTGGCAGGTGGCCTATCCCCAGAATTTGGCAGTAGTGATCGGCAATGAGGCCCGGGGCGTGCACCCCAGCTTCCGCCAGCGGGCAGACCTGGTGGTACGCATTCCCCTGGTGGGGCCCGTGGAGTCGCTCAATGCTTCCGTGGCAGCGGGGGTGCTGCTTTACGAGATCCTGCGCCAACACCGTTGTTCCTCGGCTGATTCTGTGCTATAANNGTGTATAAGAGACAGGGGCGCGGGGGTGCAGGGCTTGTTTGTGGTGAAAGGTTCTGTGGACCTCTACAGTCCCAAAGTGCTGCGGGCCAGCATGGGAGCCATTTTTCAGCTGCCCAACTGGCCTGTGGAGCGGCAGGAGG
>DGEY01000029.1:0-10117 GCA_002391385.1 Firmicutes bacterium UBA3914 | reverse complement strand
CCTCGGCTGATTCTGTGCTATAATAGCGATGTCTTACTAAGCGCGTGGGGAGGGTCACTGGTGAAGCTAACACCTCAGGTTGTGTGGCAGATGTTCCGAACCACAGGGTCAGTAAGTGCGTATCTTTTGTACAGACAGCTCCTGGCGTATAACAAAGGTTTGCTCCATTGATAGATAAAGGCGATGAGGGAGGCCAGTAAACCCATGGACTCCACAGAGAGGGAAGACCAGAGGCTGCGAGTCTTCCTGGATGGGAAGTGGGTTGAATTCGCTCCTAAGCTGCGGACTGAAGTAGCAGTAGGTCCAGCCGGATTCCTCCGTTACAGGATTTGAGTGGGCCAGCTGAAAAGCGGCCAACTAGGGTGGTACCGCGTACTTCTTGCGTCCCTTGGCGGGATGTGAGAAGTCTTTTTTTATCGGCAGCATTGTCTGGCGAATGTGCAGTGTAGGGAGGTTGTGGCAGTGTTGAACAGAGTGGAAGAGATTAGAAAGAGTGCCTTGGCGGCCTGTGCCCAGGCGGCCAGTGTCAAGGAGCTGGAGCAGGCGCGGGTGAAGTTCCTGGGCAAAAAGGGCGAACTGACGCTGCTTTTGCGCAGCACCGGCCAGCTGCCGCCGGAAGAGCGGCCCAAATTCGGCCGGCTGGTGAATGAACTCCGGGATGAGCTGGAAGCCGCTTGGAACCAGCGGGAGGAACAGCTCTTCCGGGAGGAGGAAGAGCGCAGGCTGCAGGCGGAAACCATTGATGTGACCCTGCCGGGACGGACCATTGCCCGGGGCAGTGTGCATCCCATAACCCGCATCATTGAGGAGACCAAGGCCATCTTCATGTACATGGGCTATGAGGTTGTGGAAGGGCCCGAAGTGGAATGGGATTACTACAACTTCGAAGCCCTCAATATCCCGCCGGACCATCCCGCCCGGGATATGCAGGACACCTTTTTCATCACGGAGGAGCTGCTTCTGCGGAGCCAAACTTCTCCCGTGCAGGTCCGGGTTATGGAGAAGAGGCAGCCCCCGATCCGCATCTTAGCCCCGGGTAAGGTGTACCGGGCCGATTCGGATATCACCCATTCGCCCATGTTCCATCAAATCGAGGGGTTGGTGGTGGATCGGGGGATCACCTTCGCCGATCTCAAGGGCACCCTGGAGCTCTTTGCCCGGCGGATGTTCGGACCGGACATCAAGATCCGCCTGCGCCCCAGCTACTTCCCGTTCACAGAACCCAGTGCGGAGGTGGACGTCTCCTGCATCATCTGCCGGGGAGCCGGCTGCCGGGTGTGCAAGGACACCGGCTGGCTGGAGATCCTCGGGTCTGGAATGGTGGATCCAAGGGTTTTGAAGGGAGTAGGTTATGATCCCCAGGAGGTAAGTGGATTTGCTTTTGGCATGGGCGTTGAACGCATCGCCATGCTCAAATACGGGGTCAATGACATTAGGCTCTTTTTCGAAAACGATGTACGTTTTCTAGCGCAGTTCGGCAGTCAGGGGGGACTTCTATGTTAGTAAGTTATAGATGGCTGCAGGATTACGTTGAGATTCCCTGGGAACCGGCGGAGTTGGCGGAAAGGCTGACCATGGCCGGCCTAGAGGTGGAAGGGATTACGCCGCTGGCCCCCGATCTGGAGCGGGTCTATGTTGGCTTCGTCCAGGAAGTCCAAGACCATCCCGGGGCAGAAAACCTCAAGGTGTGCTCCGTTGACGTGGGCGCACAGGGCGCCTATTCCATCATCTGCGGTGCCCCAAATGTGGGTGCTGGGCAGACGGTGCCCGTGGCCTTGGAAGGAGCAGTGCTGCCGGGGGGACTGGCCATCAGACCCACGGAAATCCGGGGCGTGCTCTCCCAGGGCATGATCTGCTCCCAGGCTGAACTTGGCATCAGTGACGATCACGCGGGCATCTGGGTGCTGCCCCCTGAGCTTACCCCCGGCCAGCCCCTGGTGGAAGCTCTGGGACTGGACGATGTGATCCTGGATGTTTCGGTCTATGCCAACCGGCCCGACTGTATGAGCGTCATCGGCATCGCCCGGGAGATCGCGGCCTTGACAGGGAACCAGCTGCGCCTGCCTGCCTTGGACTATGAGGAGTTGGCTGTCCCCATCACGGAGCGCACCAGCGTCACGGTGGAAGATCAGGAGCGCTGTCCCCGCTACACCGCGGCCCTCCTGGAAGGGGTACGCATCGGCAAGTCCCCCCTCTGGATGCAGCTGCGTCTCCTGGCCGCGGGCATGCGGCCCATCAACAACGTGGTGGATATTACCAACTACGTGATGCTGGAGACGGGCCAGCCCCTCCACGCCTTTGACTTCGCCCGACTGGCGGAAGGGCGGCTGGTGATCCGCACCGCCCGGCCCGGGGAGGAGATCGTGACGCTGGACGGCGAAAGGCGCGCGCTGACCCCGGAAATGCTGGTGATCTGCGATGCCCACTCCCCCAAGTGCATAGCTGGCATCATGGGCGGTGAGGATAGTGAGGTAACGGACCAGACCACCACCATTTTGCTGGAAAGTGCCAACTTTTCTCCCTTGAGTGTGCGCAGGACCTCCCGGGCTTTAGGTTTGAGCTCCGAGTCCTCCAGCCGCTTCGAGAAGGGGATCGATCCCCAGGGAACCATCTTGGCCAGCAGAAGGGCGCTGCACCTTCTGCAGCGGCTGGCCGGTGCCCAGATCTATGCCGGGCACATTGATGTGGATGCCGCTGACGGCCAACGGACCGTCATCGACTTTGAGCTCAGGGAGGTGGAGCGGCTGCTGGGTACCGCCGTTCCCCGGCAGGATGTTATCCGCATCTTGCGCTCTCTGGAGTTTGGCATTGAGGAGCCTTCTCCTGATCTGTTGAGGGTAACTGTCCCTTCCCACCGCCGCGACGTGGAGCTCCCGGCTGACCTGGTGGAAGAGGTTGTGCGCATCTGGGGGCTGGAAAATATTCCTAGCACCCTGCCTCCGGACCGAGCCAGCTCAGGGGGGCAGAGCCAGCGTTTGGCCCTGGTCGCGCATCTCCGGGAAGTCTTGGTGGGGGCTGGTCTCCAGGAAGCCCTGAGCTACAGCTTCGGGCGGCCCGACTGTTACCAGCGCCTACAGCGGGCGGAGGAGCCCATGATCCGGCTGCAGAACCCCATTTCTGAAGATTTATCGGTGCTGCGCCTGAGCCTTTTGCCCGGGCTTTTGGAAGCGGTGGGCCTCAATGCCAGCCGGCAGCAGGAGCGGGCCGCCCTCTTTGAGATCGGTGCTGTCTACCTGCCGGAAATGCCCTTGGTTCAGCAGCCCAGGGAGGAACTGCGGCTAGGTTTGATCTTGTGGGGCCGCCGCACCGCCGTAAACTGGGCCATGGACGATGGGGAGTTTGACTTTTACGACCTCAAGGGCCTGGTGGAGCTGCTCCTGCCCTGGAGTGAGTTGGATTGGAGCAGGGGAACGGATCCTTCCTTCCATCCCGGCCGCCAGATGAGCCTGCACTACGCAGGGAGCGCGATCGGCGTTTTCGGCGAGCTCCATCCCCAAGTTCTGCGCAACTACAAGGTCCCGGGCAGGGCCTATGCTGCCGAGTTCCGCCTGGAGGAGCTTCTGCCCCTCTTCAAGCAGACACCCTACTTCAAGCCGCTGCCGCGCTTTCCCGCGGTGGATCGGGATTTGGCGGTGGTGGTCGATGCTGGGCAGCCCGTTGGCGAAATGCTGGCTGCCTTGCGGGAGCTGGCCGGCGACCTGCTGCAGGTGCTCACCGTTTTCGACGTTTACGCAGGACCGCCCATCCCCGCTGGGAAGAAGAGTGTCGCCTTTGCCTTCCGCTTCCAGGGTGACCGCACCCTCACCGATGCGGAGATCAATGCCATTATGGAGCGCTGTCTGCAGGGCTTGAGGGAGCGGTTCGGCGCAGAAAGACGCTAGGAGGAAATGGCCGAGGGGAGTAGAATTGAGAAGGGGGAGGGATAGGTCGTGAGCACGGCACAAGAGGTAAAGTCGGTGCGGGTGCAGATCCTCGGTGAAGAGCATATCGTCAGAGGTCAGGCTTCGGAGGAGTACATCAAGGCCCTGGCGGCTTCGGTGAATGAACGTATGGTAGAAGTGCAGAAGAGCAATCCCCTGCTGCCTCGTTACCGGGTAGCGATCTTAGTCGCCCTCAACCTCCTCAATGAGCTGGAAAAACTTAGGGCAGAGCATGAGGAGCTGCTGGCTTTGATGGAAGAAGCCAAGTGAGCGGAGGGTTGGCATGATCGGGAAGTGGATCGACCTGGTGGTTTTGGTATGCCTAGCCCTGGGTCTCCTCAAAGGTTTCAAGAAAGGTCTCATCCGGGAGCTGTTCAGCCTGATGGGGGCTATCCTGGCCATCATCGTCGCCTACCACAGCTACCAGAGCCTGGCTATGGTGCTCATGGCCAACTATGAGCTGTCCACTTGGCAGGCGCAGACCATCTCTTTTGTGGCCCTGCTGCTGGGCA
This sequence comes from Firmicutes bacterium UBA3914, assembly GCA_002391385.1. Classification (GTDB taxonomy): domain Bacteria; phylum Bacillota; class Limnochordia; order Darwinibacteriales; family Darwinibacteriaceae; genus DTU010. Next base: position 5,685 of record DGEY01000029.1, on the reverse strand, counting down.
TCAGCCTGCTGGGAGCCTTCTTCGGCTATGTTTGGTCCAAGGCCATCAGCTTTACTCCCTTTTCCATACTGGATCACCTGGGGGGAGCGGCTTTCGGGGTGCTGAAGGTGGTGGCGGTGGTGCTGATTGTGCTCATCGCCACCAGTGCCGTGGATATCGCGGTGCTCAACGCCATGCTCAGCGAGTCGGTGGTCCTGCAGCAGATCGATCTGCTGCTGCCCTACGTTTACCAATACTTAGATCACTACTGGCCGGAAGATCTCCAGCGGCCATCGTGGCTCTTTCCGGCCGCCAACTCAGCGTAACAGCGCTGGAACCCTGCGAGAGCAGGGTTTTCTTGGGTCAGCTTCGCTTCCCTGCCATAAGCCCCGGAACTTGCCTAGAGGAAGGAAAGCCCCTGGCTAGAAAGACTTCTAGCAGGGGGGTTAGGCTGTGCGTAAAACGCTGGTTTTGCATTCTCACCTCTGGGCAACAGTGCTCATGCTGGTGATGTTTGTGGTTTCCACCTTGACCGGTTCCCGCACTCCCGGTGGCCAGGAATTGCTCTCGGGCCCCCGGTATCTGCAGGGTAAAGTGATCGTTTTGGATCCCGGCCATGGCGGAGGCGACCCGGGAACAGTGGGAGTGGGTCCCTCCAGCGAGGCTGAAAACGTGCTGGCCGTCGCTTGGGAGCTCAAAGGCATGCTGGAACGGGCCGGGGCCAAGGTGATCATGACCCGGAGCAGCGACCAAAGTCCAGCTTGGGGCACCGTCTATGCGGAAAAGGAGAACGGCCAGCTGGCGGTGCGGGTGGCTGCCGCCAACCGCAGCAGCGGCCAGATCTTCATCTCGCTGCACAATGACTGGCATGCCGACAGCAGCGTCTCTGGAACGTCTGTTCACTATTACAAAAGCCAGGATTTGGCCCTGGCGGAGGCTCTGCAGCGCTCTCTGGCCCGCCACCTGGATACGGTGGACTTGGGCGTGCGCCGCAGCAATTTCTACGTGCTGCGGAACACCACCATGCCGGCGGCTTTGGTGGAAATCGGCTTTTTGAGCAATGCGCAGGAAGCGGCGCGCTTAGCTCAGCCCACCTACCGGCTGGAGGTGGCGCGGGCGCTGCTGATGGGCATCAATGAATATTTCGCGTCGTTCTAAGGAGGAACTTCGGTGGAGTTATTGGCACCCGCAGGATCCTTTGAGGCCCTGCGCGCCGCGGTGGAAAACGGTGCCGATGCGGTCTATCTAGGCGGTAAAGCCTACAGCGCCCGGGCTGCAGCGGCTAATTTTACCGCGGAAGAACTGCAGGCAGCCCTGGACTACTGCCACATCCGGGGCGTTAAGGTCTATGTCACCGTAAACACCCTGCTGCGCGACGATGAGCTGGATGATGCTTTGGCCTACCTTGGGGATCTTTACCGCTGGGGGGCCGATGCGGTCATAGTCCAGGATCTGGGGCTGATCAGGCGGGCCCGGGAGGAGCTGCCCGCCTTGGAACTGCACGGGAGCACCCAGATGACTCTGCACAATGCGGGAGATGTGCAGGCCGCGGAGGAGCTGGGCTTGCGCAGGGTCGTCTTGGCCCGGGAACTGGGCCTGTCGGACATTGCCCAGATCAGCCGGCGGACCAGTCTGGAGCTGGAGGTTTTCGTCCACGGTGCGCTCTGCATCTGCTACTCGGGGCAGTGCCTCCTGAGCAGCTTAATCGGAGGCCGCAGCGGCAACCGGGGCCGCTGCGCCCAGCCCTGCCGGCAGCCCTATGAGCTCCTGGGCCTGGAGGTTCCGGGGGAATACGTGCTTTCGCCGCGGGATCTCTGCCTCATCGACTACCTCCAGGAGCTGCAGGAGGCAGGTGCCGTTTCTTTAAAGATCGAGGGACGGCTGAAGAGCCCCGATTACGTGGGTGTTGTGGTGCGCACGTACCGGGCGGCCCTGGATGGCCGGCCCTTCGACCGCGGGGAGCTGGCCGAGGTGTTCAACCGGGGTTTCACCACCGCTTATATCCAGGACCGGACGCCCACTGACCTCATTACATATCATCCGCCCCAAAAAGCCCAGCGGACCGGAAGCGCCAGGGCAAGCTACAGTTCACCCCGGGCCCTGCGGAAGGTGAAGGCCCGGCTCTGGGCCAAGGTGGCCCTGGGTCACAGCCTGCAGCTGACCCTAGTGGACGAGGATGGAGTCCAGGCTGACTTGCGGGGGAGCATCCCCGCGCAGCCTGCCCGGGGCGCCGGGTTCACGGAAGAACTGCTCCGGGAGAAGCTCCTCCGCTTGGGCAATGATCCCCTGGAGATTGTGGAGTTCCGGGCGGAGCTGGGGGAAGGTCTGCACCTGCCCGTAAGCGAGCTTAACCGCGCCAGGCGGGAGCTGGTCGCGCTTTGGGAGCGGGAGCGTTTAGCAGGGTATAGGCATAGGGAGTCTATGCCAATCCAGCACCAAGGACTAGCTCCGATGCGGCGGCAGCCCGGGGAGCTCAAGATCGCGGTGACCGTTTCCGATCTGGCTGGCACGGAAGCGGCTCTGCGAGCCGGTGCGGATATCATCTACTTCTCCGGCCAGGTCTACAGCCGAGCTTACTCCAACTGGCTGACTGAGCTTACCCCAGCCTGGGAGCTGGGACGGGAGGCGCAGGTCCCGGTGTTTGTCCATCTGGAAAGGATAACGGAAAACCAGATGCTGGCTGAGCTGGAGCGAGCGCTGCAGGGCCAGCCCTTTGACGGTGTGCTTGTGGGTAATTTCGGAACCTGGCGCAGCCTGCGGGACCGCTTCCCGGGGCTGCCGGTGCACGCCGACTGGTCCTTTAACCTGTTTAACTCTTGGACTGCCTGGCAGCTGGCTGAAGCTGGCGCCTCTTTGGTTACCGCCTCCCTAGAGCTGAAGCTGAGTGAGATCAAGCGGATCTGCCAGCATGCCCCAGTGGAGGTGGCGGTTGTGGCCCACGGGCCCGTAGAATCCATGATTACCAAGCACTGTTGGTTTCGGGACCAGGGCTGCCGCGGGCAGTGCCAGGACCAAGAGCTCAAGCTCAGGGACAAGAAAGGTTTTGTCTTTCCGGTCAAGTTCGATCGCTGGTGCAGGATGCACATTTTCAACTCCCGGGAGCTTTCCCTCCTGGGCCACATCGGGCAGCTGCAGGCCAGCGGCATCAGCTACCTGCGCATCGAGGGTCGCACCAAAGACCCAGCTTGGATCGGCCAAGTGGTGGCGGCCTACAGGCGCGGGCTGCGGGGAGAGCAGGTGGAGCTGCCGGGTGAGTTCACGAAGGGCCACTATTTTCGCGGTGTGCTGTAAGGTGGTGTCACAGGATGAATGAAAAGAGCCTCAGGGTTTTGGAATGGCTGAAAGTGCGGGAGCTGGTGGCGGAGCGCACCAGTTTTTCCTTGAGCCGGGAGTTAATGGGCCAGCTCCAGCCCTCAACCGATTTCAACGAGGTGGTCAGTTCCCTCACCTTGACCTCTGAAGGGGTGCGTCTTTTGTGGAAGCACGGAGAGCCCCCCTTCGGTGGAGCAAGTGATATTCGCGCCGTGGTGGGCCGGGCCCGCCTGGGGGGCGTTTTGGATCCCCTGCAGCTGCTGGCCGTGGCTGATCTTCTTTACTGCGTGGGCCAGCTCAAGCGCTACTTAGCGGAAGAAGAGGGGCCCTTAGCTGAATTCCACCAGAGGCTGCAGCCCCTCAAGGGCATGCGGGAAGAAATAGAGCGCTGTTTAGATCATGATGGCACGGTGCGGGATTGGGCCTCGCCGGAGCTGGGGAGAATCCGCAGCAAAATGCGGACGCTGGCCAACCGCCTCAAAGAGCGCCTGGAAAACCTGATCCATTCGCCGGCTATGCAGAAGGTCCTCCAGGAACCCATCATAACAGTGCGGAGCGGCCGCTACGTGGTACCGGTGAAAAGCGAGTTCCGCAGCAAATTCCAGGGGATCGTCCACGATCAGTCCGGAAGCGGGGCCACCTTGTTCATGGAGCCGGCCTTTGCCGTGGAGCTGAACAATGAGCTGAGCATTGCCGCCCAGGAGGAACAGGCGGAAGTGGAGCGCATCCTAAGGCGGTTGAGCTCAGCCGTGGGGGAACAGGCGCAGGTTCTTCTGGACAACCTCCAGGTGGTGACGGAACTGGACTGCATTTTCGCCAAAGCCCGTTTCAGCCGGGCGGTGGATGGCGTGGCTCCGGTGCTGAACAGGGAGGGCCGGATCCATATCAAGCAGGGCAGGCATCCTCTGCTCACCGGGGAAGTGGTGCCCATTGACATCTGGCTGGGTGGCGATTTTCATGTTCTGGTGATCACCGGGCCCAACACCGGCGGCAAGACGGTCACCCTGAAAACAGTGGGCCTGTTCTGCCTCATGGCCCAGGCGGGATTGCACATCCCGGCCGCGCCAGGCTCCACCCTCCCTGTTTTCCAGGGCATCTACGCCGATATCGGCGATGAACAGAGCATCGAACAGAGCTTGAGCACCTTCTCTTCCCACATGAGCACCATAGTCCAGATCCTTAAAGAGCTCAAGGACGATTCCCTGGTGCTCCTGGATGAGCTAGGGGCGGGAACTGACCCCACGGAAGGCGCAGCCTTGGCCACGGCCATCTTGGATTACCTGCGCACCCGGGGAGTGCATACCGTGGCCACCACCCACTATTCGGAACTGAAGACCTACGCCTACAACCATGAGGGCGTGGAAAACGCCAGTGTGGAGTTTGACCTGGAAACCCTCAGGCCTACGTACCGCCTATCCATCGGTATCCCTGGCAAGAGCAACGCCTTTGCCATTTCCAAGCGGTTGGGGCTGCCGGTTGAGATCGTGGAGCGTGGCCAGGCCCTGCTCTCTTCCGGGCATGTGCAGGTGGAGGACTTGATCGCCGAGATGGAAAGGAGCCGCCGCCAAGCTGAGGCGGACCGCCAGGCCGCCCAGCAGCTGCGCAGGGAGTACGAGGAGCTGAAGGCTCAATATGAAAAGAAGCTCCAGGTACTGGCTGAAAACCGGGAGGAGCTCTTGGAAGAGGCCCGGGCGGAAGCGCTGGCCCTGGTGGAGCAGGCCCAAAACGACATCAACCAGATCCTGGGGGAAGCCCGACGCCTGAGCCGCCAAGAGTTGGAGGAAAGGGTGAAGGAGTACCGGGAGCACCTTACGGCCCGCAGTACCGAGCTGCGCAGCCAGCGCCGGGAAAGGCCCAAGGCTCTAGGCCCCCAGGACCTCAAGCGGGGAGAAGAAGTGCGCATCAAAAGCCTGCGGCAGACAGGCTTTGTCCTGGAGCCGCCGGGCCCGGACGGCGATGTCCAGGTGCAGGTGGGCATCATGAAGATCACCGTGAAGCTGGAGGACTTGGAGCGCACCGAGGGATCCCAGCCCCAGGAGCGGAAAGCTGTGGGGGGCACCCGCCGGGCCCATCTGGCCAAGAGCTCCCACATCAGCTCTGAGCTGGATTTGCGGGGTAAAACCGTGGAGGAGGGTCTGGCCTTGGTGGATAAATACCTGGATGACGCTTTCCTCTCGTCGCTTGGACGGGTGCGCCTGATCCACGGCAAGGGGACGGGTACTTTAGGGGAAGCCATCCAGCGGTATCTAGCCGGTCATCCCCATGTGCGGGGGTACCGCTACGCCGAGCCCAATCAAGGTGGGCACGGGGTAACGATTGTGGAACTCCATCAGTCCAGTTAAGCAAAGGGAAGCACTGCCTGAGTGCTTCCTTTCGTGGTGCGCCCGGCATGTC
>DGEY01000066.1 GCA_002391385.1 Firmicutes bacterium UBA3914 | reverse complement strand
CGTTTATTTTTCTCTTCTTCCAGGGGAACCGCTCTAGGCGTTGAATAATCAGGGAAAGGAGGATTGCCCATGTGTGGACGCTTTACCTTATATACCCCCCTAGATGAGATCGTGGAGCGCTTCTTCCTTGCTGAACCGAGCTGGGAATACACTCCCAGCTACAATGTCGCGCCTACCCAGATGGTTTTCGCGGTGCTCCCCGGCGAGAAGTCCCAGCTGCGCACTGCGGCCCTGCTGCGCTGGGGGCTGACACCGCCCTGGCAAAAGCCGGGCAGTCGGCCGCTGATCAACGCCAGATTGGAGACCTTGGCCGAGAAGCCCTCCTTTCGCAATCTTGTCAACGCCCATCGCTGCCTGATCATCGCCGATGGGTTCTATGAATGGCAGGTGGAAAACGGCGCCAAGCACCCCGTGTACATCACCCTGGATGGCGGCAAACCCTTTGCCTTTGCCGGCCTGTGGCAGCAGGGGGATGTTCCCAGCTGCACCATCATCACCCAGCCGGCGGCAAGGGTTCTGCAGGACGTGCACCACCGCATGCCGGTAATCCTGACTCCCGAAACGGAACAGCTGTGGCTGAGCCCCCTGCCCTTCGGAGAGCTCGCCGCTAGGCTGCCGGATCAAGAGGGGCGGCCCTTCACTTACCACCGCGTCAGCAAGCTGGTGAACTCGCCCCGCAACAACAGCAGGGAGTGTATCCTCCCGGTGAGCTGATCAGGGAAACAACAGGCGCAGCCCAATCAGGAGGAGCACACCTGGCACGCCCAAAAGGCCCACGACCAAAGCCGTGATGGGGTTGACACCTAAACGAAAGCCCCAAAAACTGCCGATGAAGTTGATCACCAAGAGAACCCCGCCGCCGATCACCGCATTGACCATGAGGTTGAAGATGGTGCGCAGCGGAACGAGCAGCATTTTCCCTAGACCGTAGATCAGCAGGACACCTGCTATGTAGGCAACAATCACCATAAAGTTCATGCGGTCCACCTCGCTTAGGTTCGTCCCCTCATGAACATCTTATGGTGGTTGTTTCCTGTTTATGACTGCGCCGTGTCCGCCTGTTCCACCAGCCTTTTCAGGCGTTTCAGCCAGTACATGTACTTGCGCTCAGCGGCCTGGAGGGAGATGACCGCATGGTCCACCAAGTCGGGATCCACAGCCTGGTTGAAGTAGCTGAGGGCGTCCAGCCATTCCTGCTTGGCCAGATCCACCTGGAAGGCCAGCTCTTCCCGGGTTTCCTCCCGCCATTCCGAGGGGAGGTCTTCTTCTTCGTCATACAGCAGGCGGCCAGCAATGGCCCAAAACCTTTCCGCCAAGGTCCTCGGCAAAAAACCACCCCATCTCGCGGCATACTCGGTTTAGTATTACCTCCGCGCGGGGTGGTTTATGCTAGTAAGTTATAACTCCCTGCGGCCTTCCAGGGCTTTGGTGAGGGTAACCTCATCCACATATTCCAAATCGCTGCCCACCGGCATACCGTGGGCCATGCGGGTAACCTTAACGCCCAGAGGCTTCAAAAGGCGCGCCAAGTACATGGCGGTGGCTTCGCCCTCCACGTTGGGATCGGTGGCCAGGACAACTTCCTCCACCTCTGGGGTGATGCGCGCCACGAGCTCTTTCACCTTCAGCTGGTTGGGGCCGATGCCATCCAGGGGTGAAATCGCGCCGTGGAGCACATGGTAAACCCCATCAAAGCTCTTGGTTCGCTCCATAGCCAGAACATCCCGGGGTTCTTCCACCACGCAGATGAACCTGTGGTTGCGCTTGGGATCTGCACAGATCGCGCAGGGGTCTTCTTCCGTGATGTGAAAACACTGGGAGCAGTAGTGGATCCGCCTCTTGGCCTCCACCATGGCCTGGGCCAGGCTTTCCACCTCCCCCGGTGGCTGGTTGATCAGAAAAAGCGCCAAACGCTGAGCCGTTTTGGGGCCGATGCCGGGCAGACGCACCAGTTCTTCGATTAAGCGGGCCAGGGGCTTAGGGTAACGCCGGGACATGTTAGATTAATCCTGGAGGCAGCCCGGGAATGTTCATCTTACCAGTAACCTTCTGGATTTCACTGGCTGAAAGATCCCGGGACTTGCGCATGGCGTCATTGATGGCCGCCAAGATCAGATCTTCCAGCATTTCCACATCTTCGGGATCCACTGCCTCCGGCTGAATCTTCACTTCCTGCACAACTTGGTGGCCGTTGACCACCACCGTAACCACGCCTCCGCCCGCCGTGCCTTCCACCGTCTTTTCTTCCAGCTCCGCCTGGACTCTTTCCAGATCGGCCTGCATCTTCTGCATCTGGCGCATCATTTTCTGCATGTTCATCCCCAACATGATCACCTCGTCTTTAATTTTCCTTGGGTCTGGAAATGATCTTTCCCCCGAAGGTTTCCATACTGGCCCGGAGAAACTCCTCTGTGGACGGATCTACCTGCTCCTTGCTGCTCTGCCCAGGTTCCTTGGCTTTCGGGGCTGGGGGTGCAGCTTCCGGCTCTGCTTCCATCTCATCCTGGAATACGCACTCCAGGCGGACCTGCCGGCCCATCCACTTGGAGAGCACCCTTTGGGTGGGGTCCCGGTGGTCAGCTTGCTCGATGCTGGCCTTATGGAACCCCCGATCCCGGGGAAAGGCCACAATCACCCGATCGCCCTTTACTTGCACGGGCGTCCCTTCCTTCAAAAAGGCTTCACACTGCACCAACCGCTCTGCCCGCAGCCGGGCCAGAAAATCCGGCCAGTTCTCCAAAAGGTAAGCGGTGCTTTCCGCATCGCTGGCCAGCACCACCCTGCGCCTGGCTGGGGTGGGCTTTTCCGCGGTCTGGGGAGAGCGGCGCTCCTTGGTTAGCTGCTCCTGGAGGGACGCTATCTGCTGCTCTAGGCGGAGGATCTTCTCCTCGAGACTGGTCAGTTCCACGGCGGAAGCAGCCGGAACGGCCGGCATTCCGCCCATGATACGCAGGGCAGCCACCTCCAGCAGCATGCGGGGATCCTGGACAAAGCGCATCTCCCGCACGCTGGCGGCTAGAGTCTCAATGGCCTGGAGGTACCTTGCTTCATCCTCGCTGCCCCGGAGGATCTCCTTGCGCAGCCGCGCCATAACGCTGCGGGCAAAGAGGGCCAAGTCTTTGCCCTGGTTATACAGGGCATCGATGATCTCCAGGGCATCTCCTTTGCTCCCTGCCATGAGGGCCTGGGTAAACCCCTCAATCTGCTGCGCCGGGGCGATGCCCAAAACCTCTGCAACCGTATCGGCAGTGATGGTTTCGGAAAAGGCAGCACATTTTTCCAGGATGCTCAGGGCATCACGCATACTTCCCCCGGCATGCTCCGCCACCAGCTCTAGGGCCTCCCGCTGGGCGGCAAACCCCTCCAGCTGGCAAACCTGGGCCAGGCGGTTCACTATATCTTCCAAGGTGAAGCGGCCGAAATCGTAGCGCTGCACCCGGGATAAAATGGTGGCCGGTAGGCGGTTGGGATCGGTGGTGGCAAAGATAAAGACCACATGGGCAGGGGGCTCTTCCAGGGTCTTCAACAGGGCATTGAAGGCCTCCGGTGTGAGCATATGCACCTCGTCGATAATGTAGACTTTGTAGCGGGCATTGATGGGGGTGAAGTCCACCTGGCCCCTCAGCTCCCGCACATCTTCGATGCGCCGGTTGGAAGCTCCGTCTATCTCGATCACGTTGAGGGAGGTCCCGGCGGCAATGGTCTCGCACTCGCCGCAGCTGCCGCAGGGCGTGGAGGTGGGGCCCTGTTCGCAGTTCAACCCCTTGGCCAAGATCCTGGCCACCGTGGTCTTGCCCGTACCGCGGGGGCCCGCAAACAGGTAGGCATGGGAAACCCGCCCCATGTCCAGACTGTTTTTCAGCGTGGTTACAATGCTTTCCTGTCCCACCACCTCGGCGAAGCTTTGGGGCCGCCACTTGCGGTACAAGGAAACATAAGCCAAGGCTGTTCCTCCCATCCCTAGGATTTCTTGTTGTTATTATTGGTTCTAGTCCCTCAGGGAAAGTCCTTTAGCCAAGTTTTTTGGGCATAAAAAAAGCGTCGTGCGCCTATTCTCGAATATGGCCTTCCAGACGATATCTAGGTAGTTAGCTCGGACCAGGCACCCTTACGGCACATGAGAGCTTCCACTTACCGCTGCTTCCTTCCGGACCTGACGGGGTTCATGGATTCCCATTGCGTAAGACCCAATCGTCAACGCCACTTGCCTAAATCAGACTCCACAAGACCAACCCTCAAATAGGCCTTCGACCCCGCTATAGCGGATTGCGGGTTACAGGGCACCGCTACCTCCCCGTCTAGCACGACACTCTAATTATAGCTGAAGCGCACTGGCAGTGTCAAGGAAAGGGGACCCAAAGCGCCCTCAATTCCTGTATTGGGGCTCTTCCTTCACCACATGGCCCAAGCGGCCCCGCAGCTTGGGGATGATCTCCTCCACCTGCTGGCTCATGCTGTTGTACATCTCCCGCACCGATGGAACGTCTGTGTCCAGGGCGCAGGTCTTGAGCTGTCCAGCCAAGAGCTCGGCTTGGGCAATCGCTTCTTCGATTCTGTTTTTCGTGGTCATGCTCACCCTCCTCGGGGCTAGCATATCCACAAGCCCCAAAGTCAATGCACAGCCCCACAAACAGAAAAACCATCTATGATCAGGCATAGATGGTGCAGACTGTCAAAGAAAGGGCAT
>DGEY01000040.1:41229-62688 GCA_002391385.1 Firmicutes bacterium UBA3914 | reverse complement strand
GGTTAACCCTCACCCGTTTTTCAGCGGATCTGCTGTTGGCCATACCAGTTCTCCTCCTCAGGCAAAATTACTTTATGATTATTCCATTAGAAAGAAGACTGTTCAATAGCCTGGGGTGAATAAGGTTTCTCCTTCAGGTTAATCTAACACTGATGGGAGGAGAGACCATGCCAAAAGAAACCAGTGAAGACCTGCTTTTTGACAAGTACAACATCCGTACAGATCTGGCCTTAGAATCCCACCAAGCGGTGATCGAACAGGAGGGGCCGCCTGAGCTGCCCGGCGTGCGGGTGCACACCGAACAGGAGCCGGGCATTACCATCACCAGGATGGTGGTGGAAAACGACCTGGGGGCCCGCATGATGGGCAAAGCTCCCGGGAACTATTCTACCATCCAATCCAGCGGTCTGCGGGAACACAACCGGGACCTCCATGAACGGATCGCGCAGCTCTTGGCCGAAGAGATCCAGTGGTTCTTCCAAGAGTCTAACCTGGGGGATGAGGACACTGCACTGGTGGTGGGGCTGGGCAACTGGAATGCCACCCCCGATTCCTTAGGACCCAAAGTTCTGGAAAACCTCATGGTTACCCGCCACCTCTTGGAGCTGTCCCCTCCTGAGCTGCGCCAGGGTTTGCGCCCCGTGGCGGCCCTGGCCCCAGGTGTGCTGGGGTTGACCGGGATCGAGACGGGGGAGATCATTATGGGTGTGGTGAGCCGCATCGGCGCCAAGGCGGTGATCTGCATCGATGCCTTGGCCAGCCGCAGCGTGGACCGCCTGTGCAGCACCATTCAGATCTCCGATACGGGCATCAACCCGGGAGCCGGCGTGGGCAACCGCCGTCTGGCCATCAACCGGGAGACCCTGGGCATTCCCGTGATCGCCCTGGGTGTGCCCACGGTGGTGCATGCGGTAACCATCATCTCCGATGCCCTCAACCTCTTGGAGGGCAACCGGGACAGTGAAAGGCTCACCTCCGGCCGCACGGAGTTCCAGATCGATCCCCGGGCGATCATGGGCGGAGAGAAACCCGCGGCCCCCAAAGCCAATCCCTCGGTGGATCGGCGGCAGCTCATGAGCCAGGTGCTGGATCCTTACTTCGGCAGCATGATCGTCACACCGAAAGAGATCGACCTGCTCATTGACGAGGTGGCCGATGTGGTTACCGGTGCCTTGAACATCGCCTTCCACGAGGGCGTCAGTTACGACGAGGTCTTTAAGTACCTGAGTTAACGGCCCCTGCTCAGGGGCTTGCTCACCAGAATGTGTCCGCCGATGGACTCCACCGCTTCCCCTTCCACCAAGATCTGGACCTGCTGGATCTGGGGAAACTCTGTGAGGGTATTGACGATGGCGGTCACCAGGTAGGACTCCAACAGCGCGCCCCCGTTGAAATCTTTAACGATCTCGGAACTGAAATCGGCGGTGGCCAGGCCGTCCTGGATTGTCAGGCTCCGCAGCTGCACGCTGGCTGGCACCGAGGCGAACAGCTCTTCGTGGGCCAGGGGTCCGTTGATCAGGGCCTGCAGTGCAGCTTGGGGGGTGGCGGGTCCGCCGAGCTTGCGCTGGACCGGCACCAGGTGGAATTCGGTGGGTTCCGCCTTGACAAGATAGATGGTGGCGTATTCCTGTCCCTGTTGGGCAGGGGCTGGAGCTGCTGGCATCTGCCGGATGCTGCGCAGCTCTTTTACTTCGCTGTACAGGGAGAACAGTGCCCACAGCCCGGCGGCCAGGCCCACCACCAGCACCACAACGAGGAAAGTTTTCGCGGCACGCATTGCTTCATCACTTCCCGAGGAGAATTGGCTACTACGAGTTTATCATATTTTCCCAGGCAGACAAATATATTCTCCAAGAGAAGAGGTGGTGACATGCGGCTGCGCCTCCGCCGGTTCTACAAACGAATCCGCCGCCGGGCCAGTGCATTGGGGCAGGAGTTCCAGGTTATTCCGCTGATGCTCTTGGCGCTGTTTTTTCTTTCCCTGTCCCTGAGCGGCTACTATCTGCTCAGTCAGGACAGCGGCTTCGACCATGCCCTCGCCCGCTCTCTGTTGAACCTGGGTCTGCCGGCCTACGGCGGTGCTCAGCCGGATTACCACAGCTTGGACATGCACTTGTTTCTCTACTGGCTGACCAATTACGATTTGAGGGATCCTTTGCACATGGTGGAGGCGGCCCTGCCCTTTTCGCCGCAGGTGGTGGCGCACATGCGGGTGTGGGAGGATAGGCCCTTTGTGTTTATCCAGGAGCTTTCCTTTGCGCCGGAGCCGGTGAGGCCGCGCCTGGAGCCGGCGGGGGAAACAGAACGCGGCTTGGTTGACCGGGCCGCACCGAAGGTTTTGATCTACCACACCCATACTTCGGAAATGTATTTGGGACGAGCCCTGGAAGGGGGCAGTCCCGGGCAGGCCCACCATCAGTTCCGCAGCCTGGCCGACCCCACCATCACCGGGGTGATGGCGGTGGGCCGTCACCTGTCCAACGCCTTGACCAGCTTGGGAGTTAAGGTCGTCCACGAGACCAGGATCCACACCCTGCCCAGCATTAACAGCTCCTATGCCAACTCAGAGCGGACCGTGCGGGAAGTTCTGAGCCGGCAGAAAGATTTCGATCTGGTTATTGATCTGCACCGGGACGCGGGGGTGCCCAGCCCCACCATCTTGATCAACGGGCGGGAGGTGGCCCGCATCGCCATCGTGGTGGGCACGGCCCAGAACATCCCCCTGCAGCACCCCAACTACCAGGAGAACCTGGCCCTGGCTTACCGGATCAAAGCCCTGGGCGATGCCCTCTACCCGGGGCTGATGCGGCCTGTACAGGTGCATAAAGAGGCCCGTTACAACCAGCATCTGCATCCCGGGAGCCTCATTTTTGAAGTGGGTTCAGTGGAAAACACCTTGGAAGAAGCGCTCTTGGCCGCGGAGCTTCTCGCCAGCGTGCTGGTGCGCGCCCTCTAACAGGATTTTGCCCGTGGAAGGCGAATCTTTCAATTTGTTGCTAGAAAGAGGAGCGAGGAAGCTTGGATACAGAAAACAGAGCACAGGTTACACGGGCAGCTACCATCGTTATGGCCGCCATCTTAGTCAGCAGGATTCTGGGATTTGTGCGGGAGCGGGCGATAGCGGAGGTCTTCGGCAGGACGGCCGCCACCGACGCTTTTTTTGCAGCCTTTGCCCTGCCGGACCTCATGTACCAACTGCTGGTGGGTGGAGCCCTGAGCTCCGCCTTTATTCCGGTCTTCACCCAGTATTTGGCTAAAGATCAAGAAAAGGAAGCTTGGTACGTGGCGAGCATCTTCCTCAACGCCACTTTTTTGCTGCTGCTGGCCCTGATGATCCTGGGGGTGATCTTTGCCCCTGTCCTGGCGCCCCTGGTGGGGGTGGGTTTCACCGGAGAGCACAGGGAGCTGCTCATCCTGCTCATGCGGGTAACCTTCCCGGCGGTGTTTTTCACCGCCTTGGCCGGTTTGTGCATGGGGGTGCTGCATTCTTACAAGATCTTCCTGCAGCCTGCCCTGGGCCCCATCATCTACAACCTCGCCCAGATTATCGGCGCCTACGTTTTAGGCCCCATTGTGGGCATCATGTCCATGGCGGTGGGGACAGTGTTGGGCGCCTTGGGTAACTTCTCCATCCAGCTGCCGGAAGTGTGGCGCAGGGGGAAGGGATACTACCAGCGCGTCCTGGACTTCAAACACCCGGGTATCCGGCGTATGGTGGAGCTGATGCTGCCTGCCATTTTGGGCCTTTCCATCGCCCAGGTGAACGTGATCGTGGGGCAGAATCTGGCTTCGACCCTGGAGGAGGGCTCCATTGTGGCCCTGCGCCTGGCCAACAGGCTGATCAATTTTCCCCTGGGCATTTTCGCCATGGGCATCTCCACGGCGGTCTTTCCCACCTTAGCGGTCCTGGCGGCCCGGGAGGAAGCGCAGGAATTCACCCGCACCCTCTCCTTCGGCCTGCGCACGGTGTTTTTCATCACCATTCCCTCCGCGGTGGGCATGGCTGTGCTGCGGGTGCCCATCGTCCGTTTGCTCTTTGAAGCCGGGGAGTTTGGCGCGGCGGACACCGCGGCCACCGCCTTTGCCCTGCTGTTTTATGTGCCGGGGCTGTTTGCCCAGGCAGCTCTGCAGGTGACCACCAGAGGCTTTTACTCCCTCCAGGACACCAAGACCCCGGTGAAGATCGGCCTGTTTACCGTGGCGATCAATCTCCTCCTCAGCTTGGTCTTCTTAAGAGGGACGGCGCTGGGGGCGGGGGGACTGGCCCTGGCTTTCTCCTTGAGTTCTCTGGTGAATGCTGCCTTAGCCTTTGCCATCCTCAGCAGAAGGCTTCCCGGTTTGGCCAGCGGAGAGCTTTTGACCACAACCGTCAAAGCGGCAGCCGCCTCGGCCTGCATGGGCTTTGCCGCTTCCTGGGCAGCTTCTTTGTTGGGCAGCCGCCTGCCCAGTGCGGGGAAAGCGGCGGAGGCAGCCCAGACCCTGGGTGCCATTGCCGTGGGCGTACTTGTCTACCTGATCTTGGCCGCGCTTTTGCGCATGGATGAAGTCCGCTTCCTGTGGGGCTTGCTCAAAGCAAAGCTTTCCAGCAAAAGGGGTGCTGGGCAGCAGGGCTAAAGCTTGATGGGCCGGCTGATTTTGCAATCGGCGGGGCGTGTGTTATAATATCGGCAGGTCATTACGGTGTGAAGGAATTGGTAAGAGTATGGTCCAGAAGAACATTCGCAATTTTTGCATAATTGCCCATATCGATCACGGCAAATCCACCCTCGCGGACCGCATCCTGGAGGCCACTGAGGCCGTGAGCAAGCGGGAGATGACCGAGCAGGTCCTGGATTCCATGGAACTGGAACGGGAACGGGGCATCACCATTAAGCTCAAGGCTGTGCGCTTGATCTACCGGGCTCAAGATGGGGAAGAGTATATCCTCAACCTGATCGATACTCCGGGCCACGTGGACTTCTCCTACGAAGTATCCCGCAGCCTGGCTGCCTGTGAAGGCGCCCTCTTGGTGGTGGATGCTTCCCAGGGTGTGGAGGCCCAGACTCTGGCCAATCTCTATCTGGCCCTGGAGCACGACCTGGAGATCATCCCCGTGATCAACAAGATCGATCTGCCCAATGCCGACCCGGAGAGGGTTAAGCGCGAGCTGGAGGATGTGGGTCTGTCCGCCGAGGAAGCGGTGCTGGTGAGCGCGCGCACCGGGCAGGGCATTGACCAGGTGCTGCAGGCCATCGTGGAGCGCATTCCGCCCCCCCGGGGCGATGCTGCGGCACCCACCCGGGCCATGATCTTCGATTCCCATTACGATCAATACCGTGGTGCGGTGGCCTATGCCCGGGTGGTTGATGGCACGATCAAGCTGGGCGACACCATCCAGATGATGAGCACCGGGCGTCAGTTTGAGGTGACGGAACTGGGCGTTTTGCAGCCGGGTTTTAGACCAGTGCAGGCCCTAGGCCCTGGGGAAGTGGGCTGCATCATGGCCAGCATGAAGGATGTGCGGGACACCAGGGTGGGGGATACCATCACCACTGCCCATAACCCGGCCGCGGAGCCCCTGCCGGGCTACCGGCCGGCCAAACCCATGGTTTACTGCGGGCTCTATCCAGTTGTGAACGAAGAATACACGCTGCTGCGGGATGCCCTGGACAAACTGCAGCTCAACGATGCGGCCCTCACCTACGAGGCGGAATCCTCCGCGGCTTTAGGCTTTGGCTACCGCTGCGGATTCTTGGGTCTTTTGCACATGGAGATCGTGCAGGAGCGCTTGGAGCGGGAATTCGACCTCAATTTGATCACCACCGCGCCCAGCGTGGTGTACCGGGTGGTGCTTAAGGACGGCACGGTCAAGGAGATCGACAATCCCACCGCGCTTCCCCCCATGACCCATGTGGAACACATTGAGGAGCCCTTTGTCCGGGCCACCGTTTTGGTGCCCGATGAGTTCATCGGCGCGGTCATGGAGGTCTGCCAGGAGCGGCGGGGCACCTTCATCACCATGGAGTACATCACCCCTGAGCGGGCCCGGCTGGAGTATGACCTGCCCCTGGCGGAGATCCTCATGGACTTCTTTGACCGCTTGAAGTCCCGCACCAAGGGCTATGCGTCCCTGGATTACGAGTTCATCGGCTACCGACAGTCCGATGTGGTCAAACTGGACATCCTGCTCAACGGGAATCCCGTGGATGCCCTGTCCATCATCGTTCACCGGGATAAGGCCATGGCCAGGGGCCGGGCGCTGGCGGAGAAGCTCAAAGAGGTTATCCCCCGCCAGCAGTTTGAGGTGCCCATTCAAGCGGCCATCGGCAGCAAGATCATCGCCCGGGAGACGGTGCGGGCTCTACGTAAGGACGTTTTGGCCAAGTGCTACGGCGGTGATGTGAGCCGCAAGCGCAAGCTCCTGGAAAAGCAAAAGGAGGGCAAGAAGCGCATGAAAAGCCTGGGGAATGTGGAAGTGCCCCAGGAAGCGTTCATGGCCATCCTCAAGGTAGATTAGGTGGTTATATGGGTGTCTATGTCCACATCCCGTTTTGTGCACGCAAATGCCATTACTGCGACTTCCATTCGATAGTTGTCGGTGAGGCGGATTTTCCCGGCCTTGTCGACAGCTATCTTGTTTCTCTGCGCCGTGAAGCCCTCTACTACAGGAAGCTTTGGGCCAACGGGCCCCTGGACAGTCTGTTCTTTGGCGGGGGCACGCCCACCCTGATTCCCCCGGAAAAGCTGGCCCAGCTGATCGCCTTTCTCCTGGCGGAGCTTCCCTTTACATCCGATCCCGAGGTCACCATTGAGGCCAATCCCCAGTCAGTTACTCCCCAGGGAGCTGAGCTCCTGGCCGGGGCCGGGGTAAACCGGGTAAGTCTGGGGGCCCAGGCCTTTCAAAATGAGCTCCTGACGGCAATCGGCAGGCTGCACCGGGCGGAAGACATCGGGGCCAGTGTACGCAGCCTGCGCTCAGCTGGCATCCGGGAGATCAATCTAGACCTGATGTTTGGCCTGCCCGGCCAGGACCTGGCCCACTGGCGGGCCACCCTGGAAGCAGCCCTGGCCCTGGAGCCTACCCATCTTTCCTGCTACGCCCTGATCCTGGAACCGGGGACGCCGCTGGCTTCCTGGCATGAGCAGGGCCTGGTGGAGCTGCCGGGGGAGGACGAACAGGCGGATATGTACCAGTTGGCCCGGGAGGTGCTGCAGGGAGCGGGCTATGAACACTACGAGATCTCAAACTTCTGCCTGCCCGGCCACAGGTGCCGGCACAATCTGCTCTACTGGCATAACCTGCCCTTCATCGGCCTGGGCAGCGGTGCCACCGGGTATCTTGGCGGCTGCCGCTACCAGAACGCCCCCGATGTGGAAGGATACATCCGCTCCTGGGCAGAAGGAAAGCCCCCTTACCTGACCTGGGAAGAGGTTGGCAGGGATCAGGAGATGGATGAAACCATGATGGTGGGTATGCGCCTTTTGGAGGGTGTTTCTGAAGCGGAGTTCCGCCGGCGCTTTCAGGTCAGCTTGCGGGAGGTTTACGGGGAGGCCGTTGAGCAGCTGCTCCAGCAGGGGCTGGCGGAGGAGAAGGACGGCCGCCTGCGGGTTACAGAGCTGGGCTTATTCCTGGAAAACCGGGTTTCTGCGGCGTTTCTGCGCTGAGCCGGTCCCCTTGACAAACAGGGTGCGAAGTGATATTTTATGGTTGAGATCTGTTAGCACTCTCTCTTAATGAGTGCTAAAGGGGGAGGGTGAAAGGGTCATGTTGGATGAACGCAAACGGTTGGTGCTCCGGGCGATCATTGACAGCTATGTTGAGACCGCCGAGCCCGTGGGATCACGGACAATTGCGCGCAGACATGACTTGGGCGTCTCTCCGGCAACCATTCGCAACGAAATGGCAGATTTGGAAGAAATAGGGTATTTGGAGCAGCCCCATGTTTCCGCGGGGCGGATCCCTTCTGATAAGGGTTATCGCTTCTACGTGGATGCACTCATGGAACCGCACACTTTTCCCCAATCAGAGGTGGAGAGGATCGAAAAACAGCTCCTGGATGCCCAGCACAGCCCCGAGCGGGCCCTGCACCTGGCGGCCAAGCTGCTTGCGCTGCTCACCGAATCGGTGTCGCTGGTTGTGGCCCCCAGCAGCGAACAGCTGGTGTTCAAACACGTCCAGCTGGTTTTGCTGGAGCCCACAAGCATTTTGGCTACCCTCGTTCTGCACCCCATGCTCGTCAAAAACCGCCTGATCCGCACCGCCCAGGAGTATTCCCCCGAAGAAGTGGCGGAAATTTCCGAGGCGCTGAACAAGAAACTGAAGGGGATCACCTACAGGCAGCTGGGCATGACCGTGCTCAAGGAGATCATCAGCGATTTCGGGGAAATCGGCAGGGTACTGGTGGATCTGGTGCTGCAGGGGTTGGCGGAAGAAAAGGAAGAGCAGGTTTATGCCACAGGTGCATCCAACATCCTGACGCAGCCGGAGTTCCGGGATGTGCAGCGGGCGGCAGCCCTCTTTGAGGCCCTGGAGCAGAAAGATATGCTGTTGAATATTCTGAGCGGCGCCGCTAGATCCAGCGGCGTGCAGGTGATCATTGGGCAGGAAAACACTTACGCGCCCATGCAGACCTGCAGCATTGTGACGTGCACTTACTACGTGGGCGATGATGTGGTGGGGACCTTGGGGGTCTTGGGGCCGACCCGCATGGACTACGCCAAGATGGTGGCAGCCGTTGACCTGATGGCACAAACCGTCAGCTTGCTGTTGACCAGGCATCACAGATAGTGCGGAAAGCGACCTTTGCCAGCAAGGGTCACTTTCTTAGGGAGGAGGTAGCTGGGTGACGGAAAAGGACGAAATGAGGGAAGATGCCAAGGAGTTGGAACAGGCAGAGCAGGATTCCGTCCCGGAACAAGTGGAGGTGGAGCCGGGGGTGCAGGAAGCAGCGGAAGAACAGGCTGAGGCCGTGTCCCAAGAATTCCAGGAGCAGCTGGCACAGCTGGAGGAAGAAAGGGCACGCCTTGCTCAGCAGCTGCTGCGCTTGAAGGCCGATTTTGAGAACTACAGGCGCCGCATGCAGAGACAACTGGAGGGCATCCGCTTGGCAGCTAATGAAGAGCTGATCAAAGATCTGCTGCCGGTTTTGGATAATTTCGAACGGGCCATGCAGGCTAAGCGGGAGGAGCAGGCCGAGGACCCGTTTTTCCAAGGCATGGAGATGGTCTTCCGGGGCCTGCAGGAAGCCTTGGCCAATCACGGGCTCCAGCCCATCGAAGCGGTGGGGCAGCCCTTTGATCCCAACCTGCATGAAGCGGTGGCCATGGAAGGCACAGGCGGTGAGGAACTGTCGGTGCTTGCCCAGGTGCAAACAGGTTATCTGCTGCATGATAAAGTACTTAGACACACTAAGGTCCTGGTAGGCCAGGGTGAGGAGGAAGAGAAGCAATGTCAAAAGTGATCGGTATAGACTTGGGGACGACCAACTCGGTTGTGGCAGTTATGGAGGGCGGAGAACCTGTCATCATTCCCAACGCAGAAGGTTCCAGGACAACGCCTTCCGTTGTGGCGTTTACAAAAGATGGTGAGCGTCTGGTGGGCCAGGTGGCCAAGCGGCAGGCTGTCACCAATCCCGACCGGACCATCTCCTCCATCAAGCGCCACATGGGTACCGACTACCGGGTGACCATAGATGGCAAGTCCATGACACCGCAGGAGATTTCCGCCATGATCCTGCGCAAACTGAAGGAAGAGGCCGAAGCCTATCTAGGTGAGAAGGTGGAAAAAGCGGTCATTACCGTGCCCGCCTATTTCACCGACGCCCAGAGGCAGGCCACGAAGGATGCCGGTACCATCGCCGGTTTGGAAGTTCTGCGCATCATCAACGAGCCCACGGCTGCCGCCCTGGCCTACGGGTTGGATAAGGAGCATGAGCAGACCGTTTTGGTCTTCGACCTGGGCGGCGGAACCTTTGACGTGTCCATCCTGGAACTGGATGAAGGTTATGTTGGTGTCAAAGCCACCAGCGGCAACAACCGCCTGGGTGGAGATGACTTCGATCAGCGAATCATAGACTGGATGGTCCGGGAGTTCAAAAAGGAAACGGGTATCGACTTAACCCAAGACAAAATGGCCATGCAGAGGCTGAAGGAGGCCGCGGAAAAGGCCAAGATTGAGCTGTCGGGCCTGGTTCAGACCAGCATCAACCTGCCCTTTATCAGCGCGACGCCCGCGGGACCTGTGCATCTGGACATGACCTTAACCCGGGCCAAGTTCAACGAGCTCACCGCGGATCTGGTGGAAAAGACCATGGGGCCCCTGCGCCAGGCCCTCTCTGATGCCGGTTTGACCCCGCAGGACATCGACCGGGTCATCCTGGTGGGCGGTTCCACCCGTATCCCCGCGGTGCAGGAAGCCATTGAAAAGTTCATGGGCAAAGAGGCTTACAAAGGCATCAACCCCGACGAGTGCGTGGCTTTAGGCGCCGCGATCCAGGCTGGCGTTCTGGCCGGCGAGTTTGAGGCGGGCCAGGGCCTGGTCTTGGTGGACGTTACTCCCCTGTCCTTGGGTATCGAGACTCTGGGCGGCGTGATGACCACGCTGATCAAGCGCAACACGCCCATACCCTGCCGGGAGACCAAGGTCTTCACCACGGCCAGCGACAATCAGCCGGCGGTGGATATCCATGTTCTCCAGGGTGAGCGGCCCCTGGCGGCGGATAACGTGACTCTGGGCCGCTTCCAGCTCACGGGCATTCCCCCAGCTCCCCGCGGCGTTCCCCAGATCGAAGTCACCTTCGACATTGACCGCAACGGCATCGTGAATGTCACGGCGAAAGACAAGGGGACCGGACGGGAGCAGACCATTACCGTCACTTCTTCCACCAGCCTAACCAAGGAGGATATCGACCGGTTGGTGAAAGAGGCGGAAGAACATGCGGAAGAAGACCGCAAGAAGCGGGAAGCCATTGAGCTGCGCAACAATGCGGACAACGCGCTCTGGGCCACCGAGCGGACCCTCAAGGAACTTGGCGACAAGGTAACCCCAGAGGAGAAGTCCCAGGCAGAAAAGGCCATGGACGAGTTGAGGGCCGCCATGGAGAAGGATGATCTGGAGGAGATCAAATCCAAGATGCGGGCCATGGACGAGGTTATGCACCGCATTTCCCAACGGCTCTATCAGCAGACCCAGGCCCAAGGGACCCAAAGCGGTGCTCCGGGACAGGACCAGAGCAAGCAGGACGACGATGTAGTGGACGCTGACTATACGGAGGAGACGTAAGGTCAGTGCTAAAAAGGCGGTGTAGCGCTTGGCTAAAGAGGACTATTACGACATCTTAGGCGTTCCCCGGGGCGCGACCGACGAGGAGATCAAAAAAGCCTACCGCAAGCTGGCTAGGAAGTATCATCCCGATGTGAACAAGGAGCCCGGCGCGGAGGAGCGCTTCAAGCAGATTAACGAAGCCTACTCCGTGCTGGGGGATCCGGAAAAGAGGGCGCAATACGACAACTTCGGTCACGCAGCCTTCGAGGACGCTGGCCAAGGCGGCTTCGGTGGATTCGGTTTCGGCTTTGAGGATCTGGGCGATATCTTCAGCGAGTTCTTCGGCGGTTTTGGCCCCCGCCAGTCCCACAGGCCGCAAAGGGGAGCGGATCTCCGCTACGAGCTCACCATCAGCTTTGAGGAAGCGGCCTTCGGCACCGAAACGGAAATCACCATTCCCCGCACCGAGGTCTGCGAACACTGCGGTGGTAATCGAGCCGAACCGGGCACCCCTATCGTGACGTGTCCCGAGTGCCGCGGGACAGGCCAGGTGACCTATACGCAGGCGACCCCCTTTGGCCACTTCACCAGCACCCGGACCTGCGGACGCTGCTTGGGTGAAGGTCGGACTTTTGATACACCCTGCAGCGTTTGCTACGGCAGCGGTACCCAGCGCAAGATGAGCAGAGTCAAGGTGAAGGTTCCCCCGGGGATCAACGACGGCCAAAGCCTGCGCTTAGCGGGCAAAGGCGAAGCGGGCGTGCGGGGAGGGCCGCCCGGCGATCTGTTCGTGGTGATCCGGGTCAAGCCCCACGAGCTGTTTAAGCGCCAGGGGCAGAATGTGATTCTGGAAGTTCCCATCTCCTTTGTCCAGGCGGCTCTGGGTGACGAGATCGAGGTGCCCACCTTAGAGGGCCCTGTGAAGATGCGCATTCCCGAAGGCACGCAGTCTGGACGGGTTCTGCGGCTGCGGGGCAAGGGCATTCCCCACCTGCGGGGTGCCGGCCGGGGCGATCAGCTGGTGGAGATCCGGGTGGTCACCCCAACTAAGCTCACGGCCAAGCAGAAACAACTGCTGCGGGAGTTCGCCAAAGCGGGGGGAGAGAACCCGCCCGATGAAAACAAGGGTTTCTTTGAGCGCATGAAAGATGCCCTGCGTTGAGCTGTCTACGGGGCTGCCCCTGGGGGGCAGCCCCTGTCTTAGCTGAAGAAAGGGGTAGGTCCATGTCCGACTGGCAGGAACTGCGCATCATCCTTAACCGCACCGCATTGGAAGGTGCCTACGCTGTTTTGAGCAGGTGGGGCATAGAGCACTTCGCCGTGGAAGACAGCGCTCTGGTGGACGAGGCCAAGCGGCGCGGCTGGGGAGACTATTTCCCAGAGCAGAAAGCTTCAGAGCAGGCAGCCATCCTCTGTTATTTCTCAGACAACAGACTGGACCAAGCAGAGCAGGAGGCACTCCGGCGGGAGCTGCAGAATTTGCGGGACTACGGTTTTGACCCCGGACCGGTGCTCATTGTGGAAGGGCAGGTCCGGGAAGAGGACTGGGCCCAAGCTTGGAAACAGTATTACCGCCCGGTGCGCATCGGGCAGGTTTTGATCCAGCCGGCCTGGGAGCCCCTGGAAAGGGAGCCCGGGCCCGGGCAGGTGGTCGTCTACTTGGATCCCGGCATGGCCTTTGGAACGGGCACCCATCCTTCCACGGCCATGTGCATCGAATTTCTGCAGCACCTTAGTCTTGAGGGGCGCACGGTATGGGATATCGGCACCGGTTCAGGGATCCTGGCCATTATCGCCGCCAAACTGGGCGCGCAGGTGGAGGCAGTGGACATCGACCCGGTGGCCGTGCGGGCGGCCCGGGAAAACAGGGACCTGAACAAGCTCGAGTTTCCCATCGAACAGGGCACGCTGGAGGATCTTCAGGGCCAGCCCCAGGTGATCCTGGCCAATATCGTGGCCCATGTGATCGCCCCCATGCTCCCCCAGGTACAGAAAATCTTGGCACCCCGGGGCTTTTTCATCGCCTCCGGGGTAGTTGCGGACTGGGATGGGGAGATCCTTGCCCAGGCCAACCAGGCGGGTTTGCGCCTGCTCCGCCGCAAACAGCAGGGCGAATGGACTGCCTATCTATTCCAGAGGGGTGATTGAGGTGGTGCGGTTTTTCATCGAGCAGGACCAGCGGCAGGGCCTGGAGATAACCATTCGCGGCAGTGATGCCCACCACATCACCAAAGTGCTGCGCCTTGGTCCGGGGGAGCTCGTTGAGTGCGTGGATCCCGAGGGCTTCCTGCACCTGGTGAGGCTGGAGGTTGTGGGCCGTGAGGTGAAGGGGCGGGTGGAAGAAACCAGAAAGGGTTCACAAGAGTCACCCCTTCATCTAGTATTGTTTCAGGGACTAGCTAAGGGAGAAAAGATGGACCTGGTGGTCCAAAAGGCCGTAGAACTGGGTGCAGCGGAGATTGTGCCCTTTACTTCCCGCTATACCGTGGTTCAGCTCGAGCCTAAGCAGGCGGAGAACCGGCTGCGGCGCTGGGAGCGCATTGCCAGGGAGGCGGCCAAACAGTGCGGGCGCATCCGCTTGCCCCAAGTGGCGCCGGTGCACACCTTTGCCCAGGTGGTGGAGCGGGTCCGCCAGAATGCCAGCCGCGGGCACCTGGTTTTGGCCGCCTACGAGGCCGAACGGGAGCAAGGTCTGGCCCAGATCGAGGCCGAGCCCAAGGCGGTATCAGCCATCGTGGGGCCGGAAGGGGGCTTTTCCCCCGAGGAAATCGCCGCGCTTCAGGACGCGGGGGCCGTGGTCTGTACCCTGGGCCCGCGCATTTTGCGCACAGAAACGGCCGGCTTGGTCCTTTTGAGCATTTTAGGTTATAGATGGGGAGATTTAGGATGACCGAAGCAGCGAAGAGGCTCGCTGTGGCCACCCTAGGCTGCAAAGTGAATCAATATGATACAGATGCGGTGGTTACCCAGTTTCTACAGGCTGGCTACACCTTGGTTGACTTCAAAGAAAAGGCCGATGTGTATTTGATCAACACCTGCACCGTGACCAATCTGGGTGACAAAAAGTCGCGCCAGATGATCCGCCGGGCCCACCGCTTGAACCCCCAGGCCCAGGTGGTGGTCATGGGCTGTTTGGCCCAGACCGATCCCCAGGAAGTGGCGGAACTGGAAGGGGTGAGCTTGGTGGTGGGCACCGACGGGCGCGACCGCATCGTGGAAGAGCTGGAGCGCTTGGCGGCAGGTGGCAAGAAGACCTTGGTGGAAGACATCTTCCAGGTAACCGAGTTTGAGGATCTGCCCGCTTTGCCCTTTGATGGTCGTACCCGCGCCGCGCTGAAGATCCAGGACGGCTGCAACCAGTTCTGTACCTACTGCCGGGTGCCCTTGGCCCGGGGCCGTTCCCGCAGCCGCAGCCGGGACAGCGTCCTGGAACAGGTGAGGCTGCTGGTGGAGCAGGGGTACAGAGAAATCGTGCTCACGGGGATTCATCTGGGGCTCTACGGCGCGGATTTGGATCCGCCCCTCACCCTGGCCCAGATCGCCGGGGAGATCGCCTCTTATCCTGGCCTGCTGCGCCTGCGGATCAGTTCGGTGGATCCCCACGAGATGACATCTGAGCTCTTGGAGCTCTTCAGCTCCCATCCGGTGGTCTGCCGCCATGTGCACATTCCCCTGCAGAGCGGAAGTGACCGGGTGCTGCAGCGCATGCGCCGGGGTTACACCAGCGGTGAGTTTCGTGCCATTGTGGAAAAGCTGCGGGCCCAGGTTCCCCAAGTGGCAATCACCACCGACATCATGGTGGGCTTCCCCGGAGAAACCGAGGAGGATTTCCAGCAGACGCTGGAGCTCACCAAGGAGGTGGCCTTCAGCCGCATCCATGTTTTCCATTATTCCCGGCGGGCCGGAACCCGGGCGGCGCGTTTTCCTGAACAAATTCCCGCGGCGGTAAAGGAAAGCCGCAGCAGACGTCTAATAGAATTAGGGCACACCTTAGCTGAGGAGTTCCACCGTTCCCTGCTGGGCAGGGTAGTTGAAGTGCTGGTTGAGGAACAGGAAGGAGGCCTAGCCATCGGCCATACCGACAACTACGTGCGGGTGAGTTTCCCCGCGCCCCAGGAAGATCTGGTGGGCGAGCTTGTCCCGGTGCGGGTGCTGGCGGCAGACCGGGACGGTGTGCAGGGGATAACAAGCGAGGGGAGGTAAGTTCCATGGCAGATTGCCTCTTTTGCAAAATCGCCAGGGGTGAGCTGTCCACAGACTTCTTGGTGGAGACGGACCAGGCTGTGGCCTTCCGGGACATCAACCCGCAGGCCCCAACCCACATCCTCGTCATTCCCAAAAAGCACATTCCCAGCTTGGCACAGCTGCAGCCGGAGGATCAGGCCCTCATGGGTGAGCTGCTGCTGCTCATCAAGGAACTCGCGGAGCAGCAGGATCTGGGGGATGGCTACAGGGTAGTGGTGAACATCGGACGGGATGGTGGGCAGAGTGTGGACCACCTCCACTTCCACCTTTTAGGCGGTCGTTCCCTCAAATGGCCTCCAGGTTGATTGTTGACCCTGGCAGCCAAATCGATTATAATTACCTTGATATTATGCCCACGGCGTATCCTGTAGTTTAGAGCAGACGCATTCGGCACGGAAGGAGGGATACCAGTGGCAGAAGTTAAGGTAGGCAAAAACGAGTCCCTCGACAGTGCGTTGCGCCGTTTTAAGAAACAAATCCGGCTGTCAGGTGTTCTATCCGAGTATCGCAAGCGGGAACACTACGAGAAGCCCAGCGTAAGGCGGAAAAAGAAGTCGGAGGCAGCTCGGAAAAGAAGATACCGTTAACGCAGTTCTAGCTCGATGTCCCCAAGATATCGAGCTTTTTTTGCAGAAAGGAGTAGTGCCCATGAAGCAGAAGTCGCAGCTTCTCACGGCGTTCTTGGTCATAGGTTTAGCCTTGGCCTGCACCTGCGCGGCTGCCGCGGCTCCCACTGTCTACTCCCTGCCCATCCAGGGGGAGATCGAACCGGGCCTAGCTGTCTTTGTGGCCAGAGGTTTGGCCCTCGCGGAACGCAATGACGGTGTGGTTCTGCTGGAGATCAACACCTTTGGCGGCCGGGTGGATGCGGCCACGGAAATCAAGGATCTGATCTTCCGGTCTAAGGTGCCCGTGATCGCTTACGTGAGCGAGCGGGCGTGGTCGGCCGGTGCCCTCATCGCCCTGGCCGCGCCGAAGATCGCCATGGCACCTGGCAGCAGCATGGGCGCGGCAGAGCCCAGGCCCATGGAGGAGAAAACAGTCTCTGCTCTGCGAGCGGAGTTTGAGGCCGCCGCGGAGCGCTGGGGTCGGGATCGGCGTCTGGCCGCAGCCATGGTGGATGCCAGTGTGGTGGTGGAGGGTCTGTCTGAGGCGGGGAAGATCTTAACCCTGTCCGCCCAGGATGCCCTGGACTACGGGATGGCGGACCTCATGGCCGGAAGCGTGCATGAGGCCCTGGTGCTTTCCGGGTACGACGTTTACGAGTTGGTGGAACTAAAGCCCCACTGGGCGGAAAACATCGCCCGTTTCCTCACCAACTCCACCATCAGCTCTCTCCTTTTGACTTTGGGCTTTCTCGGTTTGATCTTTGAAATCACCACGCCGGGTTGGGGAGTGCCAGGGACCGCTGGGCTGATCTGTTTGGGCCTCTTCTTCGGCGGCCGCTACGTCGCGGGGCTCCTGGGCTGGGAGGCCATTTTGCTCTTCTTGGTGGGCCTTTTGCTCCTCCTTTTGGAGCTCTTCGTGATCCCCGGCTTTGGTATTGCCGGTATCCTGGGTATCCTGGGCGTTTTCGGCAGCATCATCCTGGCCTTTGGTGATCTGCAGACCGCGCTGATCAACTTGAGCATCGTTCTAGTGGTTACTATAGCTGCCGTGATCCTGCTTTGGAAGCGGCTGTCCCAGTCCCGCCTGTGGAAGCGGCTGGTGCTCTCCCACAGTGAATCGCCCCAGGCGGGCTATCGCGCACCGGCTGACCTGAGCCACCTTGTGGGCAAGCAGGGAGTGGCCATCACGCCGCTGCGTCCCTCGGGAACGTGCGTCATTGACGGCCAGCGCTATGATGTGGTTTCCGATGGCGGCTTCGTCAAAGCGCATACCAGGGTAGAAGTTGTGCTGACGGAAGGAACCCGGGTGGTCGTTAGGGAAGTTAAAGAAGACTAACAAGCAAAGGGAGGAAACGACATGGGTTTGATTCTCGCCGGATTGCTGCCGCTTTTGATCATCATTTTCTTGGCGCTTTTCTTCAGCTTCGTGCCCATCGGTCTATGGATTTCCGCTGTGGCGGCCGGAGTAAAGGTGAGCCTGATCAGCCTTGTGGGTATGCGTCTGCGCCGCGTTCCCCCTCATCGCATTATTCTGCCCTTCATCAAGGCGCAGAAGGGTGGGGTGGAGACCACCATTGATAAACTGGAGGCCCACTACCTGGCCGGCGGCAACGTGGACAATGTGGTGGATGCCTTGATCGCCGCGACGCGGGCCGACATCCCCATCAGTTTCGAGCGGGCCGCCGCCATTGACCTGGCAGGCCGCAACGTGCTGGAAGCTGTGCAGATGAGCGTCAATCCGAAGGTGATTGAAACCCCCCTGATCTCTGCCGTGGCTAAGGACGGAATCGAACTCAAGGTGAAGGCCAGGGTGACCGTGCGGGCCAACATCGACCGTCTGGTGGGCGGTGCGGGCGAGGCCACCATCATCGCTCGCGTGGGCGAGGGCATCGTCACCTCCGTCGGTTCCAGTGCCAGCCATGCCGATGTACTGGAGAACCCCGACGTCATCTCCAAATTGGTGCTGGACAAGGGCCTTGATGCAGGGACTGCCTTTGAAATCCTCTCCATCGACATCGCCGACGTGGATGTGGGCCGCAACATCGGTGCCCGCCTGCAGATGGACCAGGCGGAGGCAGATAAGAACATCGCCCAGGCCAAGGCCGCTGAGCGCCGCTTCGCTGCTCAAGCCAGGGAGCAGGAGATGCGGGCCGCAACCCAAGAGATGCGGGCCAAGGTCGTGGAGGCTGAGGCGGAGGTTCCCAAGGCCCTGGCCGAGGCCCTGCGCTCAGGCAACTTGGGCGTGATGGATTACTACGCCATGCAGAACATCTTAGCGGATACGCGCATGCGGGAGGCCATCAGCGGCCAGGCTCCGCCCCGGGAGCCCGAGGACTCTGGCGAGAAAAAGGAGCGGTAGGTGAGCGGCATGCGTGAACTGCTGGGCCTGCTCATCTCGGTTATCGCCTTGGTCCTCTCCAGTCTGGCTAGGCGGACCGCCCACGAAAGGGTACGCCCGGCCCAGCTGCCCCATGAACCGCCCCAGGAGGAGCCTGAGCTGACTGAGGTCGAGGTGGAAGCGTGGGAACCAGTGCGGGAGGCCTTGAGCCAGCTGCTGCCTGGAGAGGAGGCGGAAGGGGGAGCCGCCGACTATTGGGAAGATGAACAGGAGGACGGCTGGGAACGGCTGGGTGCCAGCGAGAGCCCTTGGGGCGCACCGGTGGAAACTTTTGGAAAGACTAGGAGGCTTACCAGGTTGGCTGAGGCCGTGATCATGTCTGAAATCATCAGGCCGCCCCGGGCCCTGCGCCGCTGGCCCAGCCGCTGAGAGCTGACTCCATCGTAGAACTAGCGAGGTTAGACCGCTTCGGTCTAACCTTTTTTTTGCTGCATAGTTTTAGGTGAAAGGAGGAAGATGATGGGGCCAGCTGTGAGCCGCAATCTGAAGCGAAGATTCGCCCAGGCACTGGATGTGCCCCCCAATGTGGTTCTGGACCAAGCCGAGATCCACATCCTAGGGGACGGGGAAGTGCAGATCAGCAACCATAAAGGTCTGGTGCAGTACACCACTGCCATGGTCAAACTCCGTTCCGTGGAGGGGTTCATCGAGGTGAGCGGCTCCGAGCTGGAAATTGCTGCCTTTTCAGCCCAGGAAATCAAAATCCGGGGGCGAATCCGCCAGGTGGTGCTGAGATGAGCCCGTTTTTGTGGTTGTGGTGGCGGGGGTATGTAACCGTGTGCCTGCGGGGTGCCGGTATCGAGCGGGTGCTGAACAGTGCAGCGCAGGCCGGAGTAGCCGTGCTCAAGGTGGAGCGCCTCACATCCGATGTGGTACTGGCCAGAATGGCAGCCCAGGATTTCCGCCGCCTGCGGCCCCTGATCAGGGAGTGGATGAACGGGCCCCGGGTCAGCGTGTCCATCCTGGATCGCCACGGTTTGCCCTTTCTTCTGCGCAGATTCAGGCGGCGCGCCTTTTTGGCCCTGGGGCTGGGACTGGCTGCCCTGGCGGTGATCTATCTTTCCAGTTTTGTCTGGTTCATCCAGGTGTTCGGCAATGAGACCCTGGCGGTGGAGGTGATCAAAGCCGCGGTGGAAAAGACCGGGCTGCGGGCGGGCGTGCCCAGGGGCGCGGTGGATGCCCGCCGCATTGAACAGCAGCTCCTGGAGGATCTGCCCCAGCTCACCTGGGTCCAGCTGAGGAATCAGGGCATCAAGGTGGAGATCCATGTGCGGGAGCGGGAGGCGCCGGAACTTGCGGCCCAGGGGGCAGGCCATATCTACGCCAAGCGAGACGGTTTAGTGACAGAACTTTTGGTCCTGCGGGGCACCGCCCAGGTGCGGGAAGGGGATACTGTCCGCCGGGATGAGCTGCTCATCTCCGGTATGTACTACGATCCACAGGGGCGCAGGCAGTTTGGGGCGGCCCAAGGGATCGTGAAAGCCCGGGTGTGGTACCAGGCGGTGGGTGAGGCCAGTTTGGTGCGCTGGCAGCCAGAAAAGACTGGAGTGCGCCATAGGCAGTATATCCTCACCGTGGGGCCCTTGAGCATTCCCCTGGGCCGTTCCTACCCCCGGGAAAATCACCTGATCACCACCAGAAACTGGCAGCTCTACCTGGGCCGGGCCATGGCGCCTGTGAGCTGGTCACGCCTGGACTATGAGGAGGTGGAGTGGGTTTTGGTCCCCGTTGCCCGGTGGGAAGCGGAAAAAGCAGCCTATGAACTGGCCTGGGAGAGCCTGATCCGCCAGGGCGTAGACAGGGAGAGTGTGGTCGCGGAGACCAAGGCGGTGGAATACGTCACGGACGGGGAGGGGATCAGGGTTACCCTCCAGGTAGAAGTGCTGGAGGACATCGGCCATTTTTCGGGGCAATAGTTTGCACTTTTGCGCCATTTTGCTTATAATAAGTGCATACAGAGACACACAAAGGATGGTTGATGTATTGAGTCAGATATTGCGCCTTGAAGATAATGATCAGGCTCAAGCTCTGAGCGGCAAGCGCGACGAACACCTGAGGCTTTTGGAAGAGGCCTTCGGTGTGAAGATCGTGGCCCGGGGGCTTGATCTGATCATCAGTGGACCCGAGGAAGCCGTGGCCAAAGCCAAAAACGCCCTCCAGAACATGGCTGGGCTTGGCTCTAGCCTGACCAATCACGACGTCTACTACGCCATCAAGATGAGCGATAACGGCGAGTCTGCCCCCCTGCAGGAGCTCAATGCAGGGATTGTGGTGGTAACCCATCGGGGCCACAGGATCCGCCCGAAGACAGCAGGACAGAGACGCTACATTTCCGCCATGGCCACCCATGACATCGTGTTCAGCATCGGCCCGGCAGGTACGGGCAAAACGTACCTGGCCATGGCCCAAGCGGTGGCCAGCCTGAAGAAGAAAGAAGTGGAGCGGCTCGTTTTGACGCGTCCCGCGGTGGAAGCAGGCGAGCACCTTGGGTTTTTGCCTGGGGATCTGCAGGACAAGGTGGACCCTTACCTGCGCCCCCTGTATGATGCCCTGTTTGATATTTTAGGCCATGAAACCTTTGCCAAGTACCGGGAGAAGGGGATCATTGAAATCGCTCCCCTGGCCTACATGCGCGGGCGGACCTTGGATGCCAGCTTCATCATCCTCGACGAAGCCCAAAACTGCACCCCGGAGCAGATGAAGATGTTCCTGACTCGCCTAGGATTTGGTTCCAAAGCGGTGATCACCGGAGATATTACCCAGGTGGATCTGCCCAAGGAGAAAACCAGCGGCCTCATAGAGGTGCAGGGGATCTTGAGGGGCGTAGAAGGAATCAGCTTCTGCTTCTTGGATGAAACGGATGTGGTTCGCCATCCCCTGGTGCAGCGCATCATCCAAGCCTATGAAGCCCATGATCAAGAAGTAGGCAAATTGCAATCCTAGGAGGCTTATCGTGAAACGGAAGA
>DGEY01000040.1:2174-41035 GCA_002391385.1 Firmicutes bacterium UBA3914 | reverse complement strand
CAAAGGCAGGTGGGGGCAAGCCTGGCTGCAGGCTGTGCAGGCGACCGCCGTCAGCAAGTGGCTTTTAGGTGGGCTCATCACCGCGGCCATCCTGGCCATCCTACTCATCGGTGCCTTACCTGCCGGTGTCCAGATCGAAGTGGGCGAAGTTGCCAAGCGGGACATTGTAGCTCCCATCACCGCCATCAACTCCGGCGAAACGGAACGGCTGAAGGAAGAAGCGGCGCGGCAGGCGCTGCGGGAAGCGGCCGATGACCCCAGTTTCTACCAGATCAACCCCGCGGTGGTCCTGGGGGTTGAGGAGGATGTCACCGGGGTGCTCAACCTCCTGCGGCAGGGCATTGCCCCTGAAGATGCGGGAGATGCTGAACAGCCTGAACAACTGAATATTTCAGAGATTGACCGCCGCTTGATCCGGGATTG
The DNA here is from genome assembly GCA_002391385.1 of Firmicutes bacterium UBA3914. Lineage (GTDB taxonomy): Bacteria > Bacillota > Limnochordia > Darwinibacteriales > Darwinibacteriaceae > DTU010. The sequence continues at coordinate 40,612 of DGEY01000040.1, read as the reverse complement.
GCAGATCGAGATTCCCCAGCGGAATCTGGAAGCGGTCGTTTCTTTATCTTTGGCGGAGTTTGATCGCTTTGCCCAGATCACCGCCGAGTTGGTCCTGGCAGCCATGGAGGAGCGGATCAGCGAAGATGGCCTGAGGGATGCCAGGGATGCCTTTGAGGAGAGCGTTAAGCGCAGCGGTCTGAGGGATGATCTGGAGCAGGCTGCCGTGGTTCTGGGCAGGCAGCTCATCCGGCCCAACCTGGTGCTGGATACGGAAAGGGTGCAGGAAGCGGTAGCCCAGGCTGAACAGGCGGTGCAGCCCGTGCAGATCATCCAGGGCGAAATCATCATCCGTAAAGGTGATGTGGTGAGGCCTGAGCACATCAGCCTCATGCGGGATGTGGGGCTTTTGAAGACGGGGCGCGACTACGGCGCCGCGGCAGGCCGTACCCTTCTGGTTTTGGCCGTGGTGGCCCTCATGGGGGTGTACCTGCGCCAGAACCGCCTGCAGGTATTGGAAAACCCGGCCCACATGGGCCTCGTGGGCTCTGTGGTGGTGACGGTACTGCTCCTGGGCCGCCTCTTCAGCATGCTGGCCTGGCCGGAAGCGGTGTACCTCAATCCCTCGGCTTTGGTGGGCCTGCTGCTCACGCTGCTTTTGGATCCCAAAGTTGCCACCATGGCCACGGTGGTCACCGCTGTTCTGCTGGGTGTAATTAGTGACTTCAGCTGGGCAGTGGGCATCCTGGCCCTTGTGGGTGGACTTACCGCGGTTTTGAGCGTGTCCAAGGTGAGCCAGCGGGGCGATCTGATGCGCGCCGGCTCGATCGTGGGTGGTGTGAACGTCTTGCTCATGGTGGCCCTGGGGCTGGTGGGCAAGGACAGTGGACTTCTGATCCACAGCTACCTGGGCCTGCTCAGCGGTGTGCTGGCTTCCATTGTGGCCATCGGAGTCTTGCCCTACCTGGAGAGCGCCTTTAAGATCACTTCGCCCATTCGGCTTTTGGAGCTGTCCAATCCCAACCATCCCCTGCTGCGCAGGTTGATGCTGGAGGCGCCCGGCACTTACCATCACAGCATCCTCGTGGGTAATCTGGCCGAGGCGGCGGCGGAGGCGGTGGGCGCCGATGGTCTGCTGGCCCGGGTCGGCTCCCACTACCACGATATCGGTAAACTGAAGCGCCCCTATTTCTTCGTGGAAAACCAGGTGGGCAAAGACAATCCCCACGACAAGATGGCGCCTTCACTGTCCACCCTAATTGTCACCTCCCACGTCAAGGACGGTTTGGAGCTGGCCAGCGAGTACAAGCTGCCCGATGTGGTCACCCAGTTCATCGCCCAGCACCACGGTACGGATCTGGTGCGCTTCTTCTATCACCGGGCCACCGAGGCCAGCGAGGACAGTTCGGTGGAAGAAAAGGACTTCCGCTATCCCGGTCCCAAACCCCAGGGTAAGGAAGTGGCCATCGTGTCTCTAGCCGATGCGGTGGAGGCGGCGGTGCGTTCCCTTACCAAACCTACCCCGGGGAAGATTGAAGGGTTGGTGCGCAAGATTATTAAGGATCGCTTGAACTCAGGGCAGCTGGACGAAAGTGACCTTACGTTCCAGGACATGGACAGGATCGCCAACGCCTTTGTGAAGGTCATCATGGGCATGTTCCATACCCGTGTGGAGTATCCGGAGAAGATCACTAAAGAAGAGATAGAGGGGAAGAAGGGCAAAAATGGAAGTCCTCTTCAATAACGAACTGCCCCAGCAAGATACCACTTCCTTTGAAGAACTGATCAAAGGGGGATTCGCCCTGGCGGCGCGCCTTAAGGGCCTGGCGGAACCGGTGGAAGTGAGCGTTTCCTTTGTGGACGACGACACCATCGCCTCCCTCAACGGCCATTACCGGGGCATTTTTGCCCCCACCGATGTGCTGTCCTTTCCCCAGGAGGGGGATGAGGACTTTGTGTTCTTGGAGGGCCTCCCCCGTATGCTGGGCGATATTGTCATCTCCCTGGAACGGGCCAGGGCCCAGGCGGAAGAGTACGGTCATTCTCTGGCCCGCGAAGTGGCTTTCTTGGCCATTCACGGGTTTTTTCACCTTTTGGGCCACGACCACCAAACCGACGAGGAGCAGCGGGAAATGCGGGCTTGGGAAGAGAGGGTCTTGAGGGAGCTGGGCTTGGGGAGAGATTAGGCGTGAAAAGGCGGAGCATCTTCATGAGCTTCAGCGACGCGCTCCGGGGCATTGTCCATGTGGTGCGTTCGGAGCGGAACATGCGCATCCACCTGCTCTTGGGCCTTTTGGTGGTGATCTTCGCTGCGGCCCTGGGAGTTGGCCGCCTAGAGCTGGTGGGGCTGATGCTCACCATCGGACTGGTGCTGGTGGCCGAGCTGTTCAACACGGTCGTGGAAGAAGTGGTGGACCTGATTACCCCGGATTACCACCCCCTCGCGGGCACCATCAAAAACATCGCCGCCGGAGCCGTGCTGGTGGCGGCCTGCACCGCGGCTGCCGTGGGTTATCTGGTGTTCATCGACTACCTGCTGCGCTTGGACGAGCTGCTCTGGCGGAGTCAGCTTCCCCTGGAGTACCTGGTGGTCCTGATCCTAGGCGCGGTGATCTTCACCGTTTTGGGCTGGCAGGCCAGTGCGCGCCGGAGGGGCCGGCCTTCTCTGCACACCGCGGTGGCTTTCGCCCTGGCGGTGATCATCGGGGAAGTGAGCAGAGGTCTGCCGGTTGTGGCCGGTTTTGCCCTGGCCCTCTTGGTGGGCCAGAGCAGGCTCGAAGGCAAGATGCACAACCTTTGGGAAGTTACCGCCGGTGCCCTTTTAGGGAGCGGCCTGGCCTTGATCTTTTTGCGTCTATTCTACTAAGGAGAGGTGTGCACAATGACGGACAAGGAACTGATGGAACTGGCTGTTCAGGCACGGGAACGGGCGTATGTACCCTATTCGCAGTTCAAGGTGGGGGCGGCCCTCCTGGATGCCCAGGGGCGCATCTATCTTGGCTGCAATATCGAAAACGCCGCCTTCAGCCCCACGAACTGTGCGGAGCGCACCGCCATCTTTAAGGCTGTCTCGGAAGGGGTTAGGGAGTTCAAGGCCCTGGCGGTGGTGGCCGATACGGAGGAACCCGTTACCCCCTGCGGGGTGTGCCGGCAGGTGATGGCGGAGTTCTTTGACCCTCAGATGCCCATCTATCTGGGTAATCTCCGGGGCGATGTGCTGAAGACAAGCCTGGCGGAGCTGCTGCCGGCCTCGTTCACTTCAAAGGATTTGGAGTCGGGGGGCAGCCATGACTGAACGTTTCAAGTCTGGCTTCGTGGCCGTGGTGGGCCGCCCGAACGTGGGCAAATCCACCCTCATGAACGCGCTTTTGGGGCAGAAGGTGGCCATTGTCTCGGACAAACCGCAGACCACCCGCAACACCATCAGGGGCGTTTTGACCCTGGAGCATGCCCAGATTGTCTTTTTGGACACTCCTGGACTGCACAAACCCCTGCACAAGCTGGGGGAGTACATGGTGAAAAGCGCCTTTCAGGCCCTGGAAGACGTGGATTTGGTTCTCTGGCTGGTGGAAGCGGGGCGCTGGACGGCAGCGGACGACCATATCCTAGGCGAACTAGCCGCGGTGAGACAACCCATCATCTTGGTTGCCAACAAAGCTGATCAGGTCTCCCCTGGAGAGCAGGAGGCCTTTCTGCGCGTGGCGGGGCAGAAGCGGGACTTTGCCGCGGCCCTAGCGGTGTCCGCACTGCAGGGCACCAACCTGGGTGAGCTGATTGAGCTCATCGTCGAACGGCTGGCGGAAGGGCCTAAATACTATCCAGATGACTGGCTCTCGGATCAGCCGGAGCGCTTCATTGTGGCGGAATTCATCCGGGAAGAGCTCTTTCTCCGCACCGAGCAGGAGGTTCCCCACTCCATAGCGGTGGATGTGGAGGAGATCAAAGAGGATCCGGAGAAAAACCTGATGAGGATTCGGGCAACCATCTATGTGGAGCGGGAAAGCCAGAAGGGCATCGTGATCGGTCGCGGCGGCAGAATGCTGAAAGAAGTGGGCACAAGCGCCAGGCTGCAGATGGAACGCCTCCTGGGCACCCAGGTCCACCTGGAGCTTTGGGTGAAGGTGAAAAAAGACTGGCGCAACAAGCCGGGGGCCCTGCGGGAGTTGGGTTACGAGTAGAACCCTCATACCTAGTTGCCCGTTAGCGAAAATTGTCAAGGGAGGTACAGCCATGACCACGACGCACGCCCACAAACCAGATGAACGAAGCCAACTGACAGAATTGGTCGCCAGGGCCCAGGCAGGCGATATGTACGCCCGCGAGCAGATTCTGCAAGATTACCGCCCGTTTTACCTCCGGGTGGCTTCCAACTGCTGCCGCAAGTACCTGGTGCTGGGCCGCGATGATGAGGCATCCATAGCCATGATCGCCTTTAACGAGGCCATTGATTCCTTCGACAGCACCGGGGGAGCGTCCTTTCTCAGCTTTGCAGAGATAGTGGTCAAACGGCGCATGGTTGATTACTTCCGGCGGCAGAGTAAGAAGTCCGAGGAGATCCCCATCTCCGCCTTTGAAAGCGACGACAACGAAGATGGCATCCTGCAGAAGATCGAATCCAAAGAAGCCCACACCGTACTGCAGATCCAGGAAGAAACGGAACAGCGGCGGGAGGAGATCTTCCGCCTAGACCAGCTGCTCAGCCACTACGGCATTCGCTTTTCGGAATTGGTTAAAATATCGCCGAAGCATCAAGACGCCCGGGAACGGGCCCTCCAGGTGGCCAGGACGCTGATCAGCGATCCAGAGCTTTTGGCCTATTTGACCCGGAAGAAATCCCTGCCCCTCAAGGAGCTGGAGGCCCGGGTCAAGGTGAGCCGCAAAACCCTGGAGAGGCAGAGGAAGTACATAATTACCCTGGCCTTGATTCTGATTGGCGACTTCTACCATCTGCAGGAATATCTGAATCGACCGGAGTGAAAAGGAGGTGGACCGAAGGTGAGACATAGAGGGATTGTTGTGGAGATCGCTCCGAAAAATAAAGTGATTATCATGACTCCCAGCGGAGAGTTTCTCAAGGTCCCTTTGCGCAAGCATGTTCAAGTGGGGCAGGAAATCCGCTATACTCCCCGCAGAGAACGTCTCAGCGTCTGGCAGCTGGCGGCCGCCGCGGTGTTGTTTCTGGCCTTGGTGGGCAGCTGGCCCATGATCAGCGAACGCCTCGTGCCGCCGCAGCCGGCTGTGCCCGCCTTCACCATCACTCTTGATGTGGATTCCAGTGTTGAGCTGCTGGTCAGCGCCGACCGCAAAGTTGTGGGTGTGGAAGGGCTGAACCGCAGCGGCAGGGACTTGGTGATGGATCTGGATGTGGTGGGAGCTGACTTAACCGCCGCGCTTAAGACCATTGCCGCCAGGACCGGCGGCCGGGAAGCGGTTGTGACCGTGGCCGCCCTGGAGGGCAGCGCCGCAGCCATCACCGAAAAGGGTGAAGGGATGTACACAGAGCTGGAGCGGGAGGTACTGGCTGCCCTGCGGGGAGCGCAGCTGGCTCAGGTGCGCATTTGGGAAGTGCCCCGTTCCTTCCAGACCGAAGCCAAACTGGCGGGCATCGCGCCCGGCAGGTATCTGGCCATCCAGAGGCCTAATGCGCCTGTTGTGCCTCTGCGCATCGAGACCAGATTGACCATGACCGACCCGCCGGAAGTGGAAGAAACGGTAAGCCAGCTCGCGGAGGCCACCGTGGCTCAACGGGTGATGGAGCCCCTCAAGCCGGCCCTGACCCCCACCAGGTGGACCAGGCAGGCCGCGGAGACGCTGCCCAGCAGCATCTACAACGTGAGCTTTCCCATTGCAGCAGTCAAAGGAGAATACTAGACTAACCGATGAGAGTAGAGGATTTTGACTTTAACCTGCCTCCGGAACTCATTGCCCAAAAGCCCTTGGAGGTACGGGATGCCTCCCGGCTTTTGGTGGTGCACAGAGATACCGGAGAGCTTGTCGATAGGCAGTTTGCTGACCTTGTGGACTATCTGCGTCCCTGGGATGTGCTGGTAATCAACGACTCCAGGGTTCTCCCCGCCAGGCTTTGGGGGAAGAACAAACGGCGGTCCGGGCCGGTGGAAATCCTGCTTTTGCGCCCCTACGGCGAAGGCAGATGGGAAGTTTTGGTTAGGCCCGGGAAAAAGGCCCGCGTGGGCGCGGAAATCGAGTTCTCGCCCAGCTTAAGCTGTGAGGTTTTGGAGAACACCCCCAGTGGGGGGCGTCTGGTCCAGTTCAAGTATGCAGGGGATTTTGACTCGATCCTGGAGGAGCTGGGGGAAACCCCGCTGCCCCCCTACATCCACGAGAAACTGGCCGACCCCGAGCGGTATCAGACGGTCTATGCCAAGCATTCCGGTTCGGTGGCGGCTCCCACCGCTGGTCTGCATTTCACCCCTGAGCTGCTGGCGCAAGTTGAGCAGCTGGGTGTGGCGGTGGTGCCCCTCACGCTCCATGTGGGGCTGGGGACCTTCCGGCCTGTGCAGGCGGCGCAGATTGAGGAGCACGTGATGCACGAGGAGTTCTTTGAACTGAGCGCGCAGAGCGTCGCCGTGATCAACGACCGCAGGCGGGCGGGCGGCCGGGTGATTGCCGTGGGCACAACTTCCGTACGGGTGCTGGAAACCCTGGCCGATGAAGGGGGCAAGGTGCACGCTGGTTCCGGTTGGACTGATATCTTTATCTACCCCGGATATCGGTTTAAGGTGGTAGATGCCCTGATTACCAATTTCCATCTGCCCAAATCCACCCTGCTCATGCTGGTCTGCGCCTTCGCAGACCGGGAAACTATTTTCCGTGCCTATAACCATGCCATTGCCCAGCGCTACCGCTTTTTTAGTTTTGGGGACAGCATGCTGCTTTTGTGAAGGGAGTAATTTTGTGGCAGTACGCTTTACAGTAACGCATGAATGTAAGGGGAGCAGGGCGCGCCTTGGGCGTCTGGAAACGCCCCACGGCGTGGTGGAAACGCCGGTCTTTATGCCCGTGGGTACCCAGGCCACGGTGAAGACCATGACCCCCCATGAGCTGGAAGAACTGGATGTGGAGATCATCCTCAGCAATACCTATCATCTCTACCTGCGCCCAGGCAGCGATGTGGTGGCCCAGGCTGGGGGGCTGCACGAGTTCATGGGCTGGCGGCGCCCCATCCTCACCGACAGCGGTGGTTTTCAGGTGTTCAGTTTGAGCCCGCTGCGCACCATTTCCGAGGAAGGGGTGGAGTTCCGCAGCCACCTGGATGGCTCCAAGCATTTCATCAGCCCGGAAAAATCCATGGAAATCCAGATGGAACTGGGAGCCGATATCATCATGGCCTTTGATGAATGCGCGCCCTACCCCGCGGATCGCAGCTATGTACGGGAATCCAAGGATCTCACCACCAGGTGGGCCAAGCGCTGTCAAGCGGCCCACACCAGAAAGGATCAGGCCCTCTTCGGCATCATCCAGGGCGGCACCTACAAGGATCTGCGCAGGGAAAGCGCGCTGGAGCTTCTGGAACTGGACTTTCCAGGTTACGGTATCGGTGGCCTGAGCGTTGGCGAGCCCAAGGAGCTTATGTACGAGGTCCTGGATGATCTGGTTCCCATCCTGCCCCGGGAAAAGCCCCGCTACCTGATGGGGGTCGGTTCCCCGGACTGCCTGGTGGAGGGGGTGCTCAGGGGCGTGGATATGTTTGACTGCGTCTGGCCGACCCGCCTGGCCCGGCACGGGATGGTGATCACCCGCCGGGGTAATCTGCCCATCCGCAATCTGCCCTACGCCAGGGATTTTACGCCCATTGAGGAAGGCTGCCAGTGTTATACCTGCCGGAACTTCTCCCGGGCTTATATCCGCCACCTGATCAAGGCCAATGAGGTTTTGGGTATCAGGCTCACCACCATCCACAACCTCCATTTCCTCACCCGCCTGATGCAGGAGATCCGGGCCGCCATCGCGGAGGACAGCCTCCCCGAGTTTGCCAGGGAATTCCTCAGCGGCTTTGGGGGAGAAAAATAGAGGAACCTGGCAGTGGAAGTAGAAATCTAGTGAGGTACTTTGCTTTAGTGGGAGGTGAACCGCATGTTTCTGCAGACCGACGTTCCTCCAGCGCAAGGAGGCTTGGTGGGTTTGCTGCTGCCCCTGGTGCTGCTGGGCGTGATGTTTTATTTCATGATCTGGCGCCCCCAGCAGAAGCAGCAAAAAGAGCGCAAGGCCATGCTTGATTCTCTGAAAAAGGGAGACAAGGTTGTGACCATTGGTGGGATCCATGGCGAGCTCACAGCGCTTAAGGAAGACTACGTAACTTTAAAAGTGGCTGATAAAGTGGAGATTAAGCTTTCCCGCAGTGGGATAAGTCACGTACTCAAGTAAGGAGAACCACCCCTGAGGTGGTTTTCTTCTCAATACTGCTAGAAAGGGGATCGCCGTGCGCAAGACGTTGACTTTTGGTGCACTCATTCTCATCTTTTTCCTCTCGGTGCAGGTGGTTCAGGCCGGCACCTTCTACCTGCACGATCATCCCAGCTATTGGTGGTATGTGGTGGATAGTCCCGCCTTCAGCGTCATCGTGCCCGCCACAGGCCAGAACTACATCGAGCGCTCCATCTTCGGCATGGACAGCCTTTTGATCACCTTCCAGGATGGAACCATCATCATGGAAGTAAACTCCCAACCGGGGACGGATGTGGAGGCGGTCCGCAGCAGCTTGGAGGCCCGCTTTAAGCCCCTGGTCAAGGATGTCACTATCCTGGCTAACCAGGAGATTACCACCTCCAACAACTTGAGATGCCATTTCTACGCTTACGAAGCGACGGGCGCCAACGGCAAGCGGGTGATGCTCCGCTCCGTGATCTTCCAAAGGGGCGGCCATGTGGTCTACCTCACCTATTACCTGGACTCCGCGCTGTTTAAGGATGATATTCGAGAATACTGGATCAGGGCCGTGAACGGCTTTGAGTGGAATTAGGCGGTAGGTATGGAAGTACAGGTGGATGTGGCCAAGGTAGGGAAATACGCTGTGGGGGTGAGCGGCGACTCGGTGGAGGTGGTGGAAAGGCCCGGGGGCGGCATCTCTGTGGTGATCATCGACGGCCAAGGCCACGGCCGGGCCGCCAAGCGCATGAGCCACATGATCGCCAATCAGGCGGCGCGGCTCATTGAAGATGGTGCCAGGGATGGGGCGGTGATGAGGGTGATCAACGATCACCTCTACGCTTTCCGGGACGGCAAGGTTTCCGCCACAGCCACGCTGCTCTCCGCGGATCTGGCCCACGGGTGCCTGGTGGTCTCCCGCAATTCCAACACTCCAGTGCTGGCTGCAGTGGGAGGCCAGGCCCGCAGCCTCGATTCGCCAGTGGAGCCCATCGGCGTCCGCCGCCTGCTCAAACCGTCCCTCACCCACCTACCGCTGGCTGTGGGCACGGTGCTCATGGGCTTTACCGATGGGGTGACCCACGCGGGCAGATATGGACCCAGGCAGTTTTCCCTGGACTGGGTGTGCCATCTCATGGCCGAAGACCTCTCCGCCCGGGAACTGGCCGCGGCGGTGCTGCGCTATGCCCTGGAGCTGGATGGGGGAAAACCCCGGGATGATATGGTGGTGGCGGTGATGAAGGTAACAGGCACAGAAAACAAACTGGGGATCAGGCGCATCTCTGCAACCTATCCCCTGTGAGGTGAGGCCGGTGCAGCAGGACCCTCTAATCCTCATCGTGGGAGTATGTGCTTCAGGCAAGACCACCCTGGGCCAGGGTCTGCGTTCTTTGGGTTATAAGGTCCGCACCTTTGCCCAGGAACACTCAGCGAGCAGGCGTCTATGGCAGCGCCTGGATCCAGATTACTTAATTGTCTTAGAATGCAGCTATGAGACGGTGCGGCGCAGGAAACAGGTCACCTGGGGTGTGAACCGCTACCGGCGGCAGCTCTGGCTGTTGGCCCACGCCAAGGCCCACGCGGATCTTGTTGTGCGCACCGATGGCTTTTCCCCGGAGCAGCTGGTGAGTTTTGTCCACAGGCATCTGGTGGAATTAGGGATGGGGGGACAGGAACATGGCAGTTAAGCTGGCGGATTTGGAACGGCATCCAACCATCAGGGCGTATGTGGAGCAGGCCGATGCCAATTTAGCCGCCATGGGCTTTACCGAGCACGGCTTTCGCCACATTACCCTGGTCTCTTCCATCGCCCGCAACATCCTCCTGCGCTTAGGCCGCAGCGAGCGGGAGGCGGAACTGGCGGCCATTGCAGGCTATGTCCACGATGTGGGCAACTGTGTGGGGCGGGTGAACCACGGCGCTGCAGGGGCTCTCTTGGTGGAGCCGGTCCTGCGGGAGCTGGGTATGCCTCCGAAGGAAATTGCCCTGGTCCTCAGTGCCGTGGGCAACCATGAAGAGGAAGTGGGCGAGCCGGTGAATGCGGTGGCCGCGGCGTTGATTTTGGCGGACAAATCAGATGTGCACCGCACCAGGGTGCGCAATCCCGAGATCTCCACCTTCGATTTCCATGACCGGGTGAACTACGCGGTGAACAGATCCTTCCTGGAGGTGGATGCGGAGCAGAGGCTGATTACTTTGTGCATTACCATCGAAACGGAATACACGCCCATCATGGACTATTTTGAGATCTTCCTCGACCGCATGCTCATGTGCCGCCGGGCCGCCGCCTATTTGGGCTGCCAGTTCAAACTGAAGATCAACGAGGTAGTGCTGCTTTAGCAGTGCTGTGGCCAAGAAAAGCAAAACTGGCGCCGCTACATACAAGCTGGCGCCAGTTTCTGCTATTAGTCCGCGATAAGTTCCCTTTTGGGGACGAAGATGAAGGGGATGTTTCTGTAGAGCTGCTTGAAGTCCAGTCCATAGCCAACCAAGAACTCATTGGGCACTTCGAACCCCACGTAATCGATGGGTATTTCCACGCGGCGGTTGGCAGGCTTGTCGAGCAGAGTGCAGATGCGCAGGGAGGCTGGATTCCTGCTGTGCAGGTTTTTCAGAAGGTAGCTCAGGGTTAGGCCCGTATCAATGATGTCCTCCACAATGAGCACGTGCTTGCCCTCAATGCTCTCCTCCAGGTCTTTGGTGATCCGCACCACACCCGAGGTCTCGGTGGCATCTCCGTAGCTGGAGACGGACATGAAGTCGTAGGTCACGGGCTGGGTGATGTGTTTGGCCAGATCGCAGAGGAACATCAGCCCGCCCTTGAGGATGCACAAAAGAGTAATGGTTTTGCCCGCGTAATCCCTGGATATGGCTGCCCCCAGCTCCCTGACCCGGTTTTGGATTTCTTCTTCGCTGATGATGATCCGATCAACTATGTCCACCGTTCCACCGCCATTCGTTTTCTATTAATGATACTATTATGCTAAAAGACGGTCAAGGGGGGTGGAACCGGGCCGGGGGCAGGAGTTGCCCTGGCCCTGTAGAAGTTACTGGCAGTGGAGGACTGCCTATGGACAAGAGAAAGTGGATTTTACACACGCAGAAGCACCAGCTTGCTCAAGAGCTGGCTGGCGGGTTGAATATTTCGCCGCTGGTGGCCCAAATCCTGATTAATCGCGGGATCACCACGGTGGAAGCTGGGCGGCAGTTTTTGCAGTGTGATCTGGCTGAGCTTCCGGATCCTTTTTTAATGTCAGGAATGGCCGAGGCGGTGGAGCGCATCCGCCGGGCCTTAACCGAGGGTGAACGCATCGTTGTCTACGGCGATTACGACGCGGACGGGCAGACTGCGACAGCCCTTTTGGTGCGGGCCCTGCGCCGGTTGGCTCACGCTCCAGAGAGCATCACTTACTACCTGCCGGATCGCCTTGAAGAAGGCTATGGACTCAACTCCCAGGCGGTGGCGGCCCTGAGCCGGGAAGCAGATCTGCTCATCTCCGTGGACTGTGGGATCGTCTCCCACCGGGAAGTCCAGGAGGCGCAGGGGCGGGGGCTGGATGTGATCGTCACCGATCACCATGAGCCTGGCCCTGGGCTGCCCCCCGCGGTGGCTGTGCTCAACCCCAAAAGGGAAGGCTGTGCCTATCCCTTCAAGGACTTGGCCGGGGTGGGTGTGGCCCTGAAGCTGGTGCAGGGGCTGGGCCTTGCGGCTTGGGAGGAATACCTGGATCTGGCCGCCCTGGGCACCGTGGCGGATCTCGTGCCCCTGCAGGGCGAAAACCGCACCATCGTCAAGCGCGGCCTGGAGCGCATGGAGGGCACAGCCAACCTGGGACTACGGGCGCTGATGGAAGCAGCGCAGGTGAGCAAGCCCACAGCCTACGATCTGGGCTTTCGCCTGGGTCCACGCTTGAATGCCGGGGGACGCCTGGGCGACCCCACCCGGGGTGTGCGCCTGCTCCTCACCGAAGATGAGCAGGAAGCCCAAGGGCTGGCCGCGGAGCTGAGCGAGGAAAATGCCCGGCGGCAGCAGGTGGAGCTGACCATCCTCAAAGAAGCAGTGGAGGTTGTGGAAAAATACGGTTTGCAGCGGCGCCCCGCCGTGGTGGTGTGGGGGGAAAACTGGCACCAGGGAGTGGTGGGTATCGTAGCATCCCGCCTGGTGGAGCTGTACTACAGGCCAACGGTGGTCATCAGCCTGGTGAACGGAGAAGGGGTGGCCTCGGCCCGCAGCATTGCTGGACTGCACCTTTTCGCCGCCCTCAGCGATTGTGCCCACCTGCTCACCAAGTTCGGCGGTCACGCCATGGCGGCGGGTCTCACTCTGCCCCGGGAGAACCTCAGGGAGTTCCAGGGACTGTTTGAAGAGATCTGTGCAGCCAGGCTTAGCCCAGAAGACTACCTCCCCAAACTGTACATTGACGGTCGCACCCAGTTGGGCGAAGTCACAGAGGAACTGGTCAACCAGCTCAGCATGCTGGAGCCCCATGGACTGGGGAACCCCGGCCCGCTGCTCCAGACGGAGGTGGCTGTGCTGCGCACCCAGCGGGTAGGTGCGGAAAACCAGCATTTGAAGCTGTGGGTGCATGATGCCACAGCCAACGAGGTGCCGGCCATCGCCTTTGGCTTTGGGGAGGATGCGGGGGAGCTGGAAAGGCGGGCTGAAGGGATAGCCCTGGCCTTCGTACCCACCATCAACGCATGGCAGGGAACCAGAAGCGTGCAGCTGCAGGTGCGGGCCTGGCAGGAAGCCCCCAGCGCCGACAGCTACGTGCGCCGCTGGCTGGTGGAGAATTATCCCTGGCGGCTCGGCCCCTCCCTTTACCAAAGCGCCGCCCTGCAGGCGGCAGGCAGGGCCGCAGGCCCCATCGCCCCCCACCGCTTGGTGGATCTGCGGGGCACCCACGATAAGCTAAAGGCCCTGCGGCAGAGGCGCACCGGTGCCGAACCTACCTTGATTCTCCTTAACCGGGCCGTCTCCACTTTGGAGGTCTGCCGGCAGCTGCGCATCGGAGTTCCCGGGGGCGGGGGGTTTATCGGCTTTGAGCATGAGTGGCTGTCCCCGGCGGACCGGGCTGAACTGGAGCGCTCTTCCTTCAGCTGGTTGGTTTCCACGGGGCTGGATCTCCCCGGTGGGCGCTGGCCCTCGGTGTGGTTTTGGGAGCCGCCGCTCACCCAGGAAACCCACAGGCTTTGGTCTGCCTTAGTGGCAGAGGGGGGCGAGATCGTGGCGGTGTACGGTCCCCGGGATGTGCGCAGCCTCCAGGCGCACCTGCAGAGGGAGTACCCAGACCGGACGGGCCTGGCCAGGGTTTACCGCCTTCTGCGCACGGCAGAGGGTCATATCTCCCGGCAGAATGCCGCGGACAGGTTGGAGAAGGTGGGGCTTCTGGGTGCGCTGCCCGCGGCCATGGGCATCTTCTCGGAGTTGGGGCTCTGGCGGGTGGAGGGGGAGGCCATCTTCTACTTGCCGGAACCCGAACGCAAGCTAGACTTGGAGCAAGCAGTTTTGTATAATAAGATAACAAAGATACGCGATCAGGCTGCAGTGTACCTTAAGCGTTGTTTGGAAAGGGGATTCTTCCAGGATGGACTTGAAAGAGAAAATTAGGGTGATACCAGATTTTCCGCAGCCTGGTATCAGTTTCAAAGACATTACCACCCTGCTCAGGGATGGGGAGGCGCTCAGGGAAACGGTCAAGCGTTTGGCTGAGCACTTTAAGGGAACCGAGGTTGACATGATCGTTGGCGTGGAATCCCGCGGCTTTATTTTGGGAGCTCCTTTAGCCTATGAGATGGGTTTGGGTTTCACCCTGATCCGCAAACCCGGCAAGCTGCCCGGGCAGGTGCTCTCGGTGGAGTATGATTTGGAGTACGGCACCGACAGCTTGGAGATCCATGCCGATGCCTTTCCACCGGGAACCCGGGTGCTGGTTGTGGATGATCTGCTGGCCACCGGCGGTACCATCGCGGCGGCCATCGAGCTCATCAAGAAACTCAGTGGACAAGTAGTGGGCTTGGCTTTCCTGATTGAGCTCGCCTATCTGAACGGTAGGGAAAGGCTGAGTGAATACGATATCGTCTCGCTTGTGCAGTACCATGAGTAACACTTAGGGGGAAGGGGGCGCGCTGTGCAGCTGGAGTATCTTATCCACCGCATTCTAGGTTACTATCCCAAAGCCAATGTGGAGCTGATCGAGCAGGCTTACCACTTTTCTCAGCGCGCCCATGAAGGGCAGTACCGGGAGTCCGGCGCCCCGTACTTCGAGCATCCCTATGAAGTGGCCCTGATTCTGGCGGATTTGGAGCTGGATATGGAGACCATTGCCGCAGGTCTTCTCCACGACGTGCTGGAGGACACTCCAGTGACCAGGGAGGAGCTGTCAGGGCTTTTTGGCCCCACCATCTTGATGCTGGTGGAGGGCGTAACCAAGCTGGAGAAGCTGCCTGTGCACAGCCGCTTTGAGCAGCAGGCGGAGAACATGCGCAAGATGATCTTCGCCATGGCGGAAGATGTACGGGTGATCCTGATTAAACTGGCGGACCGCCTGCACAACATGCGGACGCTGCGGCACATGCCTCCGGAGAAGCAGATCCTCATCTCCCAGGAGACCCTGGACATTTTTGCCCCCCTGGCGCACCGCATGGGGATCTGGCGGATCAAGTTCGAAATGGAGGACCTGGCCTTCCGCCATCTCCATCCCGAGGAATACTACCGGCTGGTGGCGGAAATCGACCGCAAGCGCCAGGAGCGCGAGGCTGATCTGCAGGAAGCCATGAACATCATCATGGAGCGGTTGGCCGAGATGGACATGGCCTGCGACATTCAAGGCCGGCCCAAGCACCTTTACAGCATCTGGCAGAAGATGCAGAAGCAGAACAAGAGCCTGGATGAGATCTACGACCTCATGGCCATACGCATCATTGTGGACACCGTGCGGGACTGCTATGCAGTTTTGGGCGTGATCCATGCCCTCTGGAAGCCCATCCCCGGCCGTTTTAAGGATTATATAGCGGTGCCCAAATCCAACCTCTATCAGTCCCTGCATACCACGGTGGTGGGCCCCCGGGGCGAGCCCTATGAGATCCAGATCCGCACCTGGGAGATGCACCGTATCGCTGAAAAGGGCGTGGCCGCCCACTGGATGTATAAAGAAGGGCAAACCCGCAAGCCCGGCGATGAGGCCGCCAAAATTGGCTGGTTGCGGGAGGCGGTGGAATGGCTGCGGGAGATGAAGGATCCCCAGGAGTTCATGGATACCTTGAAGATCGACCTCTTCGAAGATGAGGTTTTCGTGTTTACACCCAAGGGAGATGTGAAGACGCTCCCAAGCGGAGCCACGCCCATTGATTTTGCCTTTGACGTGCACACCGATGTGGGGCTGCGCTGTTTTGGGGCCAAGGTCAACGGCCGCATCGTGCCCCTCAACTACGTGCTCAAGAACGGAGATTTTGTGGAGATCCTCACCAGCAAAACGGCCAGCCCCTCCCAGGACTGGTTGAACTATGTGAAGACCTCCAAGGCCCGCAGTAAAATCAGGGCTTGGCTCAGGGAAGAGCAGCGGGAAGAGAACCTGACCCGGGGCCGGGAGCTCCTGGAGCGGGAATGCAAGAAGCTGGGAGCCGATACCAAAACGGTGCTGAGCGAAACTAACCTGCAGCAGCTGGCCCGCAAGTACGGGGTGAGCACCGCGGACGAGCTCATCGCCAGTGTGGGTTCGGGGAGGATTAACGCCCTCCAGGTTGTGCAGAAGCTCACCGGTCAAGAGCCCGGAGAAAAGCGGAAGCTGCCGGAAGTGGGCAAAAAGCGCCGCCGGCATACCACCCGGGGCGTGGAAGTCAAGGGTGCAGATAATCTCCTGGTGCGCTTTGCCAAGTGCTGCAGCCCCGTGCCGGGGGATGACATTATCGGCTATATCACCCGGGGGCGGGGTATCTCCGTGCACCGGGTGGACTGCCCCAATGTGCTCAACCTGGGCCCAGAGTCCGGGCGGCAGATTGAGGTGGTCTGGAATGTGACCAAAGACGATGCCTATCCCGTGGAAATCGAAATCGAGGGCATCGATCGGCCCAATTTCCTCACCAACATCATGCATGCCCTCTCCGAGCGCAAGACCAATGTGGATGCGGTGACCGCCAGGACCAGCAAGAACGATTCGGTGATCGTACAGCTGACCCTGGAGATCCATGATGTGAACCACTTGGACAATGTGATGAGCGCCTTAAGGCAGGTCAACGGCGTGCTGGGTGTGCATCGGGCCAATCCCACTTAGAGCTAAAGGATGATGTCTGCGTGCGAGCAGTAGTACAGCGTGTGCAGGAAGCCAGCGTCACGGTGGAAGGGACTGTGGTGGGTGCCATTACCCACGGCCTTTTGGTCTTCCTGGGCGTAGGCAGCGGGGATACCAGTGCCGATGCCCGCTACCTGGCCAAGAAAATTGCCAAACTGCGCATCTTCCCCGATGACCAGGGGAAGATGAACTTGGATGTGCAGGAGGTGGGCGGCCAGATCCTGGCCGTGTCCCAGTTTACCCTCTACGGCGACTGCCGCCGCGGGCGCAGGCCTTCTTTTAGCGGGGCCGCTGCCCCCGATGTGGCTGAAACCCTTTACCAGGAGTTTGTGGCTGAGCTCCAGGCCGAGGGCATCACGGTGGCCACCGGAGTGTTCCAGGCTCACATGGATGTGAGCCTAATCAATGATGGCCCCGTGACGTTGATTGTCAGCAGTGAAGGAGAATAGGGATGCAGATCGAACGCTTTGTGCTCAACGCCTTTTCCACCAACTGCTATGTGCTGTATGATGGGGGGGAAGCGGTGGTGGTTGATCCGGGGGCAGAGTCGGAGAAGGTTTTGGAGTTTCTAGAGCGCCAACAGCTGCGCACCGTGGCCATCATCAACACCCACGGCCACTGCGACCACATTGCCGGCAATGCCTGGTTCAAGGAACAAACCAAGGCTCCCCTGGCCATCCATGTCGCGGACGCCCCGTACTTGACGGATCCCCTGCTGAACTTGGGCCAGCAGGTGCGGCTGGAAGCAGCTCCCCTTGAAGCAGACCGCCTGCTCCAGGAGGGTGATGAGATCACCTTTGGCTCCTGTACTCTGCAGGTCCTCCACACGCCGGGGCATACCCCTGGAGGGATCTGCCTCTACGGACACGGGATCTTGGTGAGCGGCGACACCCTCTTTAGGCAGTCGGTGGGCCGCTGGGATTTCCCCGGGTCAGATGAACAAGCTCTGTTTGGGAGCCTAAGGCGCCTGGCCCAGCTCCCGCCGGAAACCAAGGTCTATCCGGGGCACGGCTTCAGCACCACCATCGGCAGGGAGCTGGAGGATAACCCCTTTTTGAGCTCACTTTAGGGATGTGAAGGAAAATAGCTGTTCCTTTTTATTTTGGCCATGAAAGCTATGCTATCCAGGCGGATGAGTTTCTAGCGCCCTCCATGGAAGTCGCGGTGAAATCCCTGGCTCCCCAGGCCAGCTTCGGCGGGGGACGGGTCCTGGCCGCCGATTATGCTTGGGAGGAGGAGGGCCTGTTTATCTCGGTGCGCCTAGATGGCGAAGTGTGGGAGTTTAGGGATAGGGAGATCCTTGATCCCCGTTACACCGCAGTGGATCGCCAGCGCCGGATCAAAGAGCGGGTGCGCCTGGGGATCAGGCGCCTCTTTGAGCGCGTCTACGGCCTCGCGGAAAGCCCCTGGGGGATTTTGGAAGGTGTGCGGCCCATGAAGATGGTCCATGCCATGCTGGACCGGGGCTTTCCCCCGGAGGAGCTCCGGGGCATTTTGCTTGAGGTTTACGCCCTCAGCCCGAAAAAGGCCCAGCTGCTGCTGGAAGTTGCCGCCAAGCAGCGGCCTTATTTCCACGCCAATCCCAACAACCCCATCAGCATCTATGTGGGCATACCGTTCTGTCCCACCCGCTGCAGCTACTGTTCCTTTGCCGCCTATCCCCTGGCCACCCATGGCCATCTCCTCAAGGGTTTTTTGCAGGCTCTGCACCGGGAAATCGAAGCGGTGGGGGGTCTGATCAAGGAGCTCCAGCTGCAGGTGGAATCGGTTTACCTGGGGGGAGGGACCCCCACCACTGTGCAGGGGGCGGAGCTGGAGCGGCTGCTCAGCCTGATGAGGGAGAACCTGTTTACCGCTGAAACCAGGGAGTTTACGGTGGAGGCGGGGCGGCCCGAAACCCTGTCCCGGGACACCCTGCGCCTGCTCAAGGAAGGGGGCGCCCAGCGCATCTGCATCAACCCCCAGACCATGCACGATGCGACGCTGCAGGCCATCGGGCGCAAGCACACGGTGGCCCAGGTGCGGGAGGCCTTTGCCCTGGCCCGGGAGGTGGGCATTCCCCTCATCAACATGGACATCATTTTGGGCCTGCCCGGGGAGGAGCTCGCCCAAGTGCGGGGCACCCTGGAGGAGATCGCCGCCTTGGGGCCCGATAACCTCACGGTGCACAGTTTAGCCCTGAAGCGGGCTTCCACCCTGAGGAAAAACCTGGAACAGGTCTACATCGCCCAGGAGCAGGGGGAAGCCATGGTGGACTTAGCCCGGGACTATGCCCTAAGCTGGGGAATGCAGCCCTATTACCTCTACCGCCAGCGGCACATTTTAGGCGATCTGGAGAATATCGGCTATGCGCTGCCGGGCACCCACTCCATCTACAACATCCAGATGATGGAAGAACGCCAGAGCATCCTGGCCCTGGGTGGGGGAGGTGTAAGCAAACTGGTTGCCCCCGATCTCACTCTCCGCCGGCAGGTTAACCCCAAATGCCCCGCTGCTTACAGCGCACAGATCAATGAACACTTGGCAGACAAACTTAAGCTGCTGCGGGAACACTTCTCCGGCAGCGGCCCTAACAGCAATTGACTGGTTAAGCAGAACTTGTGCGTTTGACAGAAACCCGCATTTAAAGTACAATTACCTTGTTGGTCTCTCTCGAATGGAAAGGGTTGGTTGGCGATGTTCCGCAGAAACAGGAACAAAACAAAACTTGTGATCATCATCATCTTGGCGGCAATGGTTGGCGGCGGTCTCTGGGCAGCCATCGTTTCATTTTTGGGCGGTTCCCAGGCTATACCGACTGAAGCGGCGGTGGCAGTGGCCAAAGTGAATGGCCAGGCCATTTCCCTCTACGATCTGTATTTGACTCAGCTCCGCTTTGCCCAGCAGCTGGAACAGCAGCAGGGGCCCCTCACCGGGCGCATCTACGAGGCTCTGCGCTACGAGGCCCTGGAAGCCCTCGTGGACAGCGTCTTGGTGCACCAGGAGATTAACAAGCGCAAGATCAGCGCCTCCAGAGCAGAGGTGGATGCGGAGCTGCAGGAGCTCATAGATCTCTTCGGTGGCAAGGAAGAGTTTCAGCAGCAGCTGCAAAGGGCGGGCCTGAGCGAAGCCAGCTTAAGAGCGCAGCTGGAACACCAGATCAAAGTGGATAAACTTCAGGAACAGCTGGTGGCCCATGTTTCCGTGAGCGAAGAAGACATCCGCGCCGCCTACGAGCGGGTGCGGGCCAGCCACATCCTGATTAAGCCCGCAGGCTCCTCTGACGAAGACTGGGAGGCTGCGGAGGCCCGGGCATGGGAGATTTACTCCCAGGTAACTCCGGAAAACTTCGCCGAGCTGGCTAAAGAGGTATCGGAGGATGCCAGCAGCGCCAGCGGCGGTGAGCTCGGTTACATCTACCGCGGCAAAACGGTCCCCGAGTTTGAAGAAGCCGTCTTTGCCCTCGGGGTGGGTGAAATCAGTGAACCGGTGCGTTCCACATACGGATACCACATTATCACTGTCACCGACCGGGTTGAGGCGGAAGGCGAGGAGTTTGAAAAAGCCCGTGCCGAGCTGGAAAAGGATCTCCGCCTGGCAAAGGGACAGGAGGATATCGAGGCTTGGCTGCAGAGCGCGCGGGATTCTTCGGAGATCGTCCTCATGGAGCACCGGCTCAATGCCTTCAAGCAGATGCAGGAAGGCAACTACGAGGACGCCGTGCACTACTACAAGCTGGCCCTGGAGGACTATCCAGAAGACGGCTATCTGCATTCTTTCTTGGGCGATGCCTACCACGGTCTAGGTGACCTGGAAGGGGCCATAGAGCAGTACCGGGTCGCTGCGGAGAAGGAGCCCACTGACTACACTCTCCTCTACAGCCTGGGCAAGCTCTACGAAGAAGCGGAAGACATTGATCAAGCGGTGGAGCAGTACATCAAGGCAGCCGAACTTGTTCCCAACGACATTTTCGCCCTGCTCACCTTGTATCACAGCGTGACCGCCCTGGAGCGCTGGGAGGATGCCAAGGCCATCGAGAAACTCATCGAGGAGTTCCAAGAGCGGCAGAATGCCCTGCTGCAGCCGGAAGCTGAAGGGGAAGCTGCCACCGAAGCTGCGGAAGGAGAGGCAGAGGAGCTGCCTGAACTGGTGGAAGAAAAACCAGGGGAAGCGGCAGCCGAAGCTGCTCCGCAAGAATAGAACCTCAGGCGAGTGGTGGTTAACATCACTCGCCTTTTGCCAACGTTTGAGGGGGGAGTAGAGATGACACTGACCACCAGGCCCAGGGGTACCAATGATGTGGGTCCCGGCCAAATCGAACTGTGGCACGAGCTGGAGGAACGGATCCGCAGAGTCTGTGCTGCCTACGGGTACCAGGAACTGCGCACGCCCATGTTTGAGCATACGGAGCTGTTTCAGCGGGGAATCGGCGAGGCCACCGATATCGTGGAGAAGGAGATGTACACCTTCCAGGATCGGGGGGAGAGGAGCCTGACCCTCCGCCCGGAGGGGACCGCCCCCGCGGTGCGCGCTTTTTTGGAACACAACCTGGGCAGCGGTTCCCTGCCTGTGAAGCTCTACTACTTCGGACCCATGTTCCGCTATGAGCGCCCCCAAGCCGGGCGCTACCGGCAGTTCACCCAGTTTGGCTTGGAGGCCTTGGGTTCCGGGGATCCCCTCCTGGATGTGGAAGCCATTTTGCTGCCCCTGGAGCTTTACAAATCCTGCGGCTTGAGCGGTTTTGAGGTGGAGATCAACACCATCGGCTGCCCCAACTGCCGCCCCGGCTACCGGCAGGAGCTGGTGGAGTATTTCCAGCCCCGCGTGGAAAGGCTCTGCAGCAGCTGCCAAAACAGGCTGCACCGCAATCCCCTGCGGCTTTTGGACTGCAAGGTGGAAAGCTGCCAGGAGGTGCTGGCGGGCGCGCCTGAGATCACCAAGCATCTCTGCGGGGAGTGCTCTGAACACTTCGCCCAGGTGCTCGCCTACCTGGATGCCCTAGGCGTAGAGTACAGGCTGAACCCCCGCTTGGTCAGGGGCTTCGACTACTACACCAAGACCGTCTTTGAAGTAACCAGCCAGGAGCTGGGTGCCCAGAACGCCATCGGCGCCGGGGGGCGCTACGATGGGCTGGTGGAGGAGCTGGGGGGCAAACCCACTCCCGCTGTGGGGTTCGCGGTGGGGGTGGAAAGGCTGCTTCTGGCCCTGCAGGGCCAGGGCAAACTCCAGCCTGAACCCAAGGGTCCCTCTGCCTATCTCATCCACTTCGGCGGCGACACTAAACTCAAGGCGGCCCAGGTGGCCCACTTCCTGCGGGGGCAGGGGCTCTGGGTGGAGCTGGATTACCTGGACCGCAGCATCCGGGCACAGATGAAGGCGGCCAACCGCCTGGGCAGCCGTTATGCTGTGATCTTCGGCGAAGAGGAGCTCAGTCGCGGGCGCCTCATGCTCCGCAACATGCAGGATGGACAGGAACAAGAAATAGATCTGGAGGACTTAAAACAGCTAGCTAAGATCTTAGGAGAGTGTGGGAAATGAAGGACTGGATAAGGACCAAGTACTGCGGTGAGCTGAGGAAGTCGGATGCCGGGAGCACAGTAATCCTCAATGGGTGGGTGAACCGGAGGCGTGATTTGGGTCAGCTGATCTTTGTGGATCTCCGGGACCGGTCGGGCCTGGTGCAGGTGGTCTTTGACCCGGAGACCTTGGGTCCCGAGCAGTTTCAGCAGGCAGAGGGACTGCGCAGCGAGTATGTCATCGCCGTGCAGGGCCAGGTTGTGGCTCGCCCGGAAGGCCAGGTCAACCCCAATTTGGCCACCGGGGAGGTGGAGGTGCTGGTAAGCAGCTTGGTTGTGCTGGCGGAGGCGAAAACCCCGCCCTTCCCCATTGATCGGGCGGAGGAAGTGGATGAGTCGCTGCGCCTTAAGTACCGCTATCTGCATCTGCGCAGCAGAGAGCTGCAGGAAGCTTTGGCCATGCGCCACCGCATCACCGCTGCCGTGCGCTCGTTCCTAGACAGCCAGGGCTTTCTGGAAGTTGAGACGCCCATGCTGATCCGCTCTACTCCCGAAGGGGCCCGGGACTATGTGGTACCCAGCCGCGTGCACCCCGGTTCCTTTTACGCCCTGCCCCAGTCGCCGCAGCTGTTTAAACAGCTGCTCATGATCGGGGGATTCGACCGCTATTACCAGATCGCCCGCTGCTTTAGGGATGAAGACCTGCGGGCAGATCGGCAGCCGGAGTTCACCCAGATAGACGTGGAGATGTCCTTCGTGGACCGGGAAGCTGTGATGAACATGATGGAGGCCATGATCCTCCACGTATTTCGGGAGGTCAAGGGAATTGACCTGCCAGCGCCCATACCCCGCCTGAGCTATCGAGAGGCCATGGACCGGTTCGGCACGGACAAGCCCGATACCCGTTTTGGCCTGGAGATCCATGATCTGACCGCTTCCCTCAAGAACAGCGAGTTCCGGGTCTTTGCCGAAACCGCAGCTGCTCAGGGAGTAATCAGGGGGATTAACGTCAAGGGCGGGGCCAGCTTCACCCGCAGGCAGATCGACCGCCTCAGCGAGCAGGCTCAGGCCTGGGGCGCCAAGGGCTTGATCTGGCTGGCGGTGGAGGAGGGGCAGGTGCGCTCGCCCATCGCCAAGTTCCTCAAAGAGGAAGAAGTGGAAGCAATTACCAAGGAACTTGCTGCCGAAGTTGGCGATCTTGTACTGATCGTGGCTGGCGGCTATGATCTGGTTTGTGATGTTTTGGGCAGGCTCAGGCTCCTGCTCGGCCGGGAGCTGGGGCTCATGGATGAGAATGCCTATAACCTGCTTTGGGTTGTGGATTGGCCCCTGCTTGTCTACGATGAAGAGGCGGGGCGCTATGTGGCCGCCCACCATCCGTTCACCGCTCCCCTCGATGAAGATGAGCACCTCTTAGAGACAGATCCTGGAAGGGTCCGGGCCAAGGCCTACGATATGGTGCTCAACGGGGTGGAACTGGGCGGAGGCAGCATCCGCATCACCAACCGGCGCCTGCAGGAGCGGATGTTTGCTGCTTTAGGTTTCACCATGGAGGAAGCTCGCAGACAGTTCGGCTATTTCCTGGAGGCCTTCGAGTATGGAGCTCCTCCCCATGGTGGGATCGCCTTTGGCCTGGACCGCCTGGTTATGCTCCTGGCCAAGCGGCAGTCCATCCGCGATGTGATCGCTTTCCCCAAAACGGTAAGTGCTTCAGATCTGATGATTGAGGCTCCGGCCCCCATCAGCGAGGCCCAGCTCAAGGAGCTCAAGATCAACTTGCGGAACTGAGCGTCTTGGCAAGGTCATGGACGATATTGGCGCCCCGGGATGTGACGATGCCGGTGACTAGGTAATCAAGGAAAGCGTGGCGTACTGGGATCTCCAGGGTACTCAGTACGCCCACACCGCTGACCCAGGCCAGGCAGACGCCGAGGACGCCTGAGATAAACGGCAGGTAGCGGCGGTTCAGATCCGGCAGCAGGGTTTTGACGGTGTTGGTCAAAACCTCGATCACAAAGGCGATAGCCAGCACTTTACCCAAGAGTTGATCCATGTCTCAATCCCTCCTCTGCTAAGATGTATGTCTATCCAAAGCCGCGTAGAACCGGGAAAAACCGGTACAAGCAGAGGACTTGAATCCGGGCAGAGTCTATGCTATGATCAGGCTAGAACACACCCCTGCTGTGCTCGCGATCAATCTGGCCTTGTTATGAGCCAACACCAACACACAGGGAACCTGACTCGCAGTAGCTAGAACATGCCCCCCAGCGGGGACGTTCGAACTAGTGCGGAGGGTACCCACCTGCCGAGGCAGGTTCATTCGGGTCAGCACTAGCGGTACGGCGGGGGGTTGGATCTGGATACCCCTTCCGGGGTATTTTTTCTTGGAGGAAAACCATGGAACATAGATTCATACGCACGGAACTGGTTTTGGGTGCCGAGAACCTGCAGCGCCTGCAGGCGGCCAAGGTGGCAGTGGTGGGCCTAGGCGGTGTGGGGGGACATGCCGCAGAAGCCCTGGCCCGCTCGGGGGTGGGGACGCTCATCCTCATTGACCACGATCTGGTGGCCATCTCCAATCTGAACAGGCAGATTGTGGCCCTGGAAGCCACCATCGGCCGGCCAAAGGTGGAGGTGATGGCGGAAAGGATCGCCCAGATCAACCCCGCCTGCCGCGTGATCGCCCACCAAGCCTACTACAGCCGGGAAAACCACCAGCAGCTGCTGCCGGAGGACCTCACTTTTGTGGCCGATGCCATCGACAGCGTGCGGTCCAAGGTGGATTTGATCGAAGCCTGCCTTAAGCAGGGCATTCCCCTCATCTCTTCCCTGGGCGCAGGCAACAAGGTGGACCCCACGCGCCTTAAGGTCGCGGATATCTCCCAGACCCACACCTGCCCCTTGGCCAGGGCGGTGCGGGGCGCCCTGCGTAAGCGGGGAATTGAGCGGGGAGTTGCCGTGGTGTTCTCCGATGAACGGACAGTGGGGAAAAGAGCCGGTTCCACACCTGGGAGCACAGCTTTTGTGCCGGGAGCTGCGGGTTTGGTCATGGCCAGTTGGATTGTGAGGCAGATCTGCGGGGAGGGTTAGCCATGGATTTGTTTGAACAGAGCCCCTTGAGGCATGAACATGCGCCCCTGGCGGTGCGCATGCGCCCTGAATCCCTGGAGGAATATGTGGGCCAGGAGCACATTTTAGGGCCCGGAAAGCTTTTGCGGCGGGCCATCAGCGAAGACATTCTCCGCTCCTTGATCCTTTACGGGCCCCCCGGTTCCGGCAAGACCACCTTAGGCTATGTGATCTCCCGAACCACCAAGGGAGTGTTTGTCAATGTCAGTGCCACCACCACGGGGGCCGCGGAGCTGAAGCGTTTAGCGGAAGAGGCTCGGGACCGCCGGGCCTTCCATGGGCAGAGGACGATCCTCTTTGTGGACGAGATCCAGCGCCTGAACAAGGCCCAGCAGGATGTGCTGCTCCCCGCGGTGGAGAAGGGCGATCTGATTCTGATCGGCGCCACCACGGAAAACCCCTATTTCGAAGTGAACGCCGCTCTGCTCAGCCGCTCCCAGATCTACCAGCTCCAGCCCCTGGAGGAGGAGCACCTGCTCACCTTGGCCCGGCGGGCTCTGGAAGATCCCCGGGGACTGGGGGATGTGCCCTGCCAGGTTTCCCAGGAGGCCCTCAGGCACCTGGCCCGCATTGCCAACGGCGATGCCCGCGTCCTTCTGAACAACCTGGAGTTCGCTGTGCTCACCACCCTGCCCAACGAAGCGGGGGTGCGGTTGGTGGATCTGGCCGTGGCGGAAGAGGCGGCCCAGGCCCAGCGAGTTCGCTATGATAAAGCGGGGGACCAGCACTATGATGTGATCTCCGCCTTTATCAAATCGCTGCGGGGCAGCGACCCCGATGCCGCCCTCTATTGGTATGCCCGCATGGTCTACGCCGGGGAAGACCCGCGCTTTGTTGTGCGCCGGCTCTTGGTCCATGCCGCGGAAGATGTGGGCATGGCCGATCCCACCGCCCTGCTCATGGCCCAAGCGGCGGGGTTTGCCCTGGAATGGCTGGGGATGCCCGAGGCTCGCATTCCCATCGCCCAGGCCATCATCTATATCGCCACGGCACCCAAGAGCAACTCGGTGATCAAGGCCGTGGACGCAGCCCTGGCGGCGGTGGAGAAAACTGGTGCGGAGCCTGTGCCTGTGCACCTGCGGGATACCCACTATGCCGGAGCGGCTAAGCTTGGACACGGCAGGGGTTATAGGTACCCCCATGATTATCCCCATCACTACGTGGTCCAGGAGTACCTGCCGGAGAATATGAAAGGCTTCCGGGTCTACGAGCCTTCGGAGCAGGGCAGGGAAAAGGTGATCAAAGAGCGCCTGGCTTATTTTGCCAAGCTCAAGGAAGCACACCAGCGCCAAGAGCCCTAAGGGGCTTTTTTCTTTTTCAGCGTTGACAGCCGTTTTTGCCCTGTGCTATGATCAGGATGGATTCAATTCCGACAAAATTAGTCGGAAATGAGGGGAGGCGGATGCATGCGCGTATCCACGCGGGGCGAATACGGAGTGCGGGCCATGTTTGACCTGGCCCTCAACTACGGCAGCGGTCCCATTCCCCTTAAGACGGTGGCCAGGCGCCAGCTTGTGTCGGAAACCTATCTGGAGCAGCTCATGGGCGCGCTGCGCAAGGCGGGTCTGGTGGCCAGCAAGCGGGGGGCTCAGGGCGGTTATGAGCTGGCCCATCCCCCGGATCAGATCACCATCGGGCAGATCATCCGGGTATTGGAGGGGCCGATTACTCCCCTGGACTGCCTGGATACCGATGCGGGTACAGGTCCCTACTGCGACCAGCCCGAGCAGTGCGTACTGCGGGGTCTGTGGAAGCAACTGCAGGACAGCATGGAACGGGTTTTGGATAGTACGACTTTGGAAGACCTGCGGCAAAACGCCATTAGATTAGGGGTGGCTGAAGGACAATGAAGCGAATCTATATGGATCATGCGGCAACAACACCGGTCCGGCCTGAAGTGTGGGAAGCGATGCTGCCTTACTTTAGCACCGAGTTTGGCAATCCCTCCAGCGTCTACAGCTGGGGCAGGAGTGCCCGCAAGGCCTTAGACAGCGCCCGGGACAAGGTGGCGGCCCTCTTGGGGGCATCCGCCAGCGAAATCGTGTTTACCTCCGGCGGTTCGGAAGGGGCCAACCTGGCCATCAAGGGTGTGGCCTGGGCGGACCAGAACAAGGGGAAGCACATCATCACCAGCGCCATTGAGCACCATGCTGTGCTGGATACCGTCCTCTGGCTGGAGACCCAGGGCTTTGAGGTCACCATCCTTCCGGTGGACGAATACGGCCTGGTGGATCCGGCCCAGGTGGAGGCGGCCCTGCGCCCCGACACCATTTTAGTCTCCATTATGCATGCCAACAACGAAGTGGGCACCATCCAGCCCATCAGTGAAATAGGCGCGCTGGTGCGCGCCCGCGGCGTCCGCTTCCATACCGATGCGGTGCAGACGGCAGGCGCTTTAGACCTAAATGTGGATGCCCTCAACGTCGACCTTTTGTCCATTTCGGCGCACAAGTTTTACGGCCCCAAGGGGGTGGGTGCACTCTACGTGCGCAAGGGAGTGCGGCTGCATCCCCTCATTCACGGCGGAGGACAGGAAAAAAGGCGCCGGGCCGGGACCGAAAACGTGGCGGGGATTGTGGGCCTGGCCAAAGCCTTTGAGCTGGCCCAAGAAGAGCGCGAGGCGGAAAGTGCGCGCCTGCAAAAGCTCAGGGACCGGCTGATTGAGGGCCTCCTGCAGATTCCCCATACCCGGGTCAACGGCAGCCTGGAAAGGCGGCTGCCCAACAATGTGAGCGTCTGTTTTGAGTTCATTGAGGGTGAGTCGCTGCTGCTCAACCTGGATCTGCGGGGAATTGCCGCTTCCAGCGGGTCCGCCTGCACGTCCGGTTCTCTAGACCCCTCCCATGTGCTCTTGGCCATGGGTTTGTCCCATGAGATTGCCCACGGTTCGCTGCGCCTGACCCTGGGGCGTGAAAACACCGAGGCAGATGTGGATTTCGTGCTTCAGGAAATTCCGGGCATAGTGGAGCGGCTGCGGGCCATGTCTCCGCTCTATCAAGGATAGGAGGAAGATCATGTATTCAGATAAAGTCATGGAGCACTTCACCAACCCGCGCAACGTGGGGGAGATCCCCGACGCCGACGGCATCGGGGAGGTGGGCAACGCCCGCTGCGGGGATATCATGAAGATGTGGATCAAGGTGGAAAACAACATTATCACCGACATCAAGTTCAAAACCTTTGGCTGTGGAGCCGCCATCGCCACTTCCAGCATGATCACGGAGCTGGCCATCGGGAAAACGGTGGAGGAGGCGGAAAAAATCACCAACCGCGATGTGGCCGAAGCACTGGAGGGCCTGCCCCCCGTCAAAATGCACTGTTCCAATCTGGCAGCTGAGGCCCTGGGCGCGGCCATTGCCGACTACAGGAAGCGAACAGCCAGCACAGCCTAAACAGCTCACCGGCACCGAGAGGCATCTCGGTGTTTTTTTCGCCTGATTTGGGCAGGCTAGCGGTAGAACGCTAAACGAGGTGATTGAGGTGGCCAATGGTCGAAACATGCTGCTCATTGGCTTGGCGGGCCTGGCTTTAGGCATTTATGTGGGCAATACCATGAACAAGGGCTATGTGACCAGGCAGCTGCGGTCCACCGGACGCAGCCTGATCCGCAGGGCCCGGGGCACAGTGGAGCAGCAGCTGGATAACTGGATGGATTGAGGTCTGTGTCCAGGGGCATCTGGTGGGCACTGGTTTTCGCGGGGATATTGTTTTTTCTGTACCGGGTCAGGACTGTACTGACCCCTTTCTTATTCGCGATCCTCCTGGCGTACATCCTCTACCCCTTGGTGG
This sequence comes from Firmicutes bacterium UBA3914, assembly GCA_002391385.1. Taxonomy (GTDB): domain Bacteria; phylum Bacillota; class Limnochordia; order Darwinibacteriales; family Darwinibacteriaceae; genus DTU010. The sequence continues at coordinate 11,544 of DGEY01000040.1, read as the reverse complement.
TCGCGGTGGAGAGCCGGGGGGCATCTCGGGTTGCGGCCATCTTCCTGGTCTATGCCTTCTGCGGGGTGGCCTTGGGTATAGTGTTCTACCTCACCTTGCCCAATCTGCTGCGGGAGCTGGAGGAGATGGCCCGCAAGCTGCCCCACCAGGCTGTCCAGCTGGAGGAGCTGGGGCAGGATGCGGTGGGCATTTTTCGCCGCGTTGAACTGCCCACCACCATTCAGGAAGCGGTGGATAACCTCTTAGCCCGGGTGCAGCAGGCTCTGGAACGTCTGGCGGGGAGAGTGATGCAGATACTCTTGGACCTGTTTGCCAACATCGTTTCCCTGCTCATCTCCCCGGTTCTGGCCTTCTACCTGCTCCGGGATCATCAGGCCATGCGGGAACGGGCCCTGCGCTATGTGCCCGCCCGCTACCGCGGCGATGCCCAGTATGTGCTCAGGGAAGTGAATGTGGCTCTCAATGGCTTTTTCCGGGGACAGCTGTGGATTTGCCTGTTCGTGGGTCTGTTCATCTACGGGGGCCTCGCCCTGCTCAAAATCCCCTATGCTCTGTTCATCGGCCTTTTGGCCGGACTTTTTGACATCATACCCTATTTCGGCCCGGTGCTAGGCTTTCTGCCCGCCGCTGCCCTGGCCCTTTCCCAGTCTCCCCTCACGGTCCTTTGGGTACTGCTCCTCTTTATTGCCGCCAACCAGATTGAAAACAGCTTGATCTCCCCCTGGCTGATCGGCGATCGGGTGGGGCTGCACCCCCTGGTTGTGATTTTCGCGGTGCTGGTGGGGGGCTATCTCATGGGGATTTTGGGCCTGCTCATCGCGGTCCCTGTGGCGGCCATTGGGCGCGTCCTTCTGGACTTTTTCCTCCTGCGCCGGCCCCAGGTGAAGTAGGTAGTGAAAGGACAGCCGCCAGGGCCAATACCTAGCGGCTGTTTACGCGATTTTCCTCCTGGCTGGGAGGCCTGCCCCGCGCGATCACCACGGTAAACTGCTGGCCGCAGCGGTCGCAGGTGACGAGGAAACTTCCGCCCAGGTCCCAGTTCTCCACCTGGCCGCATTGGGGACAGCGGATTTGAGCCATTGAACCGCTCCTTTCATAACACTAGTTGAGGCAGGAGGATGACGGCCAGGATGAACAGCAGAATCAGGACGACGGCCAGGAGAAACGGGGCATCTGGTTCAGCGGGCTGAACCTGCCCGATGCGCACGGTGTTACCAGCATTGGTCGCAATGGCCGTAAACACATCTCAGCATCCTTTCTAGGGAGTGAAGGTGGTCGCAAGATGTTGACCACCTTCCGCTGTTCTCAGGCACTAAACCTCAACCGCCACAAACACCAGGTCAAACTCGATGGCCATACCCTGAATGAGATCGGTGGCATTGGCGTCAGGCAGGCTGAGTTCAAATTCCACGTCCTCATTGGCCGCCGCCGCCAGAAGGCGTCCAGCTGGGGGCTGCTGGATCAAGCCCGCCAGGGAGCCGCTGTACAGCTCTTCATTGGCCCCACCCGGGTCAGCAGTCACCGTGATCTCCAGCCTTTCCGCCAGAATGCGGGCATCCTGGGGAGTGCCACCAGCGGCAGCATACCAGTCGGCAGAGACGAAGTAGTTCACATCCAGTGCGCTGGTGTTCTCCAGGTTGATGATGCCGGTGGCAGTGGAACCCCCGGACCAATCTGTCTCGGTAAAGATTGCCGCGGCTGGGTTGATTCCCAGGGTGAGTTGGGCAATACCTACGGTGTTGTCATCATTGAGCTGTTGAACAGTAAAGGGCATCCATTTCACCTCCTTCCCTCCAACTTGGACCATGTTATGAAATAAGGCCGGCAGCTGGCATAGGAAAAAGCGAAAAGCGTTCTCGATTCCCTGGTTTTTGGGTCTTGGGACGCTGGGTGCGGAAGAGGGGAAGCAGCTTGGCCTTTGAGGATTGCTCCGCAGGCGGCAGCAGCCAGGGGAAAGGCTTTGCCGGTGGCCCTTCTTGGCCAGCTTCTAAGTTGACAAGGGAAACTCACTTGGATAATATTGTTGTTAGCGAGACAGTCCGTTTTTGCTTAAGAATGGGGGGAACCGCTTCTTGCGGCACACTATGAAGAGCTATACAGTAGATCAGATCCGCACCATGTTCCTGGAGTTTTTCCGGAGTAAAGATCACCGCATCCTGCCAAGTGCTTCCTTGATTCCCCACGGCGATCCCACCCTGCTGCTCACGGTGGCGGGGATGGTACCCTTCAAGCGCTATTTCCTTGGTTTGGAAAAGCCGGTGGCGCCGCGCATTGCCACCAGCCAGAAGTGTATCCGCACAGGCGATATCGACAGTGTGGGGAAGACAGACCGCCATGCCACCTTCTTTGAAATGCTGGGGAACTTCTCCTTCGGCGACTATTTCAAAAAAGAGGTGATTCCCTGGGCCTGGGAGTTTGTTGTGGAGCATCTGCAGCTGCCTCCCGAACGGCTCTGGGTTTCTATCTATTTGGATGATGACGAGGCCTTTGAGATCTGGCACAAAGATGTGGGCCTGCCCGCGGAGCGCATTGTGCGCCTGGGCAAAGAGGACAACTTCTGGGAAACAGGTTCAGGCCCCTGCGGGCCGTGCTCCGAGATTTACCTGGATCGGGGGCCCGAGTTTGGCTGCGGTCAGCCGGACTGCCGGCCCGGCTGTGATTGCGAGCGTTTCTTGGAGTTTTGGAATCTGGTTTTCATTCAATTCCATCAAGAAGGCGACGAGTATATACCCCTCGAGGCGAAGAGCATTGATACAGGTATGGGCCTGGAGCGGGTTGCTGCTCTGCTCCAGGGCAAGAACAGCATTTTCGAGGTGGACAACATCCGTCCCATCGTGGACGCCGTGGGTGAACTGGCTGGCGTGGCCTACGGTGCGAGCCCCCAGAGTGATATGTCCCTGCGGGTGATCGTAGATCATCTGCGCGCGGTGACCTTCTTGGTGGCCGATGGGGTGCTGCCCAGCAATGAGGGCAGGGGTTATGTGCTGCGCCGTCTGCTGCGGCGGGCTGTGCGGCATGCGCGCCTCCTCCACATTGAAGGTCCCTTTGTGGAGCAGGTTGTGGACTGGGTTGTGGACCAGATGAAGGGGGCCTACCCCGAGCTTGTGGAGCGCCAGGAGTACGTGAAGAACGTAATCCGCCTGGAGGAAGAGCGCTTCGGCGCCACGTTGGAGCAGGGCCTCAGGCTCCTGCAGGAACTGGTGGACAAGGCCAAATCCTCTGGCCAAGATCAGATCGCCGGTGAAGATGTCTTCCAGCTGTACGATACCTTCGGCTTTCCCCTTGATCTCACCCGGGAGATTCTAGCCCAGGACGGCCTGCAGGTGGACGAGGCGGGCTTCCGCCGGGCCATGGAAGCCCAGCGGGAGCGGGCCAGAAAGTCCCGCACGGCCCACGGCTACCTGGACAGCAGCCTGGAAGCCTACAAAGAACTGGCGGGGGTCGTGACCACGGAGTTTGTGGGCTATGACTGCCTAGCCGCGGACGCCAAAATCATGGGGATCTTGGTGGATGGCCACAGCGTGGACAGCGCCAAGGAGGGGGACCAGGTGGCCTTGATCCTGGACCGCACGCCCTTCTACGCCGAAAGCGGCGGACAGGTCGGAGATCAGGGTTCCATCGAAACCGCAACGGGTGTGGTGCGCATCACCGATGTGCAAAAACCCGTGGAAGGGCTGGTCAGCCACCTGGGGGTGGTGGAAAAGGGCTATGTGGCCGCAGCCAGCCCCGCCAAGGCAGTGGTGGCCGTGGATCAGAGGCTGGAGACGGCCCGCCACCATACCGCCACCCACCTGCTGCATAAAGCCCTCAAGGACGTTTTGGGCGATCACGTGAACCAGGCAGGCTCCTATGTGGGACCGAAGCGGCTGCGCTTCGACTTCACCCACTTCCAGGCCCTCAGCGGCGAAGAGCTCAAGCGAATTGAGGAGGAAGTGAACCGCCAGATTCTGCGCAACCTGCCGGTGGCGCCCACCATCACCGACTTGGAGAGCGCCAAGGCCAGGGGCGCGGTGGCGCTGTTTGGCGAGAAGTACGGGGATGAGGTGCGGGTCGTGCAGGTGGGGGATTATTCCCTGGAACTCTGCGGAGGTACCCACGTGCGGGCAACTGGGGAGATCGGCCTGTTCAAGATCCTCTCTGAGGGCAGCGTTGCTGCGGGAGTACGGCGCATCGAAGCGGTGGCGGGTAGCGAAGCCTTGGCCCACATCCACGGTCAAGAGCAGGTGCTGCGGGAGCTCCAAGGCAAACTGCAGGCTAAAGTGGAGCAGCTGCCTGAACAGGTGGAGCGCCTGCTGGAAGCCAACCGTGCCCTGGAGAAGGAACTGGCCGAGCTGAAGCGTCAAAGCCTGTTGGGCTCCCTCGATGAGCTGCTGGCCTCTGCGGAACAGGTGGGCACTGCCTCCCTGGTGGTGGCCCAGGTGCAGGCGGAGGATCACGAGGAACTGCGGCAGTTAGGCGATCGCATCCGGGATCGCCTTGATCCGGTGGTGATCCTTCTGGGGGCCGAGAGCGGCGGCAAGGTGCTGTTTTTGAGCATGGTGTCCAAATCTTTGACCAAGGCCGGCGTACATGCGGGAGATGTGGTGAAAAAGGCTGCCCAGATCTGCGGAGGCGGAGGCGGAGGCAGACCCGATATGGCGCAGGCTGGTGGACGCCTCCCTGAGAAGTTGGCTGAGGCCTTGGAAGAGGGCCGCAGGCACCTGCGGGAGCTTCTGGAGGGAATTGCTTCCTAGGTACCGAATAAGGATTAGAGAAAACCGTGCAGGGGAGGGATACCATGAATGATGCCCACGACAAGACGGCGCTGTTCAGCTACAGAGCCTGGGAAGAGGATGGTTCAGAAGTCAGGGCTATCCTGCAGCAGGTGTATGAAGCGCTGCGGGATAAGGGTTACAACCCCTTCGGTCAGATTGTGGGCTACTTGATGTCGGGCGATCCAACGTTCATCACCAGCCACAAGAATGCCCGTTCTCTCATCGCGCAGGTGGACAGGGATGTGATCCTGGAGGAATTGGTGAAGCACTATCTGAAAAAGGCTTGAGGGGGTTGCCCCAGGCCAGCTGTTTCCTGACATGGCAAAGGAGTGTATGGTGTTGGTGCGGATTAGTGCGGACAGTACGTGTGATCTTTCACCGGAGCTAGTGGAGAAATTCGGCATTGTCATCATTCCCTTGAGTATTACCGTGGATGATCAGGTTTTCAAAGACGGCGTTGACCTTACCCCCGCCGAACTGATTGCCCATGTGGAGGCGGGCAGGCACTGCCAGACCGGGGCAGTGAACGTGTATGAGTACCAGAAGCATTTTCAAGAGCTGACTGCCCAAGGAGATGAAGTGGTTCACATCAGCTTAGGTTCGGGTTTTTCTTCCTGTTATAATAACGCATTATTAGCTTCCCAGGACTTTCCCGGGGTGAAAGTGGTGGATTCCCAGAATCTTTCCACCGGCAGTGGGCACCTGGTTTACGAAGCGGCTCTCTTGGCCGCCCAGGGCAAGTCCGCCGCAGAGATCGCCGCGGAGTTGGAGCGGCTCGTACCCAGAATCGACGCCAGCTTCATCATAGATCAATTGGATTATCTGGCCAGGGGAGGTAGATGTTCCTCCATCACCGCCTACGGCGCCAGGATCCTGCGCATGAAGCCCAGCATCGAAGTGCGGGATGGCGCCATGATTGTGGGGCGCAAGTACCGGGGCAACTTCGAAAAGGCGGTCAAGCTCTATGTCCAGGACAGATTGGAGCAGGATGGTAATTTGGATCCCTGCCGGGCGTTCATCACCCATGTGCGCTGCAGCGATGAACTGGTGCAGGCTGTCAAATCTCTTCTGGAGGAAAAGGACTACTTTGAAGAGATCATCATAACCGAAGCGGGCTGCACCATCACCAATCACTGCGGCCCCAACACCTTAGGTGTGCTGTTTCGACGTCGAAGTTGAGGAGATGGAGATTGAGGTACCGAGAACTGGGCCGAACCGGCCTGCGGGTTTCCCAGCTTTGCTTTGGCGCCCTGACCATTGGCCCCCTCCAGCGCAATCTCTCGCCTGAGGAAGGCAGTGCCGTGCTGCTGAGGGCCTTGGAATTGGGCGTCAATTTTGTGGACACCGCGGAGATTTACGACACCTACGACCACATCCGCCTGGCGCTGGAACGCTTTCCCGGCCGTGGGCAGGTGGTGGTGGCCACCAAGAGCTATGCCTATACCCGGGAGGGGATGCTGGCCAGTCTGGAGCGGGCCCAAAGGGGCTTGGGGCAGGAAGTGGTTCCCATCTTTCTCCTGCACGAGCAGGAATCCAGCCATACCCTGCGGGGACACTGGCCAGCCTTGGAAGTACTGCTGGAGGCGAAGGAGGCCGGGATCGTGCAGGCGGTGGGCATTTCCACCCATCACGTCCCGGCGGTGCTGGCCGCCACCGCCATCCCGGAAATCGATGTGATCTCGCCCCTGATCAACCGGACGGGTATCGGTATCCAGGGGGGAGGCCGGGAAGATATGCTCGCGGCCATAGCGAAAGCTGCCCGGGAGGGCAAGGGTATCTATGCCATGAAACCCCTGGGCGGCGGACACCTTTTGGGCGAGTGGGCAGCCTCCCTGGATTATCTGCTGCAGATAGACGAGATTCACTCCATCGCCGTGGGCATGAAAAGCGTGGCGGAGGTGGAAAGCAACGTGGCCTTCTTCCAAGGCCGCCGGGACCTGCCTGCCCCCGCAGCTGCCACCCGAAGGCTGCACATCGAGTACTGGTGTACAGGCTGCGGCTCCTGTGTTTCCGCCTGTCCCAACGGCTCCCTGGCGCTGCACAACGGCAGGGCTGTTGTGGCCATGCCTGAGGAGTGCGTGTACTGCGGGTACTGCGGGGCCAGCTGCCCCGAATTTGCCATCAAAGTGATTTAGGGGAGTGGGGCCATGCGCGTACTGGGGTTGGATGTGGGGGAAAAAACAATCGGGGTGGCGGTGAGCGATCCCCTGGGTTGGACGGCCCAGGGGCTGGCGGTGGTGCGGCGCAGGAGTCTGGCGGAGGATTTTGCGGCCCTGCGGGCTTTTGTGCAGGAGTACGATGTGGAAAAATTCGTGGTGGGCCTGCCCCGCAGAACCGATGGAAGCTTCGGGCCGGAGGCGGAGAAAATATATGCATTTGCCGCGGAATTGGAGAGGGAATTTGCCCTCCCAGTAGAATATTGGGATGAACGGTTCTCTACCGCGGCCGCCCAGCGGATCCTCTTAGAGGGAGATGTGAGCCGAGCAAAGCGCCGTAAAGTGATCGACAAGGTGGCGGCCGCCGTCATTTTACAGGCATATTTGGATAGCAGGCGGTCAAACTAGCATTCAAAGGAAGGAGTTGATCTTATGGCGCACAAACACGGCCACGATGATCACGAACACGAACACGAATTCAGCGATATCGTTGTGCTGGAAGACGAGGACGGCAACGAGCACGAGTGTGCCATCTATGATTTTGAGTTTGAAGGGCAGGCCTACGCGGTTTTGTTCCCCCTGGACGATCCCGAAGAGGGCGGACTCATCTACAGGCTGGAAATCGATGACGCCGGTGAAGAGGTTCTCATGGAAATCGAGGATGACCAGGAGTTCGAACGGGTAGTGGCCTTTTTGGAGTCGGAGGAATAGGCTTCAGGCCCCAGCCCGATTAGTGGTGTCGTGGGGGTGCTTCTATGCCCGATTCTGTGCAAGCAACATCAAAACGGACCGAAGGCGGCATGGTCCGTTTTCTGTTCTTTTTGATGGTTCTGGTCTGCGCTGCTCTGGCGGCTTTCTTTGTCGTGAGCAACAGGCCCCTAGACTCCCAGGGGGACGCCCCCGGCAAGGTGGTCCGCATTGAACCGGGGATGGGCACCAGGCAGATCGCGCAGCGTCTAGCCCAGGAGGAGATCATCGCCAGCGCCAGCTTGTTTGAGCTGTTAGTTAGGCTGGAAGGTGCCCAGCACGAGCTGCAAGCCGGAGCTTACCTGCTCAGAGCGGACATGCGGCCCTTGGAGATCATCGAACAGATTCGCTCCGGACGGGTCCGGCTGGTGCCGGTGGTGATCCCGGAAGGTTTTGAGATCAAGCAGATTGCCGCGCTCCTGGCTGAGAAAGGCCTGGCGGACAGGGAGCGCTTTATGGAGCTGGCCTTCAATGCCAACCTGGTCTTCGGGGAGGCGCTGCCATTCGATCTGCCCATAGCTTCCCTGGAGGGCTATCTCTTCCCCGATACCTATTACTTCTCGGAAGGGCAGAAGGAAGAGGAGATCATCGGGCAGATGGTGTCCCGCTTTTTGCAGGTGGTGGAGGAGGAAGTACTTCCTTTGCTGGAGGAAAGCCACCTCTCCCTCCATGAAGTGGTTACCCTGGCCTCCATTGTGGAGCGGGAAATCATGGTGGCTGAGGAACGGCCCCTTGTGGCTTCGGTCTACCTGAACCGTTTGGCGGTGGACATGCCGCTCCAGGCGGATCCCACCGTGCGCTACGTGACCGAAGAGGATCGCCCGGTGGTGCTCTATCGGGATCTGGAGATCGATTCTCCCTACAACACTTATCGCTATCCTGGCCTGCCGCCGGGGCCCATTGCCAGCCCGGGCCTCGCGTCCATGCTGGCGGTGCTGCAGCCCGCCGACACCGATTACTATTTCTTCGTAAGCAGGCGCGATGGCACCCATGAGTTTACGAGAACGTACGATGAGCATCTGCGGGCCAGGAGGATGTACGGTTATTAGGAGGGAACGCCGGTGAAACTTCCGGAACTACTTGCTCCGGCGGGGAATATGGAAAAGGCCGTAGTGGCCATGGAATACGGAGCGGATGCCATCTATCTGGCAGGCAAGGGCTTTGGGATGAGGGCCAAGGCCGGCAACTTCAGCCCGGAGGAGCTAAAGGAGGTTCTGGCCCTGGCCCGGGAGCGGGGAGTAAAGGTCTACGTTACGGTGAACACCTACCCCCGCAACGAGGAAATGGACCAGCTCCCCGCCTACTTGGAGGAGCTGGCGGAACTGCAGGTGGATGCCTTGATCATCGCTGATGTGGGCGTTTTGGCCTTGGCGCGCCAGTATGCGCCGGGACTTCCCCTGCATTTGAGCACCCAGGCCAACACCGTGAACTACCAGGCCGCCAAGTTTTGGGCCGAGCTGGGTGTAACCCGCCTCGTTTTGGCTAGGGAGCTGAGCAGGGAGGAAATTGCCCGCATCCGCCGGGAAACCGGTTGTGAGCTTGAGGTCTTTGTGCACGGCGCCATGTGTGTGGCTTACTCGGGCCGCTGTCTGTTGAGCAACGTCCTCACCGGCCGGGATGCCAACCGGGGTGAGTGCGCCCAGAGCTGCCGCTGGCGCTATGCCATCGTGGAGGAAAAGCGGCCGGGAGAGTACATGCCCATCGAGGAGGATG
>DGEY01000040.1:0-1953 GCA_002391385.1 Firmicutes bacterium UBA3914 | reverse complement strand
CCCCGATCTGGTGCAGCTGGGCGTAGACAGCCTGAAGATCGAAGGGCGCATGAAGAGCGCCTACTACGTGGCTACAGTGGTGCGTGCCTACAGGCAGGCTCTAGATCTCTACGCCCAAAACCCGGAAAACTACCAGCTGCCTCCGGAGCTTCTGGAGGAGCTGGATAAGGTGAGCCACAGACCCTATTGGGCCGGGTTTTTCGCACCCACCGATGCTGGAATTTACCGCCCCAGCAGCGCTTACATCCAAACCCATGAGGTAGTGGGTGTGGTGGAGAGCTACGATGAGGAGAGAAAGGAAGCGCTGGTGGGCGTGCGCAACCGCCTGCCCCTGGGTGCGGAGGTGGAGATACTTCAGCCCCGGGGGCCGCTGGTGACGACGGTTGTCAGCCGCCTTGTCCAAGTGGAACCTGAGGAAGAGCTGCAGGCGGCCCATGCTAACTTTAAAGTGCGTATACCTATGGAGCGGGTGAAACCCTACTCCATGCTGAGGATGAAGAAGGAATAGGCAGAAAGCCCGGGACCGAGTTCGCTCAGTTCTGGGCTTTTTGGAGGAGGAGCAATGAGTAACTGGCGGGTAGGAGTTGAGCATGTTGTGGCCATCACCGGTCTCACCCACGAGGGCATGGGGGTAGGCCGCATTGATAATCGGGTGGTGTTCGTTCCCCAAGCTATACCAGGCGATCAGGTGCGGCTGCGCCTGGTCCATGTGAAGGAGCGCCTGGCCTATGGCGAGCTTTTGCGCGTTGTGGAGCCGTCGCCTCAGCGGCGCGCCCCCAGCTGTCCCCATGCTCTCCTCTGTGGCGGCTGCCAGCTGCAGCACATGGATTACGCCGCTCAGCTGCGCTGGAAGCGCCAGCAGGTGGTGGATGCCCTGGAGCGTTTGGGTGGTCTGGAGGTGGAGGTGCTTGCCACCCTGGGCATGGCGGACCCGTACCACTACCGCAACAAAGCCCAGCTACCCCTGGGCAGGCAGGGGGGTCAGCTGGTCATGGGCTTTTTCCAGCGGGGCAGCCACGACATTGTGGATCTACACACCTGTGAGATTCAGCATCCCCTCATAACTAAACTGGCCCTGGCGGTGAAACGGGCCGCGGGGGAGCTGGGCATCGAGCCCTATGACGAGGTGCGCCACAGCGGGGTGCTGCGGCACGCGGTGATCAGGGTGAGCTTCGCCCAAGGAAAGCTGATGCTGATCCTGGTAACCCGCACCAGGGAGCTTCCCCACAGCGCCGAGCTGATTGCCCGGCTGACCCGGGAGATCCCGGAACTGGTCAGCGTTGTCCACAACATCAACCCCCGCGTGACCAATGTCATCCTGGGCCGGGAAACCCAGGTGCTCTGGGGTGAAGAGCATCTGCTGGATGCGGTGGGTCATCTGCGCTACGCCATCTCGCCCTTGTCCTTTTTCCAGGTGAACCCCGTGCAGACGAGGGTTCTCTATGATCTGGTGCGGCAGAACCTGCGGCTCACAGGTGCAGAAACTGTTTTGGACCTCTACTGCGGAGCGGGGACCATCGGGCTGTATGTGGCGGCCCAGGCCGGGCAGGTGATCGGGGTGGAAAGCGTGTCCGCGGCGGTGGAAGATGCCCGCCGCAACGCGGAGCTCAACGGCATTGCCAATGCGGAATTCCACGTTGGCAGGGCGGAGGAGGAGCTGCCCAAGCTGATCCAGAAGCACACGGCGATCGATGCCGCGATTGTGGATCCCCCCAGGAAGGGCTGTGATGCGGCGGTGCTCAGGGCCCTTTCGGCAGCGGGCGTGCCGCGCCTAGTCTATGTATCCTGCAACCCCTCCACCCTGGCCCGGGATTTGAGCCAACTGGCGGGCCTTGGTTACCGGCTCGGGCCCGTGCAGCCGGTGGACATGTTCCCCTGGACCAGGCATGTGGAGACGGGAGTATTGATGTCAAGGCTGTAAGCCTTTATTTTACTAGGTTTCCGGGAGTACAT
>DGEY01000015.1:31310-37250 GCA_002391385.1 Firmicutes bacterium UBA3914 | reverse complement strand
CCTTGAAGCCATCCGTCCTAACTTGCAGAGCTATCCAGCTATCGGGCTTTCCCATTCGCGGCAGGGTTACCCACTCTACAAGCCAACCCCGGTTCGCTTACGCTATGTTCCAAGGCACCCCCTCGGCTTCCTCCAGACCCCACTGTTGCCAGTGGCGCCCTTGCCTGCTGGTTACCTTCCCGCTGGTTGGGCGGTAGGGTTTCTCTCAACCCATCGGCTCGGTAGACATGCCGGGCACACAAAAACACAACCGCCGGGAGAGCCCAGCGGTTGCGTGATCTGCGTAGACTTGGCGCCGCCATCAACCCTTGACCGCGCCGCCCAAAAGTCCCCGGACGAAGTACTGCTGGAGGGAGAAGAACACGACAATCGGCACCACCATGGAAACAAAGGCCGCTGCCGTCAACAGGTGCCAGTCCTGTCCGAAGGAGCCCACCAAGCTCGAGAGGCGCACAGTCAACGGGGCCACCGACTCGTGGCCGCCTAGGTAGATGAGGGCCACCAAGAGATCGTTCCACACGAACAGGAACTGGAAGATCACCAGGGAAGCCAAGGCCGGCACAGAAAGGGGTATGGCCAGGCGGAAAAAGGATGTCCACACCGAAGCACCGTCGATGTAGGCGGCTTCAAACAGCTCATCGGGGAGCCCCTGGAAGAACGTGTGCAGCATAAAGATGGAAAAGGGCAGCCCGTAGCCGGTATGCACCAACCACAGCCCCACAAACGTCCCGGAAAGGCTCAGCTTGTTGTACAGCCTGAGCACGGGGATAAAGGTCATCTGGGTGGGCACCACCAGCATAAAGACGATCAGGGCGTAGAACAGGCCCCGCCCCCTAAAGTGGAGCTTGGAGAGGCCAAAGGCGGCCAAGGAGGCCAGGAAGACCGGGATCACCGTTCCCCCCACCGTGATGATGAAGCTGTTGCGGAAGGCAGTGGACATACCCCCGGAGCTGAGCACCGCTTTGTAGTTCTCCACCGTGTATTGGGTAAACTTCAGGGGGCTGGTGAGCACCGTCCACCAACCGGAGTAGACCACGTCGCTGGCGGGGCGGAAGGAAGTGATCAAAAGGCCAAGCGTGGGCACGATCCACAGCAGCATGGCCACGATCACCACCACGTTGATCACAATCTGCGGCATTTTCGCCTTGAGTTTCTGCCGAGTCACGCCTATCCCTCCCCCTTCAGCTTCTGGCGGATGTTCGCATACATGATGGGAATGATCATCACAAACAAAACCACGGCAATGGCACTGGCCCTGCCGGTATTGGCGAACTGGAACATTTCCTTAAACATGCGGTTGGCAATAACCTCTGTTCCGTAGTTACCGTTGGTCATGACATAGATGATGTCAAAGATCTTGAGCACATTCACCAGCATGGTGGTGGTAACCATGGTCAGGGCGGGCCGCATTTCCGGGATGATGATGTGCCGGAAGACCTGCCAGTCATTGGCACCATCCACCTGCCCCGCCTCCATCAGTTCCTTGGGGATGCCTTTGTAGGCGGCGGATAGGATGACCATGCAGTAACCAGTCCAGATCCACAAACCAACTACAATTAAGGCCAGGTTGTTGATGGGGCTTTCCAAAAGCCACCCTTTAGGTTCAAAGCCCAAAACCACCATGATCTGATTGAGAAGCCCGATCTGCTCGGCACCGGATGGCTTGTAGGCGTATATGAATTTCCAGACCACACCGGCACCCACGAAGGAGATGGCCATGGGCATGAAAATGATGGACTTGGCAATGCGCTCATACTTCACCCGGTCCACCAAAATGGCAAAGAGCAGGCCCAAACCAACCGTGCCGGCGGTGAAGAGCACCAGCCACAGCAGGTTGTTTTTGAAGGCCCGGAGCATGGTCTGGGAGGTAAACACGTATTTGTAGTTCTCCAGCCCCACGAAGGACTCGGAACGCCGGTCCAAAAAACTGAGATAGACCGTCTGCAGAGCCGGGTAGACCTGGTAAACCAGGAGAAACAGCACCGCTGGGCCAACATAAAAGAGTGCAGTAAGCATACCGGTTCTCCGCTTCATCCACTTCACCCCTTCCCGCGCCGCTGGGAAAAAGGGCACGCCCTGAGGAAAGGGCGCGCCCCAGTTCACTTAGCTGATCACTTGCTTTTAGTAGCTCTCTTGGGCTACCGATTCAATGTATTCCAAAACGGTGTCCAGATCTTCGCCGCCCACATACATGAGCATGCCTTCCCAGAAGGCGCCGGAGCCCACAGCCGCGGGCATGGAGTCGGAGCCGTCAAAGCGGAACACATCCGCGGTGTTCAAAAGCTCAGCCATTTCCCTGGTGAGATCATCGGGATAGGCGGCGGGATCGATCTTGTTGTTGGTACCCAGTTTGCCCAGCCTGTTCACCCAGATCTCCTGGGCCTCGGGGCTGGCCAGGAAGTTCATGAACTCTCTGGCTTCGGGCGTATCGTTGAACTGGGCGATCATGTCGCCGGCACCCAGCATGGGATTGCCGTGCTCAGGCTTGATCATGGGGAAGCCGAAGAAGGCCACATCCCGGCCCAGCACCACATCGGGGTTGGCGTCCGTGATGAAGCTGGTGATGAAGCTGGCCTGGCGATGCATCATGGCCCGGGGCGGATCGGTGAACAGTTCGCTCACGGAGTCGCCGAAGTTGGTGGCCAGAACCGTGGTGGGACCGCCATAGACGTAGTCGCTGCTGCGCGCGATCTTGCCGAAGATCTCAAAGGCTTCCTTGACTCTGGGATCGGTCCAGGGGATCTCGTGGTTGACCCACTGATCATAGACCTCAGGTCCAGCGGTGCGCAGCATGATATCTTCGATCCAGTCCGTTGCCGGCCAGCCGCTGGCAGCACCCGACTCTAAGCCGATGGCCCAGGGGGTGTCGCCGTTAGCTACCATCTGGTCCATGAGGGCCTCCAGCTCCTCCCAGGTGGTGGGGATGGCGTAGCCCTTGGCAGCAAACACATCCGGACGGTACCAAACCAGGCTCTTGATGTCAGCGGCAAAGGTGAGGGCATAGAAGCCGCCTTTGTACGTTCCCAGTTCGATCCAGGCATTGTTGTAATCTTCGGCCAGGACCTGGGGATCAATCACCTTGTTCAGGTCAACCAGGGCACCCTGCTCCACATATTCCTTCATGGCTCCGGGCCCGGGGATCGCAGCCACATCCGGGGGATTACCGGCGGCGATGCGGGTTTGGAGCAGAGTGGGCAGATCACGTGTACCTTCAAACTGCACTTTGATGCCGGTCTTTTCGGTAAAGGCAGCCATCACTTCTTGGAAGGCCTCAAGCTCCTGGCCACCCCATACCCCCATCATGGTGACAACCCTTTCTTGAGCCAACGCCCCCAGGGAAAGGGAGAGCACCAATAGGAGACCGAAGACCGCGACTATGCTTTTCTTCACTTCTGAAACCTCCTCTAAGTTGTAATGAAACCGGTTGCATTTTGCCCCACAAAAGCAACCTCTTCCGTATAATTGGATGGAGGGCAGAGCAAATCCTCTTTTTTCGCCCCTCTTTTTTACAAATTCCTGTGCGGTTTTTTAAACCAGACTAAAAGAGCATAAGTCCCAAGGGGACCAGGGCTAAGCTGAGCAGGGTGGGAAGCACTACCCCGCTGGCGGCAAGCTCCTCATCTCCCCCGAAACTGGCAGCCACCAGTGCCGTGCTCACCAAAGGCGGCATGCTGAGCAGGAGCAGCAGGATCGTTTTCAGGGTATCCGGCAGGGGCAAAGCCCCGAGGAAAACCAGGCCCACCGCCGGGCTGAGCACGAGGCGGTGCAGCAGCACAGTCCAGATCTCCCGCCTGAAGGTGAACTTGCTGGCCAAAAGGTCGGCCACTAAAGCTCCCACGATGAGCATGGCCGAACCCACCGTGATGTTGCTCACGAGCTCCAAAGCTCCCAAGGCGAAGCCCGGCAGCCGCAGGCCCAAAAGGCCGCAGACCAGGCCGAGGAGCAAGCCCAGCATGTTGGGGTTGAGAAGCCGCTTGAGGCTGAAGCGGGGCCCGGGGCGGAAGTGGGAGATGCCGTAGCTCCAGTAAAAGAGGCCGGCCCCCAGTTCGAAGAGAACAGGATAGACCACAAACTCCGGCCCAAAGAGGGCGGAGACTATGGGTACAGGGAGAAAAACGTTATTTCCGTTGGTACAGAGAATCTGCAGAGTACCAAAGGTTTTACCCTGCAAACCCAGCCGCTTGCCGCTGTAGTGGGCGGTAATGGCCAAGAACATCGATGTTCCCAGGCCGAAGGCGGTAAAGATCCAGCCCCTTTGCAGGGCAGCCGGATTCACATTTTTGTACATGGACACAAAAAGCAAAACCGGGTAAGTAACCTGCACCACCAACCGGCTGAGCCGGCGGCAGAAGTCCAGATCCAAAATGCGCAGGCGGTAGAGCAGAGACCCTAAGGCAATGAGCAGTGCCAGCATGAAAAATGGTTCGAAGATCTTGATGGCCATCGTCCCCCGCAAATATGATCCCTGGTATATTCCCCATCCCCCTTCATCGTTCCTGCTCAGGGGGGCAGGGTTAACAATGCCGTAACGACCTAGAAAGGAAAGGCCAGGGTTCTAGAGAAGTATAGGGAACACTTTTGGAAAGGAGGAAAGGTATGCTCCTCGTTTCGTATCTGCGCACCTGGCCCTTGGGAAGCACAGAAGAGGAAATGGCCCAGGACAGGCACTGGCGCGCCGGGGAAATCCGGGGCGAGCTTTTGGACACGGTGAACCTGGCCTTCGGGCTCCTCTCAGGCAACCGCATCTACATCCCCCATCTCGCGGGCGAATCCGGCGGCAGGCATCTATTCACAGAGGTGGCTGCCTTGCAGGGGCGCCATCCCCACCTCAAGGTGAACCTCTCCGTGGGCGGCTGGGGTGCGGAAGGTTTTTCCGCTATGGCCCTCACCCCAGAAAACCGGGCCGCCTTCACCGCCGATGCGCTGAACTGGCTGGAAGGGCACGATCTGGATGGAATCGACATCGACTGGGAGTACCCCGTGGGGCGGGAGGAAGGCGAAAACTACATCCTCCTCCTGGCTGACCTGCGCCAGGGGCTGAATCGGCTCATGGAAAGGCTTTCCCGCCCCCTCACACTATCCACAGCGGTACCCGCGGCCAGCTGGTTCCCCAGGGCCATCGATCTGGACCGGGTGCAGCAGCAGGTGGACTATCTCAAGCTCATGGCCTATGACTTCTACGGCGGCTGGAGCCCCACCACGGGGCACACCGCCAATTTGTACCGCAACCCCCAGGACCCCGCGGACTGGAGTGTGGATCAGGCCGTGCAGCTGTACCTGGCTGCGGGCGTGCGCCCAGACAAACTGCTTCTGGGCGTGCCCTTTTACGCCCGGGCCTGGCGCGGGGTGGCGCCGGAGAATGGCGGCCTTTACCAGCCCTATACAAGCAGCGCCTATGAACACGGATTGAGCTATACCGAGCTACAGCGATTTCTAGCTGATCCCAGCTATAAACGCTTCTGGGACGACACTGCCAAGGCCGCCTATCTCTACAACGGCCAGGAGTTGATCTCCTATGAAGACCCCCAGTCCCTGGCCCACAAAGCCGCCTACGTGCGGGAGAAGGGCCTGGGCGGCATCATGATTTGGGAATACGGCCACGACCTCAGCGGTCAGCTCCTGGAGGCCTTGCATGCCGCCCTCAAGGGAAATGTTTCTAATCCAGAAAACACCTGAGCTGCCAGGGGCAGTCGTGCCCCCGGCAGGTATTTCCACGCCGACACCGAATTATTTCAGCATCACCCTGTCTATGAAAAGGAGCGGTTATATGTCCAAGTACGAGCGCTTGATCATCTATCCCCTACTGTTTCTTGCCCTCTTCTCTGCCCTAACAGGGGTAAATATAGTCAGCGCCACCCAGCAGGTCTGGGACCGCATCGTGGCCCGGGAAGTGGTGATCGTGAACGACGAGGGCCAGGAAGTGGCTGTCCTCAAGTATGA
>DGEY01000015.1:30549-31108 GCA_002391385.1 Firmicutes bacterium UBA3914 | reverse complement strand
GCAGATGGAGGGGCAGTGGGCATCTTCAACCAGGATGGCCACCTCACCGCGGCGATCCAAAACGAAGAGAACGCCGGTGCTCTGCTTATCTACAACGGCACCCGGGAGATGAAAAAACTGGTGGGCCTGCGGGCTGGACTCTACGGCGGCGTGGTGGAGATCAACAACGCCCAGGGCCTGCCCACAGGCATCATGGGCAACAACGCGGCCAACAACGGCTATATCGGCCTGTTCAAAGGGGAACTTCTGGGCTTCCTCCATCCCCAGATCATGCTTAACGTAGGGGAAGATGGACCCACCATCCAAACGGCGAAATAAATTAGGCTCCCACGGGAAATCCCGTGGGAGCCTCCTTTTACCAAGGGCGTTTTACAGCCACCCTGCTGGCCATGAGGGCGGCGAGCAGAAGCACAAGGCCGCTTAGGGCCGCGACGCCCCAGCCCAGCTCCAGGATGGGGCTGTAGTGGAGCAGGAGATTGACCAGAACTAAAATGATGCCTGCGGCGGTAATGGGCAGACCCAGGAAGTAGTCCCGGAAGTCGCCGAGGTTAAAGCGGGC
>DGEY01000015.1:18889-30294 GCA_002391385.1 Firmicutes bacterium UBA3914 | reverse complement strand
CTCACCTCCGGATGGGTCAGGGTGAGCAGCACAGGGGCCAGGCCGAAGGAGACCAGATCGGCAAAGGAGTCCAGCTGCTTGCCGAAATCTGATTCCACGTCCCAGAGCCTGGCCAGCTTCCCGTCGAGGGCATCCACTCCTCCGGCCAGGAGGATCAAGGCGCAGGCCCCCAGGCGGTACCCAGGACCCCGCCACACAAGGGCAAGCACCACGACCAACCCCAAAACCATATTGAGCAGGGTAAGCAGATTGGGGAGCTGCTTCAGCAGCACTCTATCTTTCATGAACTCTTTCCCTCGTCAACTGGATCATTTTCCCCCCGGCGATGAGCAGTGCGCTGCCCAGCACCACAAACCAAAACGTAACAAAGCGAAACACTAAGCTGATGGCCAGGGCCTCTTCCCAGGTTAAGCCCGAGGCCACCAGCATCCCGCCCATCACCGCCTCAAAGGTACCCAAGCCCCCAGGCAGCAGCGGGATCATGGCGGCAAAATAGGCGGCGAAGGTAGCGGCAAAAAGGAAAAGGGGGTTGAGGCTGGCATGCTGCGCCGTAAGGAGCCAGAGCTTAAGGGGAAAGAGGGTCCAAATGCCCAGGGAAAGAAGGAGCTGAAGCCCCCACTCCCCCGGCCTGCGGCCGATGGCCGCAGTGTCCCGGGCCAAACCGGCCATCCACCGCTTGAGCCAGACCGCGGGCTTTCCCTCGCTTTTCAGCCGCTGCACCCGGCTGTTGAGGCGCTCGGTGCCCAAGAGAACCCAGGCCACGATGGCCGCCAAAGCCGCCAGCACCGCCAGAACCACAAGGCGCAAGCCAGGAGAGGCCAAGGGCGGCAGGGAATCCCCCAAAACGAGCACCGCCAGCCCGCTTAGGATAACCAAGGCAGCAAGGCTCAAGGACTTCTGGATGGCCACGAGCGAAGCAGCCTGGTTGGCGCTGAAGCCCAGGAGGCTGTGGAGCTGCAGAACCCTTGCTACCTCGCCCCCCACCTTTTCCCCGGGATTGGCCGCATCCACCACCGTACCGTAGGCATTGACCAGCAGAAGCTCCCCGAAGGAAGCCTGTAGACCCAGGGTCCTGCAGAGGCGGAACCACTGGTAGTTGAGGGCCAGCTGGGTCACAACCTGCAGGGCCAAAAGGAAGAGCACAAGGCCCCGGGGCAGGGCCGCAAGATGGAGCCCGATCTGGCGGAAATCGGTGTGCCAAGCCAGGTAGACCAAAACCGCCAGGGACAAAACCGCCAGCACATTGAGGAAAAGGGCAGCTGGTTTTCTGCCCTTTTGCACGCCCATCATACTGCCACCTGCGTCCTTGGTCCCGGTGCCACCAAAACGAAAGTGCAGTCCACGTTGGAAAGGGTTCCGTGCTGAACCCGGCGTTCACACTGGAAAGGCCCCTCCAGGGAAGCCTTGGGCACCCGCACCAAAATCCTGGTGCCCGCCCGGGCTTGGGCCAGAACGCGCCTGAGGACCTCCTCCCGGGGAGAAACCTGGAGCGCGAGGTGGACCACTGTGTAGTCCCCGCAGTGGACGGCAGTGCCGCAGCCGAACTGGACGCCGATGCCGTCCAGTCCCCGGCCCCGCAAAAAGCGGCAGCACTGCTCCACACAGCGGGGATCGTTATCGATCACCGTAACCTCCGCTCCCGTATACTCCTGCAGCAGGATGGCTGTGTAGGGACAGATGCCTCCCCCGATGCAGAGCACCCGATCCTCCGGCCCGATCTGGGCCAGCTCCGCTTCCCGCTGCACCATCTGCCGGTAATAGAGGGCGGCCAAGGAGTAAATTAGCCTGCTGCTGGCCGCCAGCTGCTCGATTTGTCTGGTGAGTCTGGTGATCCACATGCAGCCCCCGCCTTTCTACACCAAGCTCAGGGCGAAGCGGATCAGGTGGTTGAGCAGCCCGCCCAAAAAGAGGGCGGTGAAGGTTGTCCCGGCGGTAATGGCCACGGCCACTTTGGCCCCGAACTCCTTAGCCACGATGGCAAAAACGGACATGCAGGGCAGGTAAATCAGGGACACCACCGCCCCCACAAAAACCTGGAGGCTGGTGAGGTCCAAGGCCAAGAGGGGCGCCACCGACATCTCCCGGCGGATGATCCCCAGAATCAGGGACATGGACGCCTCCGGGGGCAGGCCCAGCCAGCCGGATACCAAAGGCTTCAGGACAGTGCTGATGCCGGTCAAAAGACCAGTTTCCGCCAAGATCGCCGCGATCATGACCGCCATGAGCATGGGCCCTTCCGCATCCACCAGGAAATGCTTGGCCCGGATGAAGAACTTTTTGAAATAGGCGCGGCGCTCAGGGATGAGCAGATTGGGGATTTCAATCACCAAGGGATCCACCGTACCCTTAAGCAGCCTGCTTGTGAGGATGGAAACGAGGACGAAAACCAGGAGTCCCGTGAGGAGTACGCCCAGAACCAGCCAGTAGGAATAGGCGGCCAGGAGCGAAAACAGGGCCCCGGTTTGGGAGATGCAGGGTACAGCAAAGCAGACAATGGTGGTGACGATCAGCCGCTCTTTCCTGGTTGTGGCCGTGCGGGTCCCGATAATGGCCGGCACTGCGCAGCCGTAGCCCAGCATGATGTTGATCAAACTCCCCCCCTGCACCCCCAGTTTGCGCATGATGTTGTCAAACAAAACGGCGATGCGGGGCAGGATCCCGCTGTCCTCCAGAAAAGAAAAGACCAGCTGGAAGAGGAGCACATAGGGCATGACCAAAGCCAAAATCCACTCAAAGCTGATGCGGAAGATGCCAAACTCGCCGATCAAGACATTGTGCACCACTTCCGGCAGGGGCAGCCGGGAAAACAGCGCCTCAAAGAGCGGTACAATGCCTTGATTGACCAGGGGCAAAAGGAGTACAGCCCGCAGGGCCTTACCCGCCCCCACCACCACGCCGATGCTGAGCAAAATGACCAGGGCAGCCAGGGGAATACCCGGCCAGGGTTTGAGCATGGCATCGCCTAAACGGTCCAGCCTGCTGGGGCTGCCGTTGGTCCAGCGCATTACCTTGGAAGTGATCTCCTTGGCCCGCTGCCAGTACTCCACATCGCTGCCGCGAACCCGGGACCTTTCCCCGCTGGCCGCAGCTTCCCCAGCCAGCACTTGGGCCAGCTCCTGCACCAGTTCAGCCAAACCCTGGCGCTTCACGGCCACCGTGGGCACGATGGCGATCCCCAGCTCCCGGCTCAAGGCAGGAACATCGATCTCCATGCCCTTGCGGTTAGCCACATCGGCCAGGTTCAAAGCGCCCACCACTGGAATGTTAAATTCCAGCACCTCCAGGAGCAGCTTGATGCTGCCTTCCAGATCCGCGGCGTTGAGTACGAATAATATGGCCCGGGGGTTGCTGGCCAAAAACCTCAAGGCAACCTCTTCCGCCAGGGAAGTCGCTGCCAGCGCATAAGTGCCTGGAACGTCCAGCAAATTGTACTGCCGGCCATCTATGGTCACAGTCCCTTTCATGTAGGAAACTGTTGTCCCCGCGTAGTTCGAGCTCACCACATGAATGTTGGTCAGCTCGGAAAAGAAAACGCTCTTGCCCACATTGGGCGGGCCCATGAGGAGAATCTTGTCGCTTAGTTCCAAAACCTCCCGATCTTCCTGCAGTTCATGGCAACGGCTCATGCTACCGCACCTCGCGCACGTAGATCTGGGTGGCCAGATCTTTGCCCACCGCGATCTTCTTGGTGGATAGGGACACGGACACAGGGCCCCCTAAGGCGTATTTGCTTTCCATCTTCACCTTCGCGCCGTTAAATAAACCGATACTGGAAAGCAGCCGGAAATCTGGAGTGTGGACAATGGTGTATTCCTTCCCAGGCTTTGCTTCATAAAGGCTCTGTTTCATGTGGTACCCCTCCATCTAGTCACCTGCATGTAGTAGTTGAGAAAAGCTGCGCATACGCCAAAGTGGAGACCGGTTAGTCTCCTTGTATCTACAAAGTCACCTGCAGAGCTTTGACAGTGAAAATCATTCTCACGTCAATCATAGCCTGCCCGGTGCCTCCTGTCAATAGAGATGCTGGACTTTGTACCGCTTTCTCAGCTTGCGAACTCCGCCAATTCTCTTACGAAATTCGTGGGAAGGGAGTGCAGCAAGGCAGGAATAGAGGTGTGTTAACAGAATATGTACATTGTGAAAAACCCTCCAAGGGTTGCTCACGATTTTGGAGGTGCACAGATGAGAATTAGCCAACATCCCATACTGGATCAAAAGACAGGCAGAGAAGTTTCCTTCACCTTTGACGGCCAGCCCCTGGTGGGCAGAGAAGGGGAAATGGTATCCTCGGCCCTTTTTGCCAACGGAATTCGTACCTTTTCCCGGCACAAAGTGGACAATGCGCCGCAAGGGATTTTTTGTGCTAACGGGCAGTGCGCCCAATGCACCGTACTCATCGATGGTCTGCCCATGAAAAGCTGCATCACTCCCCTCCGGGAAGGAATGGATATCAGAACGCTGGTTCACTATCCCACCCTGCCCCCCGACGATGAACTCCGCCCCTCCCGCAGGCCACCTGAGCTTTCCTGCCAGGTCCTGGTGGTGGGTGCCGGGCCTTCCGGTATCACCGCCGCCATCGAGCTGGCCGATGCCGGCTATTCAGTGATCTTGGTGGACGACAAGGACCATCTCGGTGGGAAGCTGGTGCTCCAGACCCACAAGTTCTTCGGCTCCATGGCCGACTGCTATGCCGGCACCAGGGGCACG
The DNA here is from genome assembly GCA_002391385.1 of Firmicutes bacterium UBA3914. Taxonomy (GTDB): domain Bacteria; phylum Bacillota; class Limnochordia; order Darwinibacteriales; family Darwinibacteriaceae; genus DTU010. The sequence goes on along the minus strand of DGEY01000015.1, from coordinate 25,587 downwards.
GACATCGCCAAGATCCTTGAGGAAGAAGCCAGGAAGCGGGAGAACATCACTATCATGACCGATTCGGTGGTGGTGGGAGTGTTCGCCGACGGCAAGGCAGGTATCTACCAGCCCCAGGAGGAACGCTACCTGCTGTTGTCCTTTGCCGGGGTGATCGTGGCCACCGGCGCCCGGGAGCGCTCCTTAGTCTTCCCCGGCAACGATCTGCCTGGAGTCTTTGGCGCCGGCGCCTTCCAAACCCTCGTCAACAGGGATCTGGTGAAATCGTCGGAGCGGGTACTCATTGTGGGCTGCGGCAACGTGGGCCTGATCGCCGCCTACCATGCGCTCCAGGCTGGCATCGATGTGGTGGCCCTCATCGATATTGCCCCCAAGGTTTCCGGCTACAAAGTCCACGGGGATAAAATCAAGCGCATGGGCGTGCCCATCTACCTAAGTCACACCCTGGTGAGCGTCCAGGGCGAGGGTAAGGTGGAAAAGGCCACCATCGCCCAGGTGGACGAAAGCTGGAATCCGCTCCTATCTACCGCCAAGACCTTTGCAGTTGATACGGTGCTGATCGCCGTTGGGCTCAGCTCCGTGGATGAGTTCTACAGCGCAGGATTGGAGGCGGGCTTCCCCGTCCTGAAGACGGGCGATGCCAACGAGATTGCGGAGGCCTCCTCCGCCATGATCGGCGGCCGCATCACCGGCCGGGAAATGGCTAGACGCCTGGGGAGCACCATCGACATCCCCGAGGAGTGGTTTGCGAAAGCAGAGATCCTGAAAAGCCCGCCTGGGGAAGTCTTCCCCCGCACCCACACCTGGCCCCCTGAGGATGGCTGGCAGCCGGTGATCCACTGCTATGAGGAGATCCCCTGCAATCCCTGTACCACGGTCTGCCCCCACAACTCCATCCAGCTCACGGGCAGAACGGGCACGATCATGGATCTGCCGGAGTTCAGCGGGAAGTGCATCGGCTGCGGGCTGTGCGTTTTGATCTGCCCCGGCCTGGCCATTACCCTGGTGCGGGAGTCCGAAGAAGCAGGCCTAGCGGAGGTGGTGCTACCCTACGAATTCGACCACAACTTCCAGCCGGGGGACCAGGTAATCCTGCGGGATGTGGAAGGTAGCGATCTGGGTAGAGGAACGGTGCTGCGGACCCGCTTCAACAAGAAGCACCGCACCCACCTGCTCACGCTGCAGGTGCAAGCGGACATCGCCACCAAGGTGGCGGGCATCTTGGTGCAGGATCCTGCGGTAACCCAACCCCTTCCGGAAGCGGATTTCACCTACCTGCCGGATAACGCCATCGTCTGCCGCTGTGAGCGGATAACAGTGGGACAGATCAAGGAGTTTGTCCGGGAAAACGAGGTCACCGACCTCAACCAGCTGAAGCTGCTCAGGACGGCCATGGGGGCCTGCGGAGGCAAGACCTGCCTCGATCTTCTGCCCCGGGTGCTTATGGAGGCGGGAGTGAAAAAAGAAGAGATCCGCCCCGCCACTTACCGGCCGTTAACAGTGGAAATACCCATGAAAGCCCTGGCTAATCAAGGGGGTGACAAAGCATGAAAAACTATGATGTGGTCATCGTGGGCGCAGGAAGCGTGGGCCTGCCCTTAGCCCACCGCCTCGCGGCCAGAGGGGTAAGGGTAGGCGTTGTGGATGAGCTGTCCTCCCCCGGTCAGGGGCAGAACAAAGCAGCCATTGGCGGAATTCGCGCCACCCATTCCGACCGGGCGAAGATCCAGATCGGCATCGCCTCGCTGGAGTTCGTCCGCCGCCTGGAAGAAGATTACGGTGAGGATGTGGATTGGGTGCAAGGGGGCTACCTCTTCCCCGCCTATGACCAGCAGATTGCGGAGAACCTCAAGGCCCTTTTGCCCATCCAGAAAGGCTACGGCCTGAACATCGATTGGATCGGCCCCGAGGAAGTGCGGGAAATCGTGCCGGGCATCCGTGCCGAAGGCCTCTTGGGCGGAACCTTCTCCCCCGAGGATGGACACCTCTCCTCCCTCAAGCTGGGGGGTGCCCTCTACCGCTTGGCCAGGCGGGCTGGGGCGGAGTTCCACTTCGAGACCAAGGTGACCGGAATGGAAATTGTCGGCGGCAGGGTGACCGCGGTGCTCACCGACAAGGGCAAGTTCGGCTGCGGCACAGTGGTGAATGCAGCTGGCGCCTTCGGCCGGGAGGTGGGCCAGATGGTCGGCGCGGACCTGCCAGTTTACCCCGACTCCCATGAAGCCGGGGTGACCGAGCCCATCCAGCCTCTGTTCAATCCCATGCTGGTGGATATTGCCCCCGATGAGCACTCCGACAACTACTATTTCTACCAGGCCAAGGAAGGGGCTATTGTCTTTTGCATCACGCCGCGGCCGAAGCGCATGGGCACAGACCGGCGCTCCACTTCGGAGTTTCTGCCCATGGTCATTCCCCGTATGCTCAACCTCTATCCCAGGCTGCGCAACATCCGGGTGCGCAGGGTGTGGCGGGGGCTTTACCCCATGACGCCCGATGGTGTGCCCATTGTGGGCTTCGACCGGGATGTGGAAGGCTTCTTCCATGCCGTGGGTATGTGCGGCCAAGGCCTGATGCTGGGGCCGGGCCTGGCGGAGATCGCAGCTGAGGCCATCGTCGATGGCACGGAGCCTGAAATCTTTGCCGACCTGTCGCCCTATCGTGATTTCAGCGGTGAGGAATTGTTGAAATAAATCTTAGGAGAGGTGATTCAATGTCCAACGCTATTTTCCAAATGCCCCGTCCGGAAAATGAACCGGTGTTTAACTACGCTCCAGGGAGCCCCGAAAAGGCCAAACTGAAAGCGGCCCTGGAGGAGCTCAAGGGTAAGGAAGTGGAGATTCCCCTGATCATCAACGGCCAGGAAGTGAAAACCGGCCGCCTGGGCGACTGCGTGATGCCCCACAACCACCGCCACCGCTTAGGTCAGTTCCACCAAGCGGGGCCCGAGGAAGTCCAGGCCGCCATCGAGGCCGCCCTGCGGGCACGCCAAGAGTGGGCCGCGCTCCCCTGGGAAGAGCGGGCCGGCGTGTTCCTCAAAGCAGCTGAGATCCTGGCCCATGACAAGCGCTACCTGCTCAACGCCGCAACCATGCTGGGCCTGAGCAAAACACCCTACCAGGCCGAGATCGATGCCGCCTGCGAGCTCACTGACTTTTGGCGCTTCAACACCTATTACATGGAAGAGATCTACCGCCAGCAGCCCCGCTCCACGCCCCTGAGCTGGAATCGGGTGGAGCATCGGGGACTGGAGGGCTTTATCTTCGCGGTCACTCCCTTTAACTTCACCTCCATCGCCGGCAACCTCCCCACCGCCCCGGCCATGATGGGCAATACCGTGGTCTGGAAGCCCGCTTCTTCCGCGGTTTACCCCGCCTACTTCGTCATGAAGATCCTGGAGGAAGCTGGACTGCCCCCCGGCGTGATCAACTTCATCCCCGGACCCGGCAGCACCGTAGGCGATCTGGTCCTGAAGCATCCTGATCTGGCGGGCATCCACTTCACCGGCAGCACCGCGACGTTCCAGAACATGTGGAAAACGGTGGGCGCCAACATCCACACCTACCGCACCTATCCACGCTTGGTGGGTGAAACGGGCGGCAAGGACTTCGTCTTCGCCCACAGCAGCGCGGATATCGAGGCTCTGGTGGTGGCCCTGGTCAGGGGTGCCTTCGAGTTCCAGGGGCAGAAATGCTCAGCGGCTTCCCGGGCCTACATCCCCGAGAGCATCTGGCCAGAGGTGAAAGAGCGCCTGGTGGCGATGACCAAGGAGCTCAAAGTGGGCGATGTGAGCGACTTCACCACCTTTATGGGTGCGGTGATCGATAAGGCCGCCTTTGACAACATTGTCTCGTATATCGAATACGCCAAGAACTCACCGGAGGCCACCATCTTGGTGGGCGGCAGCTACGATGACAATACGGGCTACTTCATCGATCCCACCATCGTCCAGACCACCAACCCCAAGTTCAAGCTGATGGAAGAGGAAATCTTCGGACCCGTGCTCACGGTCTACGTCTATCCCGATGATGAGCTGGACGAAACTCTAGAGCTCTGCAACACCACTTCGCCCTACGGGCTCACCGGGGCCATCTTCGCCCGGGACCGCAGGGTGATTGTGAAGATGTCCAGAGCCCTCTATGAGGCTGCGGGCAACTTCTACGTCAACGACAAGCCCACAGGGGCCGTGGTGAGCCAGCAGCCCTTCGGCGGCGCCAGGGCTTCGGGCACCAACGACAAGGCCGGCAGCATGCTCAACCTGCTCAGGTGGGTATCCCAGCGGGCCATTAAGGAAAACCTCCTGCCGCCCCGCTGCTACCGCTATCCCCACATGGATGAAGCGTAAACAGCCATAGGTGTCAAAAGCGCCCCTCGAGGGCGCTTTTGCTATGTTTTCGCCAGTCCCAACTGGTGTGCTTCGTTGAACCGTTCTAGGATGCGTCGTGCTTTATTCACCGAAGTTGTAAGGGGATGGGTCGCCAGGGCCAGGAGGGCGGTGTGGTAGTCCTTGGTTACCGCCGCTTCCACGGTGAGCTCCTCGTAGGCCTTGACATGCTGGATCAGGCCCCTGATGTGGGGCTCCAGGCGGCCCATGGCCAGGGGCCTTGCTCCCCCCGCATCCACCAGGCAGGGGACTTCCACCACCGCCCCAGCGGGCAGATCCGGCAGCGCGCCGTTGTTGGCCACATTGACGATATGCCTTCCGCCGCGGTTAAGGTGTAGGTCGCGGATCAGCCAAACGGCGGCGGTGGAATAGTGGGCCCCGCCCCGTTTTTCCAGCTCCTTGGGCTTGGAGCGCAGCTTCGGGTCTTGATAGGCCTTCAGGAGCTGCGCTTCCAGTTCCCGGACCACATCTCCCCGGGTTCTAGGTTGGCTTCGCAGGTGCTCGAGCATTTCATCCTGCAGGTAGAAGTAGTTGAGGTAGCTGTTGGGCCAAAGACCCAGGGCCCTCTGGAACTCGGGATCCAAGCTCAATCCGGGGATATTGGCAGGCGCGGCGAGCTTTTCCAGAAGCTCTGCGGTGCGGTCCCGTCCCTGGACCATGATCCGCCGCACCCAGGAGAAGTGATTCAGCCCCACGTACTCCAGGTCCACATCTTCCGGCGCTGCGCCGCAGGCCCGGGCCGCCGCGTTTTTCAGGCCCCAGGGGATGTTGCAGAGGCCCACCGCCCTCACACCCCCGTATTTGAGCACCGCTTCGGTGATGATCCCTGCCGGGTTCGTGAAGTTGATCAGCCAGGCCTTGGGTGCATACGCCCGTAAATCTGCACAGATCTCCAAAAGGACCGGGATAGTGCGCAAAGCTTTGGCAAAACCCACAGGCCCCGTGGTTTCCTGGCCGATGAGCCCTTCTTCCAGGCAGATCTTGGTGTCCAGGATGCGGGCTTCTTGCCCGCCCACCCTGATCTGCGTGATTACGAAATCCGCTCCGGCGATGGCCTCCACCCTGTCCAGCACCTGCTGAACCTCAAAGGGACTGCCCTGGGCCGCGGCCATGCGCTGCACCAGACCCCCCACCACCTCCAGGCGCTGGGCGTCAATGTCCTGCAGCCAGACTTCCTGCAGCCCGAGGCTTTCCGCTTCCCACAGAAGCCCCTCCGCTAGCTCCGGGGTATAGGTGCTGCCGGCACCGATCACCGCGATTTTCACGCTATCCCTCCTTGGGGAGGTAATCTTTGATGGACTCCTCTAGACTGCGGGCGAACTCCTCATCCACATCCACGCCAGCCTGGGCCGCGGCCGCAAGCAGGGCCCCCACCACGGGTTCGGTCTTGAGGGTCTTCACCTCCACCGTGTATTCACTGTCCAGGAGCCTGCGGACAAAGGCCTCGTACATGAGGGGATGCTGCGCCCTTTGGAAGACACTGCCCATGGCCACAACTTCCACTTTCTCCTCCGGCTGGAAGAGGCGCCTGATGGCAGCCAGGGCAGAGACGGCCAGCTCTTCCCCTACTTCAAAGAGGATCTCCCAGGCCACCGCATCGCCCTGGGCCGCGGCCTGCACCACGATGGGGGCGAGCTGCGCCAGGCCCAGATCCTTCCCGGCATAGAGCCAGTCCACCAAATCCAAAAGTTCGCCCACCTGGTAGTGCTCACAGAGAAGTTGATAGAGCATGGTGGGTTCACCCCGCCCTTCCGCGCCCCTTTGGCTGCGGGCCAGGGCCAGCTCCCCGATGTAGCCGCCGCCGGCATAGTCCCCAAAGAGGGTGCCCATGCCGCCCACCTGCACCTTTTCCCCCTGGGAGTTCACCCCCACCACATTGGTTCCGGTGCCGCAGATCACCGCCACGCCCACCCCGGTTCTGGTTCCAGCCCAGAGACCCAGGAGGGCATCGTTTTCAAAGCCCCAGCGGGCCTGGGGCGGCACGATGGGCGCCAGCAGCTCCCGCACCAGCTCAAAGTCGCGGGGGCGGTCCGCCCCAGCCATGCCAAAATAGGCGGAAGAGATCTGGTTCGCGTCGATGGCCGCCTGGGCGGCAGCCAGCTCTATGCTTCTTTGCACCTCGTTCCGGGCGGCCTCAATTGTCGAGTGCTGGAAGTTCCCGCGACCAGCCTCAGCCAGGGCCACAACCTGCCCTGCGGCATCGGCCAGCGCCGCCACGGTTTTGGAGCCTCCCGCATCCACTCCTAAGAAAAGCATAGCTCATACCTCCATCCAGTAGTGGAAAAGTTCTTCCTTGCGGCCCGTTTTCCTTTAGCCC